>CAJUCU010000001.1:0-37366 GCA_910585335.1 uncultured Bacilli bacterium
AACGCTCGCTCCCTACGTATTACCGCGGCTGCTGGCACGTAGTTAGCCGGAGCTTTCTTGAAAGGTACCGTCACTCCTAAGTCATTTCCTACTTAGGTCGTTCTTCCCTAACAACAGAAGTTTACAATCCATAGGACCGTCATCCTTCACGCGGCATTGCTCGTTCAGAGTTTCCTCCATTGACGAATATTCCTAACTGCTGTCTCCCGTAGGAGTCTGGGCCGTGTCTCAGTCCCAGTGTGGCCGATCACCCTCTCAGGTCGGCTACGCATCGTCGCCTTGGTAGGCCATTACCCCACCAACTAGCTAATACGGCGCAGGCTCATCTTCAAGCGAAGCTTTAAAGGCTCCTTTTAATATAGAAAGGCGTACCATTCTATATATCATCCGGCATTAGCAATCATTTCTAATTGTTATTCCAGACTCGAAGGCAGATTACCTACGTGTTACTCACCCTTGCGCCACTAAGCAGGAATCCAAATCCGATTTTGTGCAAGCACGCAATCTTCAATGGGCTGCTTCGTTCGACTTGCATGTGTTAGGCATGCCGCCAGCGTTCATCCTGAGCCAGGATCAAACTCTCAATAAAAATTTATTTTCAGTTTGTTTGTTCTACTTTTTTTTCCTAGCTACTCAAAATTGACGTTTTACTTAGTTTTCAAAGATCATTTTTTCTGCTTTTCACAAGTTGCATTACCAATATATCAAATGCTTTTGTCAATGTCAACACTTTTTTGAAAATTTTTTCAATTTTTTTTGACATCGTTTTAGACATAATTTAACAGTCGACATTTTCCATATTTTCTTCCCTTATCTAAGATATGAAAGATTTCAGAAAATATTCACTTTACATCTAAAAAATTTGATTTTATTGTTTGTTTTACACGGTTTTTCCCGCCGTGCTCATTTAATATAACAAACAAGTTTTTAAATGTCAACAAAAAAATACAGAAAATTTGCATTTTTTTGTATTATATGCAATTTTTCTTATTTTTTTACCTTTTTTCAAAGAAAAAACAATAGTTTTTCAGGCTATTGTTTTTTAATTATTTTTCTGTAACTATCATTTTTTTGTAAATTTCGTAGTATTTTTCTACAGTTCCTGGTTCAAATGCCCCACTTTTTTCACGCACTAGTTCAATTAAAGTAGTTAATTCCTTCTTTAAAATCTTATCTAAATCATCGGAATAGTTCATCATTCCTTTATGATATTTGTATTCTCCTCTATCTAATACTTTGAATGAACCATCAGGAAACACTCTTAAATCTAAGTCATAATCAATATATTTGATTGTGTTTTCCTCTATAATAAAGGGGGATGCAATATTACAATAATAATAAATACCATTTTCTTTATATTGGCCAATAATATTGAACCAACTATTTTTAAAGAAATAAAGCACTGCTGGTTCTCTCGTTCTCCAAGTACAGCCATTCGATTCTGTTACTTTTGTTCTTTTATTACCAAAAATTAAGTAATCCTCATGTATTTCTAGAAGAACTGCTTCATCCCAAGCTCTGTGAATTTTATGATTATGCTTATAACTATGAATTTGATATCTTTTTCCTACTTTCAAATTATTCATTTTTATACCTCGTCTTCCGTTTCTTATTATATCTTTTTTTCCTTATTTTTTCAAATTAAAAATTGATGAGTATTTTTCCCATCAATTATTTACGTGAAAAATAAGAAATAGCCCAACAAGCAATCGCAAAAAGAACTAAGGTAGAGATGGCTGGAAAAGCAGGGGATGATGTTACTTGATTTACAAATCGTTCTATCTTATCTGCCCAACTATCTAATGCCTGACTTACTTCATATCTCCATAAAATCATTTTTCCTCACTATCCTTTTTACTTTCTCTTTTTTTGTTTTTCTTCCACTACTTCTGCTTCTAGCACTTCATTTTCTAACGTTTTTTTGATTGTTACTACATTTTTCTTAATTGTATAGGTAGAAAAAATGTCTAAAATTGCATAAGTGATAATAAAACCACCAATTATCTTTGTTAGAATGACAGCCCCTGCAAAGGGGTTAAATAATAGAATAATTCCACAAAGTGTACTAATAATAGAAATAAGCATTGTTGTTTTCCACATTTTGTTGTGGATATTTTTTAATTCAAAGGCATATTGCAACTTCATAGCACTGTTAATAATAATACCTATCCCTATTACTATGGGGATAAAGCTTCCTATTACTTGAGGATTCATAATAATGAGAAGACCAGCGGTGGCTGTTACGACACCATAGACAATATTTAGCTCTGAGAAACTATCTTTCATTTTTGTTCGAAAGAAATTAATAATTGCTGTTAAACCTGCTGCAATTAAACAGCCTCCTATAATATAGGAAATAGAAATAATCGTTGCTTCTGACTCAAATATTAATAATATTCCTAATACTAGTAAAATGAATGATGTAATTAGAGATGATTTATAAAATGCTTTTAGTACTTTTTCCATACTTCCTCCTATTCTGTTCGTAATGATTCTACAGCATCTTTATTAGATGCAACTCGTGCAGGGATAAATCCACTAATCATTGTAAGAATCACGCTGATTGTTATTAGTATTATAGCATGAATTGGGTTCATTTTGGCAACATTTTCAAGTTTTGATAGATTTTCGATTGCTATATTCGTTGGAATCACTAAAAGTCTAGCGATCAAAATTCCAAGAGTTCCTGAAAAAATACCGATTATGAACGTTTCAGCTAAAAATACCCGTTTAATATCTTTCTTTCTGGCTCCAAGAGAACGTAAAATACCAATTTCTTTTGTTCTTTCTAATACTGATATATAGGTAATGATACCAATCATAATAGAAGAGACAATTAAAGAGATTGACGAGAATGCTACTAAAACAATCGTAATTGCATCCATAATATTTCCTGAAAGAGAAGATATCATTCCTGCCATGTCTGTATATTCAACGCGCTCCTCTTCTGTTTTTTTATCATTATACTTATCTAGATAAGTGACTATATTATCTTTACTTTTAAAATCTTTTGGATAAATATAGATAGCACTTGGTGTACTTTCAGCGCCTAAATACGCTAACATTATTTTTTTCGTATTTGTTTTACTATCTTCTTCAAATACCTGATGACTCAAAACGTTGTAATCCTTTTCTTGCTGTGCTTTTACAATTTCTGAGTCTTTATTCTTTTCTACTACTAATTCTGTCAATGCATTTGTATATGCTATTCCACTACCATTTGCTAGTATTTCTTTTTCTTCTTTACAACGAATAATCGCTTGTACCTTAATTGGGATACTATTTTCATTTTGATAAAGGGAAGCTAAATCCTTTTTAGGAACAAAGTACTCACCTATTTGTTCATAATAATCATTATTTAGTATCAATTTTAGTTCTTTATTTAAAATATCGTTAAAACTCACTTCTTTTCCTGTTAGGCCTAATTGTTTTAAAGTAGATTCGTCCATTTGATTTTTACTATCTACTTGCAAAATTAAACCTACTTCGTCATTATTAATCTTTCCTGCCAAAACATCGTAATTGTTTTCCACAATTCCTTTGTCATCTTCGTTTGGATTGGTTGGAAGTAGTGTCCATGGCATCATCATATTCGTGGTGGATACTAATTCATATCCTTTCTCTTCATTATGCACCACTAAATTAATGGCTGTACTTTTTTGATATGAAATACCCGATATATTTTTTTTATCCATTTTCTTTAAATAGTCTACATATTCTTCTGTAATATTATTATGATGCGTTACTTGCTCCATCTTATTTTCAGTCACATAGATTTTTTTCTTTGATGGATAACTTTCTTTGCTATTATCTTTTTGATGTATTTTAGTCATTGTTTCTTCATCCATGTTCATTGATTGCTCAGCGATAATAATTGGGGCATCTGATAGAGAATCCTTTTCAAAATTATCAATTTCTATTTTAAAACCATTTGATAGTGCCAAAATAAGAGCAATACCAATAATACCAATACTTGCTGCAAAGGCAGTCAGTGCTGTTCTACCTTTTTTGGTTTTAATATTATTAAAAGATAAGTTTAAAGCAGTCAAGAAGTTCATCGCTGTCTTTTTTATATTAAACATCTTATGCTCTTTTTCTTCTTTGGATACTGCTCTTGTGTCTTCTAGCATCTCTCCATCTTGCATTTTGACGATTCTAGTTGCATATTCTTCGGCTAGTTCTTTATTATGGGTTACCATGATGACTAATTTATCTTTCGCAATATCTGCAATTAGTTCCATGATTTGTTTACTTATTTTAGAGTCGAGTGCTCCTGTTGGCTCATCTGCTAAGATGATATCTGGATCATTGGCTAAGGCTCTTGCTATGGCTACTCTTTGCATTTGGCCTCCAGATAGTTGATTTGGTAATTTATGCTTATGCTTTTCTAATCCAACTCTTTCTAGGAGTTCTTCTGCTTTTTTCCTTTTTTCCCCTTTTCCAATTCCACTTAGTGTCATTCCTAACTCTACATTTTCTAAAACAGAAATATGGCTAATCAAATTATAACTTTGGAAAATAAAACCAACACAATTATTACGATAAGCATCCCATTCTGTCTCTTTAAATTTTTTAGTAGATTTTTGATTGATGATTAAATCACCACTATCATAGCGATCTAGACCGCCAATGATATTTAGAAGGGTTGTTTTTCCACTCCCACTTGGTCCTAATATAGCAACAAATTCATTTTGTCGGAATTTTAGACTGAAATCTTTTAGGGCAGCTTGAGAAAAACCTCCTGTATGATATGTTTTTTTAATATTTTTTAATTCTAACATTTCTGCTCCTTTCTATTATTATCATACTACATTATCTTGTAATTTACATCAAAAAAGAAACATCTTATTCATATGTTTCATTTTTTCTTCGTAACTATTTTTTCTTTAGTAGCGGTTAATGCAACTAGTTCATCTATTTGCATACGAGCATTGTTTACATGATAAACTTCTTCTTTTGTCATCTGTTCTTTTCTTATTATACGCTTTTTTTCATCATCGCTATAGAAATTCCAATCTATTACATATTCTCTAAGCAGTTGCTTTCTGTTATGTCGTTCTTTTTCTTCTCCGCTTAAATATTCGCTATATAATTCTAATGGCATAAAGAATGCTTCTTCTACTTCTTCACCAGATAGTTTATATTTTTCTATTTTTTCTAATTTTTTTTCTTGAGTTAGTTCTAAGCCTACTTCCATTTTTTGGTATTCTCTCATTGTTACATTATATTCACAAAGACAATTCTTTAATATTCTTAATTCCTCTTTCGACAAATGATATGTTTGGGCAAGTGAATCGGCTAGTTGTCTTGTTTGATAAGGTGTTTCATCTCCGTTTAATTGCATTTTTAAATATTGAAGTGGTACTTCTACCCATTCATACCTCGGTATTTCATTATTTTTTAAGAATATATCATCACAGATTGCTTCTTCTAATGGCATTATTTCTTCACTCATCTTTTTTAAAATAGAAGCAGCGTTCAAATTTAGGCTTTTTAAGATTCCTGGCATATGATAACCATACCTTTCATAAATCCAACTACTTGCTAATAGTTTAGAGCACTTACTTTCAGCTACTACCCTATCTATTAGTTGATCTGCGGTTTCATTTGGAAAGATTTCATGATACTTTAAAACCTGATTTCGTATTTCTTGTTTGGAAATACTAGTAGACTTTTGTTCTGGTATGGGTTCTGTAATTATTTGTTTTTTTCTAGTTTCTTGCAAACATTTTACTACCCAATACGCTTTTTCCTCATACTCACAAGAAAGAAGTGTTTGACTTTTAAAAATAGACTCTAGGCTTTCTTCCTGATATCTTTTGTAATTATTCTTATTTATATTATCAAATATCCCTTGGTATTCCCAAAATTCCCGTTCATTTTTTGATAAATTATTGTAATTTTTTCTTAAAGATGCCAGCCTTGACACTAAGTTCACTTCTTTTCCTTCTGCTATTTCTACTTTTGGATTATGTTTTTTATCATTAATTGGCAGCACTTTGTCTTTATTTTCACTTTTAAAAATACTATAAGCTTGTCTGGTTTCCATTTCAAATTGTATTTTTCTCATTGGCTGTTTATTGTAGTTAAGAGGAATATTTCTCCAGTATTTTAATAGAAGCATTTCTTGGTGTTTTCTGTATGACATTTCATCATTTTCAAAAATTCCTTTTTTTATCCAATATTCTCTTTCTTCTTCTGACAGCATAGATGGTTTTTTTCTTATATTAGTTAGTCTATTTCTAATAGCAATATTTTTTCCGTTTGAAATCACTATGGATACATCACGCGGCATATAAGGCGTATCTGGATTTTGTCGTAACCACATTTCATATGCTTCCCTATATTCTGTTTCTGTGCGATACAATTTTTCCTTTTTTAAATATTTTCCCCAACGTTTTTTATCTTCCTCTGATAATTGTTGGGGGGTTAATTTCATACTACTAACTTTTTTTCCAAAGTTTAGTACTTTCCCATTTTTTAATGTTACCTTTTCACAAGTCCTGATTCGATTTTCTCCTGGATGATTTTGTTCCCATATTTCTAGCGCTTCTAGTCTATCTGCATCTGTCATTGTTACATATTCTTTTTTCAAGTACTTTCCCCAACGTTTTTTATCTTCCTCTGATAATTGTTGGGTTTTTGATTTCATCTTACTAACTTTTTTTCCAAGGTTTAGTACTTTCCCATTTTTTAATGTTACCTTTTCACAAGTCCTGATTCGATTTTCTCCTGGATGATTTTGTTCCCATATTTCTAGCGCTTCTAACCATTCCTCTTTTGTAAGTTTTACCATTGATATCTCCCCTTTTTGGGAGCTTATTATAACTGAAAACTAAAAAAAAGTCCAGTTTTTTTTAACAGACTTCTTTTATTTACTCGCATTTAGGACGTTTTTTCCACAAGTTTTATTAATAACTCTTCCGCATTTTCACCTTTTACACAGATATCATAAATTTTTTCCACAAGTGGAGCGCTTATTTTTTTTCTTTTCAACAAATCATATAGTGAATTTAGAGTATATAGACCTTCAATGGTTGTTTTTTCCTCATATTCTTCTAAATCTGGACTTTTGCTGCCCACTTTTATCCCATAGGTGTAATTTCTACTTTTTACACTGTTACAAGTCAACAGAAAATCTCCTATTCCTGCATAATTTAAAATGGTTTCTTTTCTACCACCGATTTCTTCTAGCAGTCTAATCATTTCTTCTAGTGCTTGCTTTTCAAATAGTGCTTTTGTTGAATCACTTTGACCTAGTCCATCAATCATTCCAGTGGCTATTGCCATTACATTTTTTATTCCACCACACAACTCTACACCAATCACATCTTTTGTTTTCTCTATCATTAAATGTTTACTTCTCAGTGCTAGGGCTACTTTTTCTGCCACTTCACTTTCTTTACTGGCAATGGTTAAGGCACAGATGGTATCTTTTGCTAGATCAATTGCAAAAGTTGGCCCACTTAAAACGGCTACTTTTTTCGTTTTTACATGCTTTTCTAAAAGTTCATGGGCGAACAGCCCCTCTTTTTGTTCAATTCCCTTGGTGGCAATGCAAACCACTTGATCCTCTCCTATATATTCTTTGGCCTCTTTCATCGTATCATCGAAAAAGGCTAGCGGAATGGCAATGATTAATAAATCTTGTTCTTCACAAACTTCTTTTAAATTCGTTGTAAAAATTATATCTTCTTCTAACTTGATTTGTGGTAATACCGTTTTATTTTCTCTTGTTGTTTTTAATAACTCTCTTTCTTCTTCAAATTTTGTCCACATCGTTAAATGGTGATGATTCTTTTTTAAGGCTTTGGCTAATGCTAATCCATAAGCACCTGTTCCTAAAATTCCTATTTTCATTTTTTCCTCCTGTTAACTTATTTCTGGTCCGTAGGTAGGTGGCAACACCTGGATAAAGGTATTTCCATCATTGACATTTACTTTTGTTCCATCTAAATAGGTGTATGTTGTTTTATCTCGGCGTGACTTTTTTTGCCATTTGATTGCTCTACTATATCCATTTGTAATATAGTAACCATCCCCACTACCTACAGTATCTAAATCCTGTCTTCCATAACTGTCTAGCGTTTCATTTCTTACTATCATAATAATAATATTTTTATAGTTTAGTTGCTCTTTTGTTGTTTTGTCATTATGAGGTGCTCCATTCATAAAACGTAAGTAAACTTTTCTTTCATTATCATATTGGTAACTTCTTGTCTGTGCATTAGAATAACGTAGCGTTACTGTATTTGCCACTTGTGCAGGATTTGTTTCTTCTGTTGATTCTGCTTCAAAATTCACCTCATCATAACTATAATCTAGCAACTTCCAGTCTTCATGTTCTAACTCATAACCTTCTTTTTCTGCTGCCTCATATAATTTTTCGGTCGTGGTAAAGACATTATGTGGTGCAGCGATAGTTTTATCTCGCCAGTAAGGAGCGGATAAATATAGACCATTGATGTTATTTACTTTTAGACTCTTTATATCATTTTCGGCATAAGTACTCCAACCAAAATGGGCATAAATTGCTTCACTTTCTAAAGCATAGTCTAAAAAGTAATGACGACTACTACGAACGGGACCAATTAAAGAAACATCTTTATCTTTAAAAAGCGCCATAATCCTAGTTAATCCACCTTCTACTATGATTTCATAATTCAGAAAAGATTCTTGCAGACCAGCATGACTATTGTTATTATTTCTCCCTGTGTTGTTATCAATCATAACGGCTATTGGTCTCTTTTTACTTTTTAAGTCTACAATCTCTAAATTTTTAATTTCCACTTCCTCTTGTTGTTCTTTTCTTTCTTCTACCTTTACTTCCTTTTTGGGTAGCAATAAGAAAGAAGTAACTACTGCTCCTATTATTACTAAAATACTGACTACTGTTATTATGATTATTTTTCTTTTTTTCTTCCTTTTCTTAGCAAGTTCTACTTGTTCCTCCATTTCCTCTATTCTCATAACTTCCTCCTATTATAGTTTATCATAGCATATTATAAACCAGTTGTCATTATTGTCACTTTATTTATGTAAAGCGCTTTGACAATTTGTTTATTTGTTGTATACTTATTTCATATTGAGGTGGATTTATGAAAATTGATCATTTGCGTATTAATAATGCAGAACTTACTCACGCACTGAAAACTGGTAGAGGTTTGTTGTTAGCAACAGCACTTAGTCTTGCTCTTTCTGGATGCTCTAAGGAAGACTCTAAACAAGGTCCCGTTGAAACAAAAGATCTTACTACAATGTTTGACGACTATAATAAGGAAGATGCTATTCTTGTTGATATAAAAGATATTAATGATTTGAATTTGATTTTATGTAATAATCAATGTAATTCGGAAATTTTTAATCGTACTTGTGAAAAGTTTAATGAAGCAGGAATTTCTATATCAGCTGCTTTTCCTGGAGATGAAATTTTAGAACAAGAAAATTCTACTATCATTACTATGGCTGGATGTATTTATGATAGTGAAGGAGTTATGATTTTAGGACAGTATAATAATGAGTTAAGCAATAACAGTGATATTTTAGCTCTTGGTCTTTCAAGAGGTTTAAAAAAGAACGATGTTACTGTGGATGGTATTCGTTCTGGTGTTTCTACTCTTACTAGTAATGGAAGTACAACTCGTATTCCTACGGCAACAGAGGCACACCTTGGTTTAGATAGTAGTTTTGCTGCCATTGCCCTTGGAACTAAAATTCATCCTAAGGAAACTGATAAAATCAGTGATGGTATTGTAGAAGGCGTGATTCGTGCTACTTACGAAATTCAAAAGAATCCAAAAGCCGATTATTTAAGACGGATTACTCCTGGGGATACTTTGGATGGACTTGCTCTTACGATGGGAGTGGATTCCAAGCGTTTAGTGGATGCCAATAAAAATTTAAGAGATGATTTCATTCAAGTCAACGATATGGTTCGACATCCTGATGCTTATCACCGTGAAGCATTTCAGTCTACCAATCATTTTTCTACGAATGCTGCTAAAATAAAATAATCACTTCATTGTGATTTTTTTATTGCCATGAATGTTCCGAGATTAACTCATCTAAATATGTAATTATATCTTCTCTTTTATATCTATTCTTACTTTTTAGCCATTCAAATCCAATATGAATAATTGCTCCCAAATAAAACTTTGCCCTAAACTCTGCTGGAACTGCTTTTTTTGTAGCTGAACTGGTTTGTTCTAATCTTTTGGTAATATCTTCGTTTACCGTATCATAAACCATATCCATTGCAATACTGTTTCTGTTGTTAATCATAATCGACTTATAGATTTCTTTTTTATCTTCCATATGATTCATTAGTAATTTAATCAGTTCTATGTAATATTCTTTAGAAGTGGATATATTTTTATTTTTTGATAGTTCTTCTACTAAATTTTCACTTAAATTATGAATTAAAGAATCTAGAAGCATATACTTATCTTCAAAATGTGTATAAAATGTCGAGCGATTTACACAAGCTTTGGTACAAATATCAGAAACTTTGATATTCTCAAAAGGTTTTTCTTTCATTATATTTAATATTGCCTCATATAGGCACTTTTTTGTTTTGATCACTCTTAAGTCTTCTTTTTGCTTTTTCATATTATCACCAATCTTTATTATAAACCTTTCATTATTAAGTTGACAATACAAATGTCTGTTATTTATTATACATTTTTTGCTTTTCTGTTGCTTATCCAACTCTTTTTCATTTTTATCGCTGTTCCTTGGTCTTATTTACATATAATGTAGAAGCAAAGGGAGGAATTTTATGAAAAAGATTGCTTATTTTATTTCAAATCATTGTTTGGGAATTGTTGTTATTTCCCTTTTGTTATTGCTTCCCGCTTTGTGGGGATATCAAAACACTAAAATTAACTATGATATTTTAGTTTATCTACCAGAGGATATTGATACTGTGAAAGGTCAAAATATTTTAGCAAATGAATTTGGAATTGGTGCCTTTTCTTTTGTTACGATTGATAAGATGGAAAATTCAGATATCTTAGAATTAGAGAACAAAATCAAAAAAATTGATGGTGTATTAAAAACTTTTAGTGTTGCCGATGTTACAGATGCTACTATTCCATTGTCACTTTTACCTAATAGTATTAAAGAAAAAGTTTTTCATGACGATGAAACTGTCATTTTGGTTACATTTAAAAATTCTATTTCTGATATTCAAACAATGGAAGCTGTTGAAAATTTAAGGCATACAGTAAAAAAAGCTACTACTGTTAGTGGAATGACTGCTATGGTACTAGATACAATGGAATTATCGAACCAAGAAATTATAGCTTATATTATCATTGCTGTTTCTTTATGTCTTTTTGTTCTAATCATTGCTACTGATTCTTATTTTGTTCCTTTTTTCTTACTTGGAAACATTGGAGTTGCTATTCTTTATAATATAGGAACTAATATATTCTTAGGAGAAATTTCTTATATTACAAAAGCGATTACTGCTGTACTACAACTAGGTGTTACTACTGATTTTTCTATTTTTCTATATCATAAATATGAACATGCCAAAAGGCTAGAAACAAATAAAAAGTTGGCTATGGCCTATGCAATTGAAGAGACTTTTAAATCTATTTTAGGTTCTTCTCTTACTACTATTGCTGGTTTTATTGCTTTATGCTTTATGGATTTAACACTTGGACGAGATATTGGGCTTGTTATGGCCAAAGGTGTTATTTGTGGATTAGTTACTGTTCTTACTTTATTTCCAGCACTTCTTTTGGTTTTTGATAAACAAATCGAGAAAACAAAACATCAAACTTTTTTTCCACAGTTTAAAAATATTCAGAATTTTACGATTCGACATAAAAATATCATATTAATTCTATTTCTTATTCTTTTTGTTCCTGCACTTTTTGGTAATAATCATTATGAAGTTTATTATAAACTAGATAAATCTCTTCCTAGTGATCTTCCTAGTCAGGTTGCTAACTCCCGTTTGGCACGTCATTTTCATATTATCTCACCAGAAATTATTTTAATCGATCGTAACTTAAAGAACAACGAGTTAGAAGAACTTACTTACCATCTTGAAGAAATTCCTGGAATTGATTTGGTTCTTGCTCCTACTACTTTACTAGATTTTGGAATCCCCCTTGAAATGTTACCCAAAGATCTCATTTCTCTTTTCCAAGATGATCGTTATCAGCTTATTCTATTAAACTCTACCTATGAAGTGGCAAGTAAAGAATTAAATCTACAAATTGATGAAATTTCTAAGCTTGTTAAAAGTTATGATGAAAATGCCATTATTGCAGGAGAAGGTGCACTTACCAAAGATTTAGTAGAAATTGCAGATCATGATTTTAAAATAGTCAATTATATTTCTATTGTAGTTATTTTTATCTTGATGTTACTTGTTTTAAAATCTGTTAGTTTACCTTTTATTTTAGTGGTAACTATTGAATTTTCTATTTTCCTTAACATGGCTCTTTCTTATTATACTAATACTACACTTCCTTTTATTGCCTCTATTGTTATTGGGACGATTCAGTTAGGAGCCACCATTGATTATGCTATTTTAATGTCTACTAAATATTTGGAGAACCGAAAAAGAATCCATCATAAGAATGAGGCTATGAAAGAAACACTTCAAAAAACAATACCTTCCATTATTGTATCAGCACTTTGCTTTTTTGCAGCTACCTTTGGTGTCGCTATTTACTCTAAGATTGATATGATAGCTTCCATTTGTCGTCTTTTATCAAGAGGGGCTATGATTAGTATGCTTTCTGTTACTTTTATTTTACCAGCTTTGCTTTTGACATTTGATAAATTGATTATGAAAACAACAAAAAATTAGAAATGAGGGATATATTATGAAAAAGAAAAAATTAATGTTTACTACCTTTGTTATCGCGAGTTTTATGATGATACCAACTTGTGCTTCGGCACTAACAAAGAGTGAGACTATTTACTCCAATTTAGGCTATGATGGAAAGGTGTTACAGTCATCGGTTTCTAATCACTTAACGTTTTTAGAAGAACATGAAGAGGTAGATGATACTCTTTTGAAGGATATTTTAAATATTAATGGTGATGAAAAATTTAAGGTAGATGGAAATAAGATTATCTGGGAAAATAAGGGCCGTGATATTTTCTATCGTGGTACCAGTGATACTTTACTACCTATAGAGATAGAAATAGAATATTTTCTAAATGGCAAAAAAATGAAGCCAGAAAAGATGCTTGGTAAATCTGGGGAGATAAAAATTATTTATCATTTTATAAACAAGGATAAAAAGATAGTACAAATTGCTAATAAAAATGAAGTGCTCTATACTCCATTTGTTGTTAGTATTGGAACTATTGTAGAAGGGAAAGAGAATAAGAACTTCTCTATTACCAATGGAAAAGTAATTTCTACAGGAACTCGCAATATGATTCTTGGTCTTTCTTCTCCAGGGTTATATGAGAGCACTGGCATAGAGTCATTGAAAAGTTTAGATGATATTACTCTAACTTATTCTACTTCTCACTTTACTTTACAAACCGCTTATATTGTAGCTTCCCCAAAGTTTCTTAGTTCCAAAGAAATCACAAAACTAGAAAAGATGGATGAGATTTTTCAAAACATGCAAGCGCTTGATGAGAATATGGAAAAATTAGTTTCTAGTACAGAAGAGCTTTCTAATGGTACTAATACTCTCTATGATGGTAGTAAGTCGCTTCGTTATAATACAGGAAAAATAAAAGATGCTTCTTCTCAATTAAAAAATGGAACTATTCAACTCAATCAAGGACTTACGACTTTAAAAAATGCTATTTTACAAATGAAGAGAGATATTGAAAAGCAATTACAAGGGAAAAGTATCAATGAAGTTGTTGCTACTCTTCAAAATTTGAAAGCACAAAATAAAGCAGTTTCAGAAACTACTTTACTAAAAACAGGAAAAAGTTTTGCTGAATTACAAACTATTTATGTTCAAAATAATCTTCAAAACTATCAAGGCCAAGGTGATACGGATCCACTTGTTTCTATTAAAAATGCTTACGAACTTATCTCACTACTTCATAGCAACAATTTAGCAATTGATATTAGTCTTTCTGTATTCTCTTCGTTTCAACAAGTTGATATCCTCCTTTCTAGTATTGAACAACTAGAAACTGGGGCATTTACTTTGAAGACTGGAGTCACTACTATGGAAGATAGTATGGCGAAATTATATCAAGGTTCTACGGAAATTGAAAACGGGATGAAAAAATTGATGGATGGTAGTTACAGTTTAAAAAATGGAACCAAATTATTCCAAGAACAAGGAATCCAACCGCTTGTTCGTTATAGTGAAACTGTAAAAAAATATAGTAATAAAATAGAGGCCTTAAGTAATCTTAGTAAAGAATATAACGGCTTTGCCTCTCATAATAGTGATTCTACTGTATTTGTTTATACGATTTCCTCTATTCAATAACCCTTTCTTTGTTTTTTATTGCTACTAGTCCAGTAGTTTCAAAATAAATTAGTTTAAAAAGTATGAATACTACAAACCGGAAATATATTACTTTAGGAAAAGATTCATAATCTTTTCTTTTTTAGCACTCTTGCTTGACTTTTGCTAAAAGCGGTGCTACGATAAATTTGTTAGCATTTACTAACAAGAAATTTTAGGAAAAGAGTTGATTAAGAGATGAAAAAACAGTTTAGAGCAGAGTCTAAAAAGCTTTTAGATATGATGATCCATTCTATTTATACAAACAAGGAAATTTTTCTTCGTGAACTTATTTCTAATGCCAGTGATGCACTAGATAAACTTTCTTATGAGAGTTTAACCAATCAAGATATGAAATGGGAGAAAAAAGAATTAGAAATTCGTCTTATTCCTGATAAAGAAGCACGTACTTTAACTATTACTGATAATGGAATTGGGATGACGAAGGAAGAGTTAGAAGAAAATTTAGGTACTATCGCTAAGAGTGGTTCTGAACTTTTCAAAGAAAATATGAGCGATGATAAAAATATGTCTATCATTGGACAATTTGGTGTTGGTTTTTATTCTGCTTTTATGGTTAGTGATAAAGTTTTAGTTTCTAGCAAATCGGTTCACAGTGATCAAGCTTATACTTGGACTTCTACTGGTGCTGATGGCTATACTATAAAAGAGGGAGAAAAAGAAGACAATGGTACTAGTATTACTCTTTATTTAAAAGAAAATACGGATGAAGAAAAGTATGATGAGTTTTTAGAAGAGTTTAAACTTGAGGGTTTAATTAAGAAATATTCTGATTATATTCATTATCCTATTCGCATGATGGTAGCAGGAACAAATGAAAAAGAAGAACTAGAAGATAAGACGTTAAATAGTATGATACCTATTTGGCAGAAAAAGAAAAAAGATGTAAAAGAAGAGGAATATAATGACTTTTATATCGATAAATTCTATGACTATGAAAAGCCACTTCGTGTGATTCAAAGCGATATTGAAGGGCTTACTAGTTATAAGGCACTTTTATTTATTCCAAGTCATGCTCCTTTTGACTATTATAGTAAAAATTTTGAAAAGGGATTACAACTTTATTCTCGTGGAGTTCTTATTATGGATAAATGTAGTGACCTACTTCCAGATCACTTCAGTTTTGTAAAAGGAATTGTCGACAGTGAAGATATTTCATTAAATATTTCTCGTGAGACACTACAAGATAACCACAAACTTGGTATTATTGCTAAGAGTCTAGAAACAAAGATTCGTAAAGAACTTACTACTATGTTAGAAGAAAATCGTGATGATTATGAAAAATTCTATGATGACTTTGGAATGCAATTAAAATATGGTATTTATAGTAGTTATGGAATGAATAAAGAAACACTTCAGGATTTACTCCTTTTCTACTCTTCTCATGATAAAAAATATATTACTTTAAAAGAATATATTGAAAGAATGATAGAGGGACAAGATAAGATTTATTATGCCTGTGGAGAGTCTCTTGATAAAATTGACTTACTTCCACAAGTAGAACGGGTAAAAGAAAAATATGAAATTTTATATCTTACCAACTCTATGGATGAATTTGTATTAAAAAGTATGATGAATTATAACTCTACTCCATTTTTAAATATTTCAGATGAAAGCCTAGATTTGGATAGTGAAGAGGAACGTGATGCTTTGAAGAAGTCTAATGAAGAGTCCAAAGATATGTTTTCTATTATGACAGATGCACTTAACAAAGAAGTAGAAGCAATTCAGTTTACACATAAGCTAAAAAAACATCCTGTATGTTTAACTTCTAAAGGAGAAGTTTCTGTAGAGATGGAAAAGACTTTAAAAGAGATGCCAAATGGTGAAGGAATTAAAGCCCAAACCATTATGGAGATTAATGAATCTCATCCAATTGCAGAAAAACTAAAAGCTTTATATCAAGAAGAAAATAAAGAAGAGTTAGCACAATATACTAAAATTTTATATGCTCAGGCAAGATTAATTGAAGGATTAAGTCTTGATAATCCAACAGAAATTAGTAATCTAGTTTGCGAAATTATGGCGAAATAAAGAACGTTTTCTATCAAAGAAACGTTCTTTTTTACATTCTAAATAAGTAGTTGGCAAGTTCATCATAGCACTCATCCCTTGGTACTAAAATATTTTGTTCTCGCATATCGTTCAATTCACTGATGCTAACAAATTTAATTGCTTGTACTTCACTTGCTTGAAATCTTAAATTATCCGTTGTTAGTCCATTTTGTCTTAGTATGAAAAAATCATAAAACTGTCTATCATAGTGTTCTTCACTGACTTTTTCTTCTTTTCTAAACGAAAACATAAATCTAAAGTCTTTTACTTCTACACTATATCCGAGAGAAACACTTACTTCTTCGCTGATTTCTCTTGTTGCAGCAGTTAGAGAATCTTGTCCTGCAGATAAATGACCTGTGACGGAAATGTCCCATTTTCCGGGATTTTTGTCTTTATTATCACTTCGCTGTTGAATTAAAACTTCATTTTTATCATTTATAATAGCTACTACAATAATACGGTGCCATAAGCCTCTTTTATGAACTTCTTTTCGTGTTAAAATTTCTCCTGTCTTAATACCATTTTCGTCTAATACATCTATTAGTTCTTCTTTCATACTCTTTCCTCCTATATGGAATTATATCATATATATTAGATTTCGTTGAATATACTTCTTTATTTTTGCTCTATTTTAACTTATTTTATCTTACTTTTTGTCTTACTAATTTTTCTTGTTTTATCTCTTTTGCTATCTGAGAGGCTTTTTCTACAAACTGCTCTTCTGTTCCTTCATTATTTAGGACATAATCAAACGGAAAATCCTCTATCATCCTAGGTTTAGTTTTTGTAATTTCAAAATATTGTTCCTCTGAAAACGGACTAGAATAGGCTGTGTTATCTCCTATAATTGTAAAATCCTTCTGTTGATAGTTTACTTTTCTACTTTGGATTCTTCTTATATTGTCTTCATCACAGGAATTAATTTTAATATGAATTGGTATATAGCCACATATTTTTGCAAGTTTACTTGATAATATGAGTTCTCTTTGGTGATTAAAATCTCTATCTAGTACAAATGAGGCTCGATTTATCATTAGTTTCATTAATCTTTCGCTATTAATTTTTAACACTTCTCGTTCTATTTGTCTTCTATTTTTCATTTCTTGACATTGCAAATAATATGTCCTGACGTAGTCATTGCTTAGTAAAAATATTTTTAGTTCTCTTGATAGTTGTTGAGCCAGCAATGTTTTTCCAGCACCACTTTGGCCTGTCATTGTAATGAAGCATGGGACTTGATATTTTTCTATATTGTGTAATTGTATTTTCCTTATACTTTCTTTCATATTAGTCCCCCTTGAACGTTCTTTATTATACTATATTTTAATTATAAGCACAATAAAAAAGAAGTATTACTCTACTTCTACTTGATTGATATGAATCACAGTTCGACATATCTCTGTTATTTTTTATCTCTTATCTAATGTTTTAATTTTTTTCTTCCAATTATTATATCCATCATCCATAAAGGTGATTTGATTTTCTCTTAAATTTCCAAAAATATTTTCTGTTTTATTCTTTCTAATATTCTTTAATAGATAAAAAGCATATTCTCTATCTTGGTTATAAATCATTTCTAGGTCCAAACTTGTTAAATAGGAGAAGGCATACCTTGCTATATTCCTTGGATTTTCTTGTAATGTCATATTTAATATTCCATCATTTAAGCTGTATTCCACCCCCTCCTTTAAGAAGCTCTTTTGAATACCTTCTAAAGATATCCTCTGTGTTTTTGCATATTGCCTAATGGAAGAGTCTATTAGATAAAAATCAAGAAAATTATTACATGCGGTTATCACGCTTTCATATTCTAACTCTTCTATTATACTTTTTTCTTCTCTTTCCTTTAAATACTCTAATGATAAAAAATCAAAAAAACTTCCTTCTAATTCTGTTAAATAGTAGTGATTACTATATGGTGTGGTATGATAATCACTCTGATAGAAAACTCCATGAGAAAGTTCGTGGTTTAATGTAGAAGCATCTTCTATGGTATTTTGTTTTTTTATTAAAAAATATGGTATATAATGTGGATGGTAAAACAGATAAGTTAATCCTATTTCCTCTTTATCTTCTGTTCTTATAAAATGTAATAAGTGTCTTTCTTTATTCAGATAGGTTTCTACTGCTTTTTTGTATTTAGGGTCTGGTATCCAGCTAGCAAAGTCCATGGCTATTTCTACCAATTCTTCGTCGTTTAAGTTATTTTGAGGTAAATTTATATTATCATAAGTATCTATCATATCACTAAGACATTTTGTACTATCTATCATTACTTTCTCTATTTTAGGGTGAACGTAGAAGAAATCATTCATAATATTTAGTGGTAATCTTTTTTCTTTATCGGCATATCTTATTTTATTTCTTCTTGGTAACTTGGAATCGGATTTTATTATAATCTGTTTCATTTCTTCTAAATCAGAAATTTTTTCTTTTATACTTAATCTATTTTCTTCTTCTTTGGTTGTTCTTAATAAGTGTTCATAATACTTTTTATGCTTTTTTATTGTCGTTATATCCCAACTGTATTCCATATGAAGTCCCTCCTATGGGGTCTTATTTTACCAGATTTTTATAAAATTTTAAACTTATTTTTGTGTTAGTTTTATTGGATTGACATGAATCACAGTTAAATATACCTCGGGTATTTTTTTATCTATTTCTTTTTCTAAGTGATTGGCAATTTCGTGGCTTTCAAATGTCGAGAGATTTCCATCTACATATATCGTAAAAGAAATTTGATATTTGTAACCTACTGGGGCTGAGTTAAAATGAATTACTTTTTTTACTTCTTTATGATTGCTAATGATTTCTAATACCTTCTCTTTTGTTTCTTTATCAATTGATTTATCCATTAAGACATCATAACTTTCTTTGAATATTTCTACTGCAGTAACTAAAATCCATAGAGCTATTAGGATTCCCACTATGCCATCTACAAAATAAATATTAAAAAGACTAAAAATGGTGGCTATTAAATTCATTGTAGTGAGAAGGCAATCATTTCTATGATCTTTTGAATTTGCTTTTAGCAAGAGATTATGATTTTTTTTATAAAGTGCATTGGTGTATAAATATAGAATGAATTTTATAATTATTGTTATTGTACAGACAATGATTAACCAAATTGAAAACTGATATTTTTCTTTATTTATTAAAGATAGAATGGAACCTTTTAATACTTGATAAGTCATTAACATCATAGCAATACTTATTAATAATGAATAAATATATTCTGCTTTTCCATGGCCTAAGTTATGGTCATCATCACTAGGAAGAGAAGCTATTTTATTTCCAATAAAGGTCATTATGGAAGAGAAAATATCTCCTGCACTATTCATAGCATCTGCTATCATCGCTCTACTATTTGTTATGATACCAACAAGTGCTTTGATTATTAATAAAAATATATTCCCTAGCATTCCTAAGATACTTGCTTTTTTTATCGACTCAAATTTTTCCATAGAGCCCCTCCTTCTTTTTTCGCTTTATCCATTATATATCCTTTTTATTTATGGGGCAAGAGTCTGTTCATGAGAAAAACTAAAAATTGACAAATGACAGAAGTTTGGGTATAATAACGCCATTTGAAAAGGAGGCATCATATGAGTTTTCTAGAGAATATTCCATATAAAGAAAGTTTGACTTTAAAAGGCAGTTCTAGCATTCAAACAAATAAGCCAAATATCACGATAACTAGGTATCATTGCGACTGTGATATTTATGATCGTTATCATTTAAGAGCTAATATGAGAGGAAATGATAACAGAATCCAAAATCAAGGATATTTATATTTTTATATAAATCCTGAACAAAGACAGAGTAAGTTTATTGGTGTAGGCGTATCAGAACAATATAGAAATAGAGGAATCGCTTCTTTACTCATCTCTAGTTGGATTATGCTCAGCTTAGATGAAGGCTTTTCTAAAATGTCTACAATTGCAAAACAACGTAAACCATTTCCGTTATATATTTTAAAGAAATATGACTTTGAACTTAATGACTCTAATAAGTATCAAACATCTCCTAAAGTTGTTCATATCTGTAAAAAAGAAAATGATGATAAAAAGTATATTATGTTTCAAAATAAGCAAGAGGAAATACGCTTTCGAAATAGTAATATTATGAAGACAGATAATTATATGATTGTTGATTCACAAGAGAATAGCTCAATTATTGATCAAGTTGTTTTAGATACTCCTTATTATCTACAAAATAACGAAAGGGCTTATCAAAAATCTTTACAATTGTATCATAGTAAAATAAAATGAAATTTTCATTTCAGTATAGTATGAGTTTCCAATAAGTGAACTCTTTTTCATGAAAAAATCTAGTAAAATTTTACTAGATTTCATAATTTCTTTCTTATTTTTCATTGTAATATTAAAATGAATTCTTGATGAACTTATTGATTATGACGAGAACATCTTCCGTGTCTACCATATCCCTTTCCATTACCACCATGATTATGTTGACAATTTCCATTTTCACTATTTGGGCAATGAGCAGTAGTATTTGTTTCATCATAATATGGACAATCTTTATTTTCATTCTGATGTGGGCAGTTTTGATTGTATTCTACTTTATCATTTACGGAACTGTTATTACTACTATTGTCATTTATAGCATAAACTGTTGTGGCTGTTAAAGAAAATGCTGCTATTCCTATCATTAAATATTTGTTCATTTATAACTCCTCCTTAATCTATTTGTAATTATATAACCATTATATGATGAAGTCAATTTAGCAGAATATTGTTAATTTAAATGTGAAGTGCAACACTTCACATTTAAATTAACACAGAAAGCTAGATTTGACAAATCAACAAAAAAGAGCTATTTCTTAGCTCTTTCTATATTAACACTAACTGCAAAACCATATCTAAATATGGCAATTGAGTTCGCGTAATGAACAAATGGCACGGTAATCGAACGAGTTTCCAAATTTTAATTTACCACTTATTCAATTTCCTTTGCTGTTAAAATTATACTATATATTTATAATTTTAACAACCTAGGTAGCAAAACTTTCACTAACTTTTTTTAATAAATTAGTTGGTTCTGTTAAGTATAAATATATAGTCTTTTCTTTTTCAATAACACTTTTTGGTTTTACTTTGATTATCTTAAATAATAATACATCTAAATAATAATCATAATCTTCTGATAATGTATATGCCATTACCTTATGCTTTTTCTTTAATAATTCTATATATTCCAATGCATCTTTTTCATGCTTCATTGTTGATATTGAAGCCTTATATACACCAGTACCAATTATTTTATCAACCATATTTCTATTAGTATAATCTAATAGTTCATTAACTTTATTTGGTTTTAATTTTAAATCGGTTATTTCAACCGATGTTATTTTATTTCTTGCTGTCTTATATTCTTTAATTGTTATCTTATCAACATACTTTCCTATAAACTCACATTTTGTTTCATAAGATGTCATTTTCCATAATTCGTTTAAATCATTTTTTGTTAATGCTTTTCTTTTTTCTTCAATGATGCTTTCATCTATTGCAAATCTTAATCTATGGTCTAATCTACAATTATTAAAATCATTTGCTGTCTTTTTATCAGTTATATAATAATTCTCACTAATCAAATTAGATAGTTCAAATAAGTTATTTAACTCACTCATAAGAGCCTTTTCTATAAGTTCTTCTCTAATATATGTTCCACAGTCTTTGCACTTATAATAAAGGTAATCTTTCTTCATTTTATTTTTACAACCATTACAAGCCATTATTCTTCCACATTTAGGACATACTAATCTTTGTATAAATAAATATCTTTTTGACCTATAATAATTTCTACCATTTCTAAATATCATCTCTTGGCAGTCATTAAATAAGTCTTCTGATACTATTTTAGGAACAACATTTTCTATTTCTATTGTTTCTTTATTATCTAAACTTTTTCTATATTCGTAAGTACCCATATAACATTTATTATTTAATATGCAAGATATGGAACTATCAGTCCAACTTCTATATGTTATTTTTTCTTCGTTAGTTTCTTTATCTTTTCTAATAGATGATATTACTTTAGGATACTTTCCTTTTAATATATTAGATATTTGAAAATATGTTTTTCCACTTGCACATAGTTCAAATATTTCTCTTACTATCTTTGCTTCATCTTCATTGATAATCCATTCTTTTAGTTTCTTTCCCTCATCATCTAATTTAGTTTTATAACCAAGAGGGGGCTTACCACCAAAATGTCCTTTATTAACAGCACTTTCAACTCCGACCAATGTTCTTTCTTTTATTAACTCTCTTTCAAATTGAGCAAATATACCTAATATACGAGCAAACATCATACCTGCTGCACCATTGGTATCTATCTTTTCACATAAGAACTCAATACCACAATTATACTTTTTAATTTCATTAAAGAAAGTTTCAAAATCAACTATACTACGACTTATTCTATCCATTTTGAAAGCCATAATTAAATTGAACTTTCCTTTTTTCATATCTTTCATCATTTGTTGATAGGATGGTCTATTTTCAGTAGACTTACCACTAATACCAGCATCAGTATATACCTTATAAACTTTATAATTGTTTGCTTCACACATTGCTCTTAATCTTTTCTCTTGTTCTTCTAATGAATGTCCTTCTCGGGCTTGGTCTGTTGTACTAACTCTTGTATATATAGCAACTAACTTTTGTTCTTCCATTATTAAACTCCTTTCATTAACAAATTTCTAATAGTTCATTATTTGTTTTTTCTTCATTATCTTTTTTATCTGCTGATGTTTCAAATAACTTTTTTAATTTAGGTATTTTATAATTTTCATCTTTTAACTTTGCCTTTCTTTTAAACATACGAAATCCCATTACTTTTTCCATTGTGACATAGACATTAGTAATTGTTTTTACATAGTTACCATTTTCATCATAAATAGGTTCTTCTTCGTATCTTACATTATCTTTGCCATATCTTTCTTCCCAGTTTATAGGAATTAAAGGTTTAGGCATTTTTTCTTCAATTTCATATATTTGTGGTACAAATACCATTTTTGAATTTCTTCTTTTCATACACTAAAACTCCTTTCTTCATATTGAGTTTAGCAACTTTTTATGATATATTAGATATCAATATTGAAAATGTTTTTGTATTTACATTTTCCATATATCTTAAAAGGAATGATAGTTAATGAATTATGGTAAAGAATTTATATTATTTGAAAATATGAGTACCAAAGAAATAAGTATTAAAAGTAATAATAAGCATTATAAATTAGGTTTTGAAACTGCCTTTGATATTTTAACCAAAGAACAACAATTATTATTAGATAGATTATTTAATTATGCTAATAGTTTTAATTCAGGTTATGTTGATAGTGTTGTTTGGTATTCTTTTTTAGCCACATCAAATATAGAATTGCCACTTATAAAAGAACAATATAAATACAATAATCTTGATAACATAAAAGATATAGATATATCAGTACAAAGAAGTGGAAGAAATATAAATAGCCATTTAACTAAAAATGATTTTACTGATAATAATTTATATCAAATGAAAAAGACACCATTACTTCAAATTTCTAATAATGAAAATATGAATAATGATGATTTTTGTATGATATTACAAAAGACTATTTACTACAAAACTGATACTGAATTTTTATTAGGTTTATTACATTCTATTTTTTCCACTGCAAAGCGATATTATTTAAAGAAATGTAATAGATGTGGAAAATACTATATAACTAATAAAACTGATAATTGTTATTGTAATAGGGAATATGAGTATAATAATAAATCTATATCTTGCAGTGATATTGCTAAAATACTAAAAAAATCTTATGCCTATGTTGAATTAAATAAAAAACATAAATCTTTCTTACAAACATTAAATAAAAATAAAAATGTTAAAACTGAATATATTGAAACATATAAAACAGAGCATAAGAAAAAAGTAAAAGAGTATGTTAGAACTATGAATATCAATCCACTAAAAGATTTTATAAATACATATGAAGAATTACACCCATATAACTAATTCTTATTAACCATATTATAAAATGTACTTGGTTTTAATCCTAGTTGTTCTATTGCTTCTTTTGTTTTAATTTCTTTATTCTTCCATTTACTAACCACAATATCATAATTTTGTGGTTTTTCTATTGTTGGTCTACCAAACTTAATTCCTTTATTCATTGCTGTTAATATACCTTCTTTTTGTCTTTGTTTAATAAAAGTTCTTTCTTGCTCTGCAACATAAGATAATATTTGCAAAATTAAATCACTAATAAATGTACCTAATAAATCTTTATTTTTAGTAGTATCTAATAAAGGCATATCTATAACTACAATATCAGCCTTTATATTTTTTGTAATATCTTTCCACTCATCAATAATCATATTATAATTTCTTCCAAGTCTATCAATGCTTTTGATAACTAAAATATCGTTTTCCCTTAATATATGTTTTAAGATGTTATATTGCTCTCTATCAAAATCTTTTCCACTTTGTTTATCTATATAAATATCTCTTTCATCAATACCATAATCTTTAAATGCTACTATTTGTCTTTCTTCATTTTGTTCTTTGCTACTAACCCTTGCATAACCAAATATTTTGTTTTTCATAATATAAAACCTACCTTGCTAAATAATCGCTTGTTTCTCTATATATCTTATCAATGATGTCACAATCAAAAGTTTTATAGAAATCTACTATTATGTTTTTCTTCTTTAACTCATCAATAAAATTAGAACAAGCAATAATATATGGGAAATCATCTTCATTTTCTTCAATCCCAGTTAATAGAGTATCAATATAATCATCACATACAGAAGATACTATTTTTCTTAACGCAAATCTTTCCATTTTATGCCACCTCCTTACCATATGAAGAATAATTATATGATACTTTCTTCGTTCTTAAAAGGCTTTTTCTTTAAAAAGGTTATGAATAACTTTTTACATATCCAAAAAAAGAAATAGGGACTTTATTACATAAAAAAGAGACTTAATTTCATATAAAATTAAATCTCCAATAAAGTGTACTTTTTTAAACAAAAAAAACAAACTTATTTTAAAAAAGATGATAATATCGCATGATATACTATATTTTCAGTTTATATTGAGTTCATTTTTAATATGCTTTGAGTTCATTGTTACAAACACTATATTGACAAACAAAAAATATAGTATATAATTAGGCTATATCGTTGATTACAAAAATATTAAGGAGGTGTAATAATATGAACGATAATAATGTTACTTTTAAAACTGTTCTGTATGTTGATGAAAAAATTGTCGCTGAAAGTACTGATTTAACATTGTGGCAAAATGTTTTGTCTCATATTAAATCTGGCAATTTTGCATCATTAAACAAGCCAATGGACATAATTGATAATAGCAACGAAGTTAAAAGTGTTAAAAATGAAGAGATTTCAGATGTAGAAAAATTTAGTAAAGAGGTAGAAATTGATTGTGACAAAATTATGGATGCTTGTAATCCATCTATTGAAGCACCTTTTATTAGATTAGATATGAAAACTTGGGAAAATTATAAAAGAAAGCATTTTGAAAACAAAAGACCATTGCCCGATGTTGTTATCGTAGCTACAATACTTGCTTTATGGAAAAAATGTCTTAATTTAGGAGATGTAACTCAAAAAGAAGTATTAGCAGTTTTAAAACAATTAAACATTACTGCTACAAACCCAACAAGATCATACAAAAATTGTGAATGGTTAAAATACGATAGCAATAAAATAAGCTTAATGGCTACTAAATACTCTTTAGCACAAAAAATGTTAGCAGATTTTTGTGATTCTATTTAGCATATGAATATAATTACAATTCAAAATGCCTTTAATAATTTAATCCCACAAGAACTTACAAACGAGTTAATTCAATCTTATAATAAAGCATTAAATGAGTATTCAAAGCAAAATTGGAAATATCTTATCAATGAATTAGCACAGTTTAATGAAATTACATATAGAATAATTGAATTTCTTTTAACTGGTTTATATACACCAATAAAAGATAAATTACCTATATTTAACGAAACTATTTTAATAAAATGGGAAAATATCCCTAATAAAGAAGAAAATATAAGAATAATAATACCTAGGGTACTATATTCTATGTACTGTATAAGAAATAAAAGGGGTGCTATTCATAAAAATGATATTTCCCCAAATAAAATGGATGCTAATATACTATTATATGATGCAAAGTGGATATTAGCAGAACTTTTTAGAATATGTTCAAAACTTTCTATTGAAGAATCGCAAGAAATAATAGATTCAATAATAAATAAAGAAATAGATTTATTGTGGAAAATAAATGACAAAACGAGAATATTAAATCAAAAGTTGAAGTGCAATGACCAGATATTGGTATTACTATATTCTAATAACACAATGAATGTTGATGACTTAATAAAAAATATAGAATACTCTAATAAATCAACATTTAAAAATATATTAAAAGACTTACATAAAAAACGACTAATAGAATATGATGGTACTAATTGCACTATTTCACCCAAAGGTTTAAACCAAGCAGAACAAATAATAAAAGATAAATATTAAAACTAAAAAAACGAAATAATTTCGTTTTTTTATTTACATATACATTTCTTTTATTTCTTCATTAGGTAATACTAATGTAAAATCAATATTATATTTATCAACTAAATAACTTAATCTTTCTATGACTTGTTTTGCTATATCATTATGCTTATAACCATGTATCCCAGTTCCTATACTTACACTAATAATATTTTTATAATCTCTTTCTTTCACCGAAATAAATATATTACTATAACTTTCTAATAGTTCATTGATTGGATCTTTACTTTGATAATATTTAGGACAATAAATATGTAAGATATCTATACCAATATTAAAACCTGGGGTAATTCTAATTTCATTAACTTTCATATTATCTTTAAAATGTTTCTTACAATAATCTTCTAATAAATCTTTATCAGCCATTTTATATATTGCTCCACAAACACCACTACCATATGTCATATATTGATTAGCACTATTAACTATTAAATCTTTATTGTCTAAATAATCAAATATATTACCACTCACAATATTTAATTCAGCCATAATAACAACTCCATATCATAATATTTAATTATAATCTTTATCTTTAATGGTATTTATAAAAGTTTCTTTTTTTCTACCGATATTTATATTATCTAAATAAAAACTCCCTGAGCCAATTAGCCAAAAAATCTTATCAACTTTATAAGGGGTTTCATCAACTATATTTGCCATTTCTATTACTGCTTTATATGCTGAATAATCATTATTTTCACATAAATTAAAGAAAGCAAATATATCTTTTATATGTACATCTGGTTTTGGGTACTTATCATAACCAAGTTCCTTTAAAAAATCACAAGCAAGTGGAAAACCTAAACCAACTATTTCTCTTTCTAATAACATTGGCAATGCTGCAGAAGATAGTTCATTATAATCAAACATACTAACAAACTTATCAAAATCATTAACATCACTAAATCTATTTATAAACTCACAAGCTGATATAACTGATTTAGCATATAATCTCCACAAATTATTTTTGCTATCAATATTTTTAATATTAAACTGCTTATCAAATTTATTTAATAAACTTTCACAATTATAATGTTCTAATATTTTATTGCTATCATAATCAAACAATAATTCCTTAAATATATTTTTTCTTTCTTCCTTTTCTAAACCTATAACATTTGATGACATTTGTCTATTTTGTAATGATACTAATAACCCATACAATATATCATTTTTTGATTTAAACTTTTTTTCAACTTTTAAATATTTATTCAAATCTAAATTTGGATTTATATTATTTAAGTAATTTACTGCTTCATTATACAAAACTTTATATCTATTATATTTATCAATATCAAATATTTTCTTCACAACAAACACCTCATACATAAAATATTATAACATATATAACTAATATCTTATGTTTATTACCAATTATTTCGCTCATATTTAACTTTTAATATAAATTCAACATTATTTTATTATCTTAACTAAAATAACTTGTATTTCTCGTTTATTTAACTAATTATTTTTAATTTCATTAACGATATACATAAATGTACCAGTATTCTCATTATCTAACTTACTATAATATTTCCAATTTATATTATAACTATCTTTTAATACAATAGGTTCTTCACAATTTTTCATAGTTCCTTTACTCGCTGTCTTTTCCCAAAACATTGTACCACTTTTTACTATTTTATCTTCTAATGAAAATTGCTTATACACACAATTCTTTTTTAATGGCTTTTTTATATAACTTATATCATTAGTTATAAACATTGTATACCCAGTATCAAACTCTTTAACATTATTTCTTATTTTCTCAATTCTCATAATATCTTTTAAATATAAATAACTATTAACATCTTTTGCACCATGATTTTTTAAATTGAATATTTCATCATCAACAACTTTGGTACAACCTTTTGTCTTATACTTTAATTCAATAGGATACCATTTATTATCTATAATAACTAATATATCAATATGCATATTTAAATCAAAAGTAGGACAATACTCTAATCTTATCTTCGCATTAGGATATTTTTCTTTAATAGTCCAAGCAAGTTCTAATTGAAAATCGGCTTCTGATACAAATATTTTTCTTCTTTCTTTTAATGTATCAACTATTAACCCCATATCTAAAACATTACTACCCATATTTTATGCTCCTTATAGTTATTTTCCTATAAGAACATTATAACATAAAATATATATTTTTACACATACTAATATTAGTTAATATTACTATCACTGAAAACTAATAATTTTAAAATTATATATAGGTGGTACTTATGAAATATAATAACCAAAACAATTTACAAACTATAAGAAAGAAATTAGGATTAAAACAAATTAAAGTTGCTATGGATTTAGGAACTACCCAAGAAACTATATCATCTTATGAAACGGGTAGGGTCTTTCCTAATATTGATATGTTAATTGCATTAGCCAAATATTATAATACATCTATTGATTATCTTTTAGGTTTAACTAAATATGATATTCCTACTAACGATATTAAACCTAACAATATAACTGATGATGACTTTATGTTATTAACTAAAATCAATAAACTATCTTCTATCAACAAAGCCAAAGCAGAAGCCTATATTGATGGTCTTAATGACTAATCATATATAGGCTTTTTTCTTTATTTACTTATTTAATCACTATATTCCAACCTTTACTTATTCAAACAATATAATAATACTCTAACTATATTATCTCTTTTATATGCTGATTAAACTATACTTTTAAGATGATTATTATATATTCTATTATAAATATTATTATCTTTTTATTATTGATGTTTATTATATGATAGTCTATATTTAATATTCATATTACCAAAACCCTTTATCTTCTTCGCAAAATCTTCTTTTTAAACTTTCATTTTCCTGTACTTTATTATTATTTATTCTTTCATAATTACTGGCTATCTTATTTAATTGAACTTGTTTCATAAACTTATCTACAACTTTTTTATCTTGGTCTTTTGATAAATCCCAATAAAAGTTTTTAATTTTATAATAGTTATCTTCAAGTTCTAATCTCTTTTTAGTTCCAATAGTTCTACAATGCATTCTTGCTGTCATCATTCTTAAATATGCATTATTCAAATCTTTTAAAGTATAACCCTTTGGTATTCTTTCTTCGTCAGTATAATTATAATTACAAAATAATACTTCATCTGCTTGGTCTATAAAATATTCGGCTTTATTTATATTTGTATTTTTCTTATATATTTTACTTTTATCTTTTATTCTTCCATAGTCAAAAGGCTCTTTCTCAATTTTTAGATTGCTCCAATTCTTATCTATGTATTTCTTTATTTCTTCTCTAAAAGCATACATAGGCTTTGATACTAAAAATATATGTAAATGCCAATCAACTTTTATATTACCTTTTTCACTATAATACTTACTAATGACTTTTTTTGGTCTACCAACTTTACCATTATGTTCATAATATACTATTGTGCTATTACCCTTATTACTACTAACACAAATCATTGCTTCAGCCGACCAGCCTTTATTTGCTTTCTTCTTACAAGTATATCTAATAAACTCTTTTAATCTTTTAGCATATCTTATCGCTTCATCTTTATCTTTAAATCTCATATTCAAATCAAAACTAGAAATACCTAACTTACTCTTTGACATTATGCTACACCATCTTTCATAGCAGTTAATATCAAATCAAGTTCTTTCATCTTTATAGGCATTTCTCTATTATATAAAAACATATTATTCTCATCAAAATATAATACTATTATTTTCTTACCATTTAATTTGATATGAAATCTATGAGGCTCTATAAAACTAACATTAACTTTATCTAAATTGATAATCTTTCCTTGCTCGAATTCATATTTTGCATTATGAAAATCACAAGTTATCATTATTTTATTTTCAAATTTCTCATTTCTTTTTAACTCTATATAATCTTTTACCATAATTTCCTCCTATTTTATGGTAAATTAAAACACAGATAAATTATTCGTTTTCCGTGCTTTTATATAGGTTAAATCCAATTTTTTGGATTATTTCCAATAATGGCAGGGGATGAGAGAATCGAACTCCCAACAGTGGTTTTGGAGACCATTATTATACCATTTAACTAATCCCCTATTAGCGGTAACAACGATATTATATCATATTCATTTTATGAATTCAATCATTTCTTTTTCTTTTATTATCATCAATTTATATGAAATACATACTTTATAATAGGTGATATAAATGGCTGTTATACAGTATACTTCTAAAGATCTAGACTTACTTGCAAGACTTATGCGAGCTGAGGCAATTGGTGAGGGAGACTATGGGATGCTAATGGTTGGGAATGTTGGCGTTAACCGTGTTTTAACTGATTGTCTTGACTTTAAAAATATTAGAACCATTAATGATATGGTTTATCAAAATCCTGGTGGATTTGCAGGGATTAATAGTCCTCTTTTCTTCAGTAGTGCCACGACAAAAGAAAAACAACTTGCTGAACGCGTTTTAAAAGGAGAATACTATCATCCTGCAACCAACTCTTTATGGTTCTATTCCCCTAGTGGAAATGCTGCTTGTATCCCACTTTGGTATGATCAACGACTTGCTGGTAGGTATAAAAATCATTGTTTTTATGAACCTTATCCAGGAATTTGTGAGCCCTTACACTAAAAAACTTTGGAATACCCAAAGTTTTTTTTATACACCACCTATTACTCCCCTTTTGCGTAATATAAATTTACGAAGCCAATCTATTGGAATTACAGTAGATGCTAGTAGTATCATTACCATAAATTCTTTTGCTGTTAGCCCTGCAGTTCTAAACATACTTCCTCCATAATAAATCAGTAACACTTGGACAATTACAATAAATAACATAATGATGATAAATACTTTGTTTTCTTTTAGATGGGCAAATAAATTTAATCTGTGTGTTCTGGCATTAAAAGCATTAAAAATATCTATAAAAATGAATAATCCAAAGAAAGCAGTCATTAAATAAGCCTTATGAATATCCTTTCTAAAAAAAGTATGAAGAAATGGTAGTTTTAGAAAAATTAGACAAAGAAGTGCTGAATAACAACCTGTTATAAAAATCTGGTTAAACATATAACGATTCATAATAGCCTCTTCTTTTTTCTTTGGATATTCATTCATATATTCTTTCAGTGGTGGCTCATAAGCAAAGGCAAGACCTGCTAGTGTATCCATTACCATATTAATCCATAGCATTTGAATCACAGTGACTGGAGTATCGATTCCTATAAAGGGTCCAATAATAGAAAGACTTATGGCACACATATTAATTGTTAATTGTAAAATGATAAACTTACGAATACTTTTAAAAATAGTACGTCCAAATAAAATAGCTTGAGAAATAGAAGCAAAATTATCATCTAGTATTACAATGTCACTTGCTTCCTTAGAGACTTCTGTACCACTTCCCATTGCAAAACCTACATCTGCTTTTTTTAAAGCGGGAGCATCATTGACACCATCCCCTGTCATTCCTACTACAAGACCTGCTTCCTGTGAAACTTTAATTAAACGACTTTTATCTTGGGGAAGGGATCTTGCTACTACTTTTAAATTAGGAAGTATTTTTTTTACTTCTTCATCATTCATTGCCTCTAACTCTTTTGAGGTTAAGACAATATCTGTCTCTTTGGTTAAAAGTCCCACTTCTTTTCCAATAGAAACTGCCGTTTTTTTGTTATCGCCTGTAATCATTACCGTTTGAATATGGGCATTCTGGACTTCTTTTACTCCTTGGATGGCATCGCGTCTTACCTCATCTTTGATAAAAAGAACGCCTACTAAAGTTAAATTTCTTAGGGTGGTAGTTGTGGACGGAACCATAGTTGCTAATGCAATAGCCCGAATTCCTTTTTCTGTCATTTTATCAATTTCTTGCTCTATCTTTTCTCTTGGAAAAACATATTTCTTCTGCCCTAAAACATCATAGTAACTATTACATTTTTTTAAGATAATTTCAGGTGCTCCTTTAATTAATGTTTTCCGTCCATGATTATCAATGGTTGTTAGAGAATACTTATTTTTACTATCAAAGGGAATGGTCTGTATTTTTTTATACTCTTCTTTTAGCGGGAGAGAAGCAAATTCTAAAATCGCTCGATCTGTGATATTGCCTCCTATTGTTTTTGTTCTATCTTGAGTAAAACTACTGGCATTATTTAATACCATAGATTCCTTTGCTATTTTGTAAAAATTTTCATCTCGCATTATCTCTTGCTCTTTCGAATATTTCTTTCCACTTCCACTTAAAAGGGTCACTACTTCTAACTTTCCTTTTGTTAGTGTTCCTGTTTTATCTGTAAACAAAATATTTAAGCTTCCTGCTGTCTCAATTCCTGTTAATTTCCTTACTAAAACATTACTTTTTAACATTCTTTTCATATTGGAAGATAGAACAAGTGTAATCATCATAGGAAGCCCTTCTGGTACTGCGACTACTATAATGGTTACGCTTAAAGTCATCGCATAGAGGATATGAGAACTTAATAAGGGAAAGTTTTGTAGGAAAGCGATAATCTTTGCCATTTCAAAGTTGTTACTAATTACAATTACGGAAAAGAGATAGGAAATAGAGACTAAAAAGGCTCCAACATAACCAATACGACTGATTATTTTGGCAAGACCTCGCAAGCGGATTTTCAAAGGACTTTCTGGTTGGCGTTCTTGAATCTCTTCGGCAAGACGTCCAAACATTGTTTTGTCCCCTACTGTTACTACTTCCATTAAAGCTTCACTGGAGTAGACTACTGTTCCTCTATATACTTCTGCACCAAGCGGCTTTCTCATCTCTCTTGCTTCTCCATTAAGAGACGATTCGTCTACTGTAATTTCTCCTTCTATAATTTTTCCATCTGCAGGAATTTTGTCCCCTGACTCTAAAAATACGATGTCTCCTACTACAACTTCTTCTATTTTTATTTCCTCTTTTTTGCCATTTCTTTTGACACGGCATTTTAGTTTCAGTGACTCTTCTTGCAGTCTTGCGAATGCCTTTTCACTTCCATACTCCGAAATAGAAGAGATTAAAGAGGCGACAAAGATGGCAATTACGATTCCTATTGTTTCAAACCAATCAAAGTCCTTTATTAAAAAGATTACTTTAATTCCTAGTGCTACTAATAAAATTTTTATAATGGGGTCTCCTAGAGACTCGAGTAATAGTTTTAGAAAGCTGTCTTGTTTTTTGGTAGTAATGGTATTAGCCCCATATTTTGTACGATTTTCTTCTACTTCTTTTTCTGTAAGTCCTACTATGTTTTTATTTTTCATTCCTTGTCCTCCTACTCTAATCTATGAAGGACAAACTCTTTTCTCTCAATTTTTAAATGCTTTTTTTTGACAAATTACTTATTATTATTTTTCTCATTGGCAAAATTAGTCTTGTTTGATAGAATAAGTAAGGATGGAGGGATTTTATGAATTTTATCGAAAGTATTAAAGAACGGGCTCGTGAAAAATTACAGACAATTGTTTTGGCAGAAACAGAAGATGCACGTGTTTTGAAGGCTGCTGATATTGCACTAAGGGAATCTTATGCCAATATCATCTTGGTTGGAGAAGAACAACGGATTAACAAAATTGCAAGTGAAAATAATCTGGATATTCATCAAGCTAGAATTATTGATCCTAAGATAAGTGAACAGACTGAGCTTTTAGCAAGTGAGTTTTATGAAACACGAAAGCATAAGGGAATGACATTAGAAGAAGCTCATCAAATTATTTCTGGTAGTCCCCTATATTTTGGATGTATGTTAGTTAAAGTTGGCATTGCAGATGGAATGGTAGCTGGAGCTGTTTATACTAGTAGTGACCTACTTCGGGCAGCACTTCAAACAATTAAGACGGATAAAACTATTAAAGTGGCATCTTCCTTTATTTTAATGGATGTTCCTGATTGTGGGTATGGCGAGAATGGTTTGTTTATTTATGCAGATGCAGGATTAAATCAAAATCCTACTAGTGAACAACTTGCAGAAATTGCTTATACTTCGGCAGAGACTTTTCGCTCTTTGATTAAACGTGAACCATATGTAGCGATGCTTTCTCATTCTACTTTTGCATCGGCACCAGATCATCCTGATATTATTAAAGTACGTGATGCTGTGAAATATGCTCAAGCGAACTACCCTTTATTAAAAGTAGATGGCGAACTACAGCTAGATGCAGCTATTATTCCAGAAGTAGCAGCAAAAAAAGCACCAAATAGTCCAGTTGCAGGACGTGCTAATGTCTTGGTATTTCCCGATTTAGACTCTGGGAATATTGCTTATAAGATTACAGAGCGACTTGCAAAAGCGAAGGCTTATGGTCCTATTACCCAAGGTCTTTTAAAACCAATTAATGATTTATCTAGAGGCTGTAATGCGGAAGATATAGCTGGTGCGATTGCCATTACTGCTGTTCAAGCAATTGAAAAGAACAAGTAGATAACCATACTACTTGTGTTTTTTTTACTTATTTATTATAATAAAAAACTATGAAAGGAGCGACATATTATGGTTTTACATGGTTATGAACGTACAGGAATTAAAGAGAATAAAAAACTTAAAGAAAATAAGGAACAGATGTTAAAAAGAAAAAGGCGGGAAGAGAATCTTCAAATCACAAAAGAGAGAACCACTTATAATCAAGATGTAGCAAAAAAATATGATACTTCCTTAATGAATAGAGATAAGGAATGTAAGAAAATAAAAAAGTTATTAGGTGATTACTATGAAGCGTCATTTATGTCGAAAGAAGAAAATATTTTTCAACTAGTATCTGGTTATCAAGAATACCTTTTAGCATTTGGTGATCATATGACAGCATTAGAACTTCGAACTTTTAGAAATAGCATCGTTAAAACTTTATCTATCTCTGAAGAGCAATCATTGCTTGCTAGGCAGTCTGAAGAAAGTATGGAAGTATTGGGAGATAGTCCGCAAGATGAGGCTATTTTAGACTTTTGTGTAGAAAATTTAGAAAGTTTAACCACCGAAGGTCTTAACTCATTAGAACTTGTGGGATTCTTACTCGATGCAGGTACACCTATTCAAAATAGTGAAAACTTGAAAGAGGTAAAAACAAAAGTAATGAATCTTTTAGCAGATAGTAAAAGTAAAAAATAGACTTTATTCAGAAAAGACATATTCGTTTTTTGAAGAAGTTTTTTTTTGAAACTTTTTTATAAATATCTACTTTTTTCTTATCTTTTGTCTATAATATAAGTGAAGTTTTCTTACAGAGATGTAAGATTTGATTTGTTACTATATGATACAATAGAAATGGGTGATTTTAGATGAAGATTTTAATTATTGAGGATGACTTAGAACAACAAAGAGAACTAAAGCGATTGCTTACTGCTTCTGGTTATGAAACTTTTGTTGCTCAGAATTTTTCTTCTTTATTAGAAGAAATCGTTCATACAAAACCAAATCTTATTTTAATGGATATTAATCTTCCTGGTATTAATGGGGAAAGTCTTTTAAAAGAACTTCGGCGGACGATGGATGTTCCTGTTATTATGGTTACTAGTAAAAATAATGAAGCAGACGAGGTGCTTAGTATGAGTTATGGAGCGGATGATTACATTACAAAACCCTATAATCCAACGATTCTTCTGCTTCGCATTGAGGCAATTTTAAAACGTTTGCAACAGACTAGTGACTTTTTGACGGTAGATAAGATGCAAATATTTCCAGATCGAGGGCTTATTAAGTGTGAGGAGAAAGAGGTTTTACTTACCAAAAATGAGATGCTTATTTTGAAATTGCTTGTACAAAATAGAGGGAAGATTGTTTCTAGAGAGGCAATTATGGATGACTTATGGAATAGTTATGAGTTTGTGGATGATAATACACTTACTGTTAATATCTCTAGACTTCGTGCAAAACTTCAAGAAATTGGGTATCAAGATGTGATTCAAACTAGAAAGAAGCAGGGGTATATTTTACTATGAGCTTTCGTTCTTTTTGCAAAGACCATTTACTTACTATTATCCTCTTCCTTTTTGCAGACTTTTTATGTTTTCTTTTTCTGCTTATTTTTAAAAGCTCTACTCCACTTATTGTTGTTTTGCTCTTTACTATTTTTCTAGTTGAAGCTTCTTCTTTCCTTTATGAATTTTTTCGAAGAAAAGCCTTTTATGATGATTTCTCTAGTAAACTACTCTCTCTTGATCAGAAATATTTAATTACAGAAATTTTAGAAGAAGCCCACTTTTTTGAAGGGAGAGTTCTTGTGGATAGCC
>CAJUCU010000001.1:37376-50367 GCA_910585335.1 uncultured Bacilli bacterium
TTATGACATTAATAAATCTATGTTAGATCATCTAAATCAATATAAAGGACGAATTGAAAGTTACAAAAGTTATTTAGAAATGTGGATACATGAAATTAAAATTCCTCTTTCTAATGTTTTACTACATATCCATAATCAAAAAGGAGAGTCTGATGCTATATTACTCGACCAAATAAAAAAACTAGAAGATTATATGGACCAGATATTATATTATTCTAGAGGTGAATATGCCGAGGTGGATTATTTTATTAAAGAGTGTTCTTTAAAGAGTGTGATTAATCACGTTATTCTTCGCAACAAAGATAGTCTTTTATACCATAATGTTCATATTCATATCGATTTAGAAGATAAGACCGTTCTTTCTGACTCTAAGTGGCTTGAGTTTATTTTAAATCAAATTATTATCAATAGTGTTAAATACAAGGCTAAGAATATTACCTTTTCACTGAAAGTAGAGAACGATATCACAGTTCTTTCTATTAAAGATGATGGTATAGGTATTTTAAAAAGTGACTTACCTTTGGTGTTTGAAAAAAGCTTTACAGGAAAAAATGGAAGGCATAATACAAATTCTACAGGAATGGGACTCTATATTTGTCATAATCTTTGTAAAAAACTTGGACATTCTATCGAAGTATCTTCTGAAGTAGGAAAATTTACAGAAGTGACTATTACCTTTTTAAAACAAGATTTTTATGATACTGTCCGTTAAGCTTACAGAAGTGTAAGCATTTGTAAGCTTAATCGATGGTAAAGAAAGTATCTTTTTCTTAAAATGAATGTGGAGGAGGAAAAATATGAATGAAATTTTAAAAGTTGAAAAACTAGAAAAATATTATGGTGGAAAGTCCAATTTAACCAAAGCATTAAATGATGTTTCTTTTCATGCAGAAAAAGGAGAATTTGTAGCAATTATGGGTGCTAGTGGTAGTGGCAAGACTACTCTTCTAAACTGTATTGCCACAATTGACAAAGTAACTGCTGGACATATTTTTGTGGATGGACTTGATATTACGAAGTTAAAAGGAAATAACTTGAATAAATTTAGACGAGAGGAACTAGGTTTTATTTTTCAAGACTTTAATTTGTTAGATACGCTTACTGCTTATGAAAATATTGCACTTGCCCTATCTATTCAAAATGTAAATGTCTTCGAAATTGAAGAAAAGATAAAAAAGGTGGCACACCAACTTGGTATAGAAGATGTACTTCAGAAATATCCTTATCAAATGAGTGGTGGTCAAAAGCAACGAGTGGCATCGCTCGTGCTATTATTACCAATCCAAAACTTATTTTAGCAGATGAACCAACTGGTGCCCTAGATTCTAAATCTTCTAAAATGCTACTTGAGAGATTTAATTATTTGAATCAGGAATTAAAGGCAACTATTTTAATGGTTACTCATGACGCTTTTACAGCAAGTTATGCCTCTCGAGTTATATTCATAAAAGATGGCAAAGTGTTTAACGAGATTCATCGCGGGGATAATACTAGAAGCGAATTTTTTGATAAGATTATTGATATTGTAACACTACTTGGAGGAGATCTTAACGATGCTCTTTAAACTATCCTTAAAAAATATTAAAAAGAGTTTTAAAGATTATGCCATCTACTTTTTTACTCTAATTTTGGGTGTTGCCATCTTCTATGTGTTTAATGCCATTGAAAGTCAAACGGTACTTATTGATGCCACATCTGGTACCGCTAGTATCATTGAACTTATGACGAATATGCTCTCTGGAGTCAGTGTCTTTGTTTCTTTCATACTTGGCTTCTTGATTATTTATGCTTCTCGTTTTTTAATTAAAAGACGAAAAAGAGAATTTGGTATCTATTTGACACTTGGGATGAGCAAGAGACGAATCTCTATGATTTTATTTTTTGAAACTATATTGATTGGTCTTATCTCTCTTGTCATCGGCCTTGGAATAGGTATTGTTTTGTCACAACTGATGAGTATTCTTGTTGCCAATATGTTTGAAGCAGATATGACAAAGTTTTCTTTTATTCTATCTAAAAGTGCTTGTATCAAATGTCTAATCTACTTTGGTATTATGTACTTGCTTGTGATGATTTTCAATACGATTAATATTGGGAGATGTAAATTAATTGATCTGTTACATGGTAGCAAAAAAAGCGAAAAAGTAAAACTGAAAAACTCACTTTTGTGCACTGTTATCTTTCTTATTTCTGCTAGTGTTTTAGGATTTGCTTATTATATGGTTACTGGTGGAATCGAGACGATGCTAGACTCCGCTGATAAAATATTTATTCCTATTGCATTAGGAATTGTGTCTACCTTTTTTATCTTTTGGTCTTTATCAGGACTTATTTTGCGAATTGTTTCTAAAAGACGAAAGTTTTATTACAAAGGATTAAATAGTTTTACCTTAAGACAGATTAGTAGCAAAATTAATACAACCGTATTTTCAATGAGTATTATTTGTCTTATGTTATTTGTGACTATTTGTATCCTTTCTAGTTCTCTATCTATTAAAAATTCTATGACTGCTAATTTAGAGGAACTTGCTCCTGTTGATGTAGAATTTACTAAAATGATTGATATTGATACTAGTAATCCAGCTATTATTGAAGATTTTGATTTGTCAATTATAGAGACATTGGAAAAGAATCATTTTGATGTTCAGAATAAATTAAAGAATATCGTATCTTTCAATATTCATAAAACAGAGAAATTAACTTTAAAAGAAACTTTGGGTAGAGAGGTTTTATCGAAGTATAAATTTATGCATTACGATGCCCCTGAGACAATTATTGCGCTTAGTGATTATAATAAAGTTGCCCGACTATTTGAACATAAAGAATACACTCTAAAAAAAGATGAGTATATGATTATTGCCGATTATGATGGAATGATTGATGCTCGAAATTTAGCATTAAAAGAGAGGCCTTCAATTGTTTTAGGAGAAAAACGTTATCAACCAAAATATGATGAATGTAAGTACGGCTTTCTTGAGATTTCCTCTACTCATATCAATGGTGGTGTTATCGTAGTTCCCGATGAGGCCTTAGAAAGTATTCCTGTTACAGATAAAGCATTGCTTGCTAATTTTAATACTAATAATAAAGAAGAAATTCAAAAAATTAATCAGGAACTTCGTGACTTTGCTGATAAAACTTGGGAGAATAGTAGTTTTACTACTGTTAATACCAAACTTGATATTGCAGAAAATAGTATCGGACTTGGGGCACTTGTCACCTTTATTGGTCTTTACTTAGGTATTATTTTCTTAATCTCTAGTGCAGCGATTCTTGCTTTAAAGGAGTTGTCTGAGAGCAGTGACAATAAAGAAAGATTTCGAATGCTACGAAAGATTGGTACAGATGAAGCACTTATTCGTAAGGCTTTATTCAGACAGATTGCTATTTTCTTCCTATTCCCGCTGATTCTTGCGATTATTCACTCTATTTTTGGTATTATGTTCTGTAATTATATTTTGGAAACATTTGGCAATGAACAGTTATTACCTTCGATTATTATGACTTCTATCTTTATTATCATTATTTATGGTGGATACTTTCTTATTACCTATTTCTGTAGCAAAAATATTTTGAGAGATGCTTAAAATATGAAATCTACTTTTGATAGTTTAGAATCTGTTATACCTTTATTTTTACCACTTGCTCTACTACTTCTGTTCTTTCTTGTAGTTGCATGGGTAAAAATAAGAAAATAAAAAAGACTACCTTTTTTATTTGATACTCTTTGGAGATACCTATTTAGGGTATCTTTTTATTTCGTGATTTCTTATTTCTTAATTGGAAATTTTTTTTCAATTTTATTATAGATGATTCCTAACACTATTAAGTATAAGAAAGAACCAAAAAAAGTAATACAAAACCAAATTGGTTTATCAAAGAATAATATAGAAGGAATCATTGCATAAGGATCCTTTGGCACTGTGAATGCTATAATAGTAATTATCATAACACCAATCACTGCTAGTGCATAGAATATCTTTTTCATTTTTTTCAACCTCCCTGTTCTTACTATTTTACCATATTTTTCCAAAAGTACATATATTAAATGTAGTGCAATTTATACTTCTTCATAAGATAATGAACATAGGTGATAATATGGCTATCAATGAAAATGATAACAAATATATCTATGTAATTGTTGGGCAGAATATTCGACGAATTCGGAAAGAAAAACATCTCACTCAATTACAGCTGGCGGAACTGATTCGATATAGTGAAGGTACTATTGCTAATATCGAAAATAGTAGTTTTCAAACTTTTAGTTTAGAATTTTTATATATACTCGCTAAGAAATTAAATATCTCTATGAATGAGTTTTTCTATGGTGCTAACTTACCTGTAGTAAATGATGAAGACTTTGATTTGTCTGATAAATAAAATTTTTTCTTTTTGTTTGACATATGAATAGTTGTTCAACTATAATATTAACAGGAGGTATATTATATTATGAAAGAACAATTTGTATGCGATTGTGATGTTGTTCATCAGGAAATTATAAATCAGGTGGAGATTCTTGATGATACTTTAACATTTGATATTGCGGATTTTTTTAAGATTTTTGGAGATAGTACTCGAGTGAAAATTTTATGGGCTTTAGAGAAACATGAAATGTGTGTTTGTGATTTAGCCTATCTATTACAAATGACGAAGTCTGCTATCTCTCATCAATTAAGAATTCTTAGAGATCATAAATTGGTGAAAGTTCGTAAAGATGGAAAATTTGTTTATTATCAGTTAAACGATTTCCATGTGAAGGATATTTTAGACAAATCTTTAGAGCATTTGGAGGAAGGAAAATGAAACATAAAGAATTTTTGCGTGTTATTAGCAGTGCTTTCCTTTTTACGATTGCACTATTTCTTCCCTCTTCTCTCCTTCAAACTTCACTTTTTATCGTTAGTTATTTGATAGTTGGTATCGACGTTATATTTCATGCCATTCGCGGGTTTGGAAAGAGTTTTCTTTTAGATGAGCATTTTTTGATGTCTCTTGCAACGATTGGAGCTTTTCTAATCGGAGAATATAAAGAGGCTGTGATGGTTATGATTTTATATCAAGTTGGAGAACTTTTTACGGATCACGCTACTGAGAAAAGCGAAGAAGAAATTAGTAAACTTATGGCCATACGGCCTGATTATGCTAACTTAGTAAAGAATGGCAAAGAGAAGAAGGTTTCTCCTGAAGAAGTGCGAGTAGATGATATTATTTTTATCAAGAGCGGGGAGAAAATACCTCTAGATGGTGTTATTCTAGAAGGAGAATCTATGCTTGATACTAGTAGTTTAACCGGAGAAGCTCTACCTCAGCCAGTCGTGGTGGGAGACGTTGTTTTAAGTGGTTCTGTCAACTTAAGTGGAAGCCTTACTGTAAGAGTTCAAAGTGAGTTTAAAGATTCGACTGTTCATAAGATTTTAGAGCTTGTTAAAAATGCTAGTACTAAAAAATCTAATTCTGAAAAATTTATAACAAAGTTTTCTAAATACTACACGCCAATTGTTGTTTTGATTGCTTTTACCATTGGCTTTATCATTCCCCTACTTTTCTCTTTGGAATTTCAGGAATATATAGAACGAGCTCTTATCTTCTTAGTGATTTCTTGCCCTTGTGCTTTGGTTATTTCTGTCCCACTTGGTTTCTTCTCTGGTATTGGAGGGGCTAGTCGGGTTGGTATCTTGATAAAAGGGAGCCATTACCTAGAGCGTCTTGCTCATATTAACTGTTTTGTTTTTGATAAGACTGGGACTCTAACAAAAGGGACTTTCGAGGTAGTTGATATCATCTCTTTGGGAATGTCTCAGGACGAGATTCTTTACTATGCTTCTTGTTCTGAACGAGACTCTTCTCACCCAATTGCCCTATCTATTAAGAAATACTATGGAAAAGATATATCAAAGGCTAAAATCAAAAGTGTCCAAGAACTTAGTGGTTTTGGCACAACAGCGCTTGTAGATAACCGGGAAGTAATCGTTGGAAATTATGCGTGCATGTTGAAAAATGATATTTTATGTGAAGAGCTTCAAAATGATCATACTACTATTTATGTTGCCGTTGATAAAAAAGTTGGTGGAGTTATTTTTATTAATGATGTCGTAAAAGAAGAGGCTTCTTCTGCTATTTTAGAACTTAAAAAATTAGGTAGTGAAAAGTTTGTAATGCTTACTGGTGATAAAGAGGCTGTTGCTTCTCATATTTCTCAACAGTTGAAACTAGACGATTATTATGCGGAACTTTTACCAGATGATAAAGTTGTAAAAGTAGAAGCCCTTTTAAAAGATTACCACGTTGCCTTTGTTGGAGACGGTATTAATGATGCCCCAGTTCTTGCTATTTGTGATGTTGGTATTTCTATGGGTAAAGTTGGTAGTGATGCTGCCATTGAGGCGAGCGATATTGTAATTATGACCGATCAGTTAAAAAAGCTTCCACAGGCAGTTAAAATTTCTAGGAAAACTCTTCGTATTGTTAAACAAAATATCGTGTTTGCTCTTACTGTTAAATTTCTTATATTACTACTTGGGGCATTTGGTCTTGCTAATATGTGGTTTGCGGTTGTTGCCGATGTTGGTGTTTCTATTTTAGCTATTTTAAATTCGATGCGGGCGTTTCAATTATGACAGAACTTTTTTATGATTATTATGATAGTCCTATTGGTATGATTAAGGTTACTGCTACCAATCAATACCTTATTATGTGTCAATTCTGCTCTGCTCGCGAAGAAGAACATCCAAATAGTATTACTGAGCTTACTTGCTTGCAGTTAGAAGAATACTTTACTTTTAAAAGATGCAAATTTGATATAGCCTATCAAGCGCAGGGAACTCTTTTTCAACAGGAGGTGTGGAAAAAACTTGCAGAAATTCCATATGGGAAGACTTTTCATTATTCTGATATTGCTCGAATGTTAAAAAAAGAAAAAGCAGTTCGTGCTGTTGCTCATGCCATTGGACAAAATCCATTATTAATTATTATTCCCTGCCATCGGGTGGTTGGAAAAAATGGTACTCTTCATGGGTATAAAGCAGGAATTGAGCGCAAGCAATATTTATTAGATATGGAATATCCACAGTAAATTGTGGATATTTTTGCTTGACAAAAAATATATATTATTGTATAACTGCATTAATCAATTAACACAGATGGGAGGGACTATGAAATTCAGATTTGATGAACATTTACCAATTTATAAACAATTGGTGGAGCAGATTAAAATCGGGATTCTAACTGGTGCATATCCTTGTGGTGAAAGGTTACCGTCCGTAAGGGAGCTTGCCATTCTAACACGAGTGAATCCTAATACTATTCAGCGTGCACTTTCAGAACTAGAGGATGAAGGCTTAATCACTACAAAAAGAACTTCAGGTAAGTTTGTGACGGATGATATGAAGTTAATTCAAAAGATGAAAGATGAACAAGCTGAGATGCTTACTATTAAATTTTTGAATGATTGCCAGCAACTTGGCATTTCACAGCAGCTGATTCTAAAAATGATTAAAGAAAAAGGAGAAAAATATGAGTCTAATTGAATTTAGAGATGTTACCAAAAAATTTGGATACAAAGTGGCCTTGGATGAGGTTAACTTAAAAATTGAGAAGGGAAAAATTTACGGACTACTTGGACCAAATGGTTCTGGAAAGACTACTATGATTAAATTAATCAATGATTTATTACAACCAACTTCTGGAGAAGTCCTTATTAAAGGAGAAGAGGCAGGCATTGAAAGTAAGAAAATTATTTCTTATCTACCTGAGAGAACTTATTTGAATATGGATATGAAAGTAGAAGAGCTTTTGAATTTCTTTTCTGATTTCTATCTTGATTTTGACAAAAGTAAAGCATTAGAACTTTTAGAAAAACTAGATATTGCCGTTGATGCTCGACTTAAAACAATGTCAAAAGGAACAAAAGAAAAAGTGCAGTTAATTGCTGTTATGAGTAGAAAAGCAGATATTTATATTTTAGATGAACCAATTGGAGGAGTAGATCCTGCTAGTCGGGACTATATTTTAGAGACTATTTTAAATAATTTTAACGAGGACTCTAGCTTAATTATCTCTACTCACTTGATTGCTGATATTGAGAAAATTTTGGATGAGGTAGTTTTCATCAATAAAGGAAAAATTGTCTTAAATGAGAATGCCGAAGAAATTAGAACGAAGAAAAAAACGACGATTGATGCATTATTTAGGGAGGAATTCAAATGTTAGGTAAATTATTAAAATACGATTTCAAAGCGATATTTAAACCTTTAATTCCTATTTTTGGAATTACTTTATTACTTTCTATTTTACAGAGAACTTCTACTGCTTTAGGAGAGACATTTACAATACTTAAAATTCCTGCTGGTTTTCTTACTGCTTTTTATGTAGTATTATTGATTGCGCTTCCTATTGCGAGCTTTATCTTTTCTATTATTAAATACTATAATAATTTAGCAAAAGATGAGGGATATCTTATGCATACTTTGCCAGTCAGTAAAGGGCAGTTGGTGTTATCAAAATTAATTTCAGCAACAGGTGCTATGCTTGTGACACTTCTTGTTATGTTAGTAGCATTATCTATTACTTTTGCGGGGATTATTCATTTTTCTGATATTCAAGTTTTCTTTGAGCAAGTATTTCAGTATGTAGATCCGCTCTTTGTGATTATGATGCTAATTTCTGTTTTTCTTAGTTATCTATATCAACAGATATTATGTTACTTATCTATGGCGCTTGGACAAAAACATAATAACCATAAAGTGATGTATTCTATTATTTATGGTATTGTTATTTACAATGTAATCCAGGTTGTATTTACTGTTATTCTATTTATTCCTGGACTGTTCAATTCCTCTTTCAATGCAATGATTTTTGAGAATCAGAATCCATCTTTTGATTTCTTAAATTGTTATTTAGGGTTTACTAATGTTATTACTATTATTGTGGCAATTGCACTTTATATCGCAACAACAAAAATTCTAGAAAAACATTTAAACTTAGATTAAAAAAAGATACTAGCTATTTTGCTAGTATTTTCTTTATAATCTTTCTAAAAAGCAAGCGATTCCATCTTCATTATTTGAGGTTGTAATATGGCTTGCTTTCTTTTTTACTTCTTCTAAAGCATTTCCCATAGCAACACCGCATCCTACCGCTGTTATTACTTCTATGTCGTTAGTTCCATCTCCAAAAAATATCATCTCCTCTAGCTTGATATTTAGTTTTTCCCCTAGTTGTTGTAAGGATGACTTTTTATTTAGTCCTTTGGGTGTCAGTACTAGCCATTTTTTTGTGTCAGCAGAGTCTTGCATAATAAAACAGGAAATATCTGGAAATTTATTCCTTATTTTATCTCTATAGTATTCTATTTTTTCTGGTTCCTTTAAATAGATATTTATTTTAGCAATCTCCTCATCTACTTCTTCTAGTCCATTTACCGTTTTGATAAAATATGGATTATCTTTATTTTGATTTTTATATATGTAATAACAATTTCCTGAACAGTAGTCAATCTGAGTACTTACTTCGTCTAGCTCCTCTGTAATTTTTTGGGCGTGTTCTTTTGCTATTTTATTGATATATTTTTCTTTTTTATTTTCTACATTATAAATGAAGGCACCATTATTTAAAATTAAATAATCAAAAAAACTAATGTCTCCAATTGCTCTGGCACTTTCTAGTGCTCTTGCTGTCACACCCACGATTTTATAGTTTTCTTCTTTCTTTTTAAATAGTGTTTCTTTGGTTCTTTCAGTTACTTTTCTCTCATCATTTACTAGGGTCCCGTCAAAGTCTATGGCAATTAATTTATATTTCATAATGTACACTTCCTATTTTTGTAAAGTTCTATTGATAGAATATCATATTTTGTCAATTTACGTCAATTTAAAGAAGAAAAAAAGTGCTATTTATACACTTTTAGGCTGGTATGATTAACTGTTGCCCTACACTTAAAAGATTGCTGGTTAAGTTGTTGGCTCTTTTAATTGCATCTACTGTGGTTCCAAATCGGTTGGCAATTTCCCACAAACTATCTCCTTTTTGTACTGTGTACGTTGTTTGATTGCTACTTGTTGGTATAATTAGTTGTTGTCCAATGCTTAAGACATTGCTAGTTAAATTATTTGCTATAATGATATCATTTACAGTTACACCAAAGCGATTGGCAATGAGCCACAAGCTGTCACCACTTTTTACAGTGTAGATCGTTCCCTCTGGTTTTTCTTCATTATTGCTACTACCTGGTACTTTTAATACTTGCCCGATTTGCAAAAGATTGCTGGTTAGATTATTTAGTCTTTTTAATTCATCTACTGAGATATTCAGTTTATTTGCAATAGACCATAGACTATCGCCCGGTTGTACTGTATAGGTATTTTCTTCCCCAATTGGCGGAGTTGGTGAAGTTGGTACACTTGGTAATTTTAGTACCTGCCCGATTTGTAAAGTATTCGATGTTAGATTATTAAGGCGTTTTAATTCGTCTACAGTGGTATTGAATCTATCGGCAATTACCCAAAGACTATCCCCTTTTTGTACAGTATAGGTCGCATTTTCATCGGGTGTTGTTGTCGTTGTTGGTAATTTCAATACTTGCCCAATCTGAAGAGTATTTGATGTTAAATTATTTAACCTTTTTAGCTCATCTACTGTGGTTCCAAAGCGATTAGCAATTTCCCACAAACTGTCTCCACTTTGTACTGTATAAGTCGTATTGGATGATGGTGGGGTTGGCGTTTGCCCAGTTCCTGGTATTTTTAATTGTTGCCCTATCTGTAAAGTATCTGTTGTCAAGTTATTTAGAGTTCTAAGCTCGTTTACAGATACACCAAGTTTGTTGGCAATAGACCATAAGCTATCTCCAGATACATTTTTTATGTAACATTTTTAAATGTAAATATAATATCTATCGTTTTATCCTGATAGATGTAGATTTTCTCAACTAAATTAATTATTAATTCTCTCGTTGGATTTTCTAGTGATAAAAATTCATTTATATATTTATCTATTTGCTTTTTATCTATTTTATTAGATTCACTATTCTCATTTTTAAGATTATCAATACTCAATTTATTACTTTCTATTTCTTGCTTTAGACTTTCACTTATTCTTAAGTATTGTTCTTCATCAATAATACCTTTTAGCATATTCATATAGTTTTTATCTAAAATTTCAACTAATTTGTTATTTGCTATTTCTAAACTTTCAATTTGTTTTTTTATTTTAAAAGTATTATCTTCAAGTTCAATATTACCAATAGAATCTTTTATTTTATTCTTATCTAAATATTTCTTACACACTTCTCTAATATTATCTAAAATAGCTATTTCTAATATTTCATAATTATTTGTATGAGTAGTACAAACATGATATTTTGAATAAGTTCTATAATAATCACAAGTAGTATAACTTCTACCAGTTTTAGTTTGATATCTAATAGTTATACGATGTTTGCAATCTCCACAATATAAAAGTCCATCTAGTAAATAAAATCTTTTTTTCTCTGGTCTTTTAACATTTTTAGGTAAAAGTGTTTGAACATAATTAAAAGTATCTCTATCTATAATTGCTTCGTGAGTATTTTCGACTATTATAAAATCATTTGGTTTATTCTTAACTGTCTTTTTAAGTTTATAATTAATCTTTTTAGTCTTACCTTGAACTGTATCTCCAACATATATCTGATTAGTAAGAATTGCCTTAATTGTTGTATCAACCCATACTCCATATTCTTGTGATATACAATTTGTATTTATACACTTCGTATTCCAAACATAGTTGTAATATGATGCTGGAGTTTTAATTTTTCTTTTAGTTAATTCTTGTGCTATATAATGATAGGTATTTCCTTTTAGTGCTAAATCAAATATTAGTTTAACAGTTTCTGCTTGTTCTTCATTTATAACTAAATGATTTTTATTAGTTGGATCTTTCATATATCCAAAAGGACATCTACCAGATACATATAGTCCTTCCTTCATCCTAGAATGAAGACTTGTTTTAACTTTTTTTGAAATATCTTTAGCATACATATCATTCATAATTGCCTTAAATGGAGCTATATCATTATTAGTATTATCTATAAATGTATCTATACCATCATTGATAGCAATATATCTAACATTCTTATTTGGAAAATACTTTTCAATTAATTCTCCAGTACCTATATAATCTCTACCAAGTCTTGACATATCTTTTGTAATTATCATATTAATTTTTCCAGATTCGATATCCTTAATCATTTTTTTAAATGAAGGTCTATCAAAATTTGTTCCAGTAAAGCCATCATCAACATACTCATCTATTAAATTGTAATTATTCTCTTTGATATATTGATTAAGTAGACTTCTTTGACTAATAATACTATCTGATTCAATATTTCCATCATCTCTTGATAATCTTATATATATTCCTACTTTAAAACTACTATTCCCAAGCATTATTTACTACTCCCTTCATTTTGGGAATAATGAGTATGCTTGAATGGTAACTCCTTTTTTAATATATTGCAAGTCGTATTTGTTCTTTTTTCTAGTTCTATTTTTAATACATTAGTTATTGTTTCATTTAAAGATTTTCCATTTTCCTTAAACTTTAAATTAACTTTGTATTTAACCATAGAGTTTAATACCTCCAATAAATTCTATGGCTTTAATTTTTGTTTTAGTAATATTATTTGGTATGTCTATAACATACCTAACAATATTACTTACTTTCATAAACCTCCATTAATTTAAAAATTATTATATTCACATTCATCACCTTAACCTTTTAATTTTATTATTTATTCGTTCTTGTATCTATCATATTTAAATACCCATATTCTAATAATTCCACCATTAATTTAGTTATAGAGATATTATAGAATTTTGCAAGTAATTTAATTCGTTCAAATAACTCTTCTGGTAAATATAAATTAAATCTTCGCATATACATCATCTCCTTATGGATTGCATGGTAGCTCCTTTTGATAGAAGAGTCAAGTCATAAAGTATAGAAAGTTTTGTCT
>CAJUCU010000001.1:50377-50949 GCA_910585335.1 uncultured Bacilli bacterium
TTTGTCTATTCATCCTAAAATATTCATAATTTATTAAATTATGAAATAGCAGGATAAGAAGATGGTGCATCTACACTCATTTTCCCTTATAAAATAAGAACTTGTGTATGCACCATTCTTATTTCGTACTTACGAAATTCATCCTACTTTGTAGGATGATATATGGGATAAACCTAATAATATCAATGATTTAAAGACAAAAAAACATCCTAATTTCTAATTTTTATTAGATTTTATAGGATGATTAATTTTTTAAACTATTCAAATATTACTTTTAAAAATACTTTTTTACCTTTTTGTAAGACTAATGAATTATCGTTTAAATCGTTAGCAGTAACCAATTGTTCAGTAGATTTTACTTTTTCTTGATTTAAAGAAATGCCATTTTGTTCAATCAATCTTCTCGCTTCTGACTTAGATGATACTAAGTTTGTTTCGATTAATAAATCAATAATATTTATTTCTAATAAGTCTTTAGAAATAGTAGTTGAAGGCATATTATCTGAAATACCTTTATTACTAAATAACTCTTCTGCTGTTTGTCTAGCTTTTATTGCCTCATCTTCACCATG
>CAJUCU010000001.1:50959-96791 GCA_910585335.1 uncultured Bacilli bacterium
CTCTAATATCACTCGCACATAACTCTTTAATATCAGATATTTCCGTTCTAGTAAAGAAAGATAAACTTCTTTCAACATCTTCATCAAATGAATTCATCCACGCTTGAAAGAAATCAAAAGGTGTTGTTTTATCTCTTGATACCCATAGTGTACCTGAAGCAGTTTTTCCCATCTTTTCGCCATCTGCTTTTATAAGTAACGGACAAGTCCAACCAAATAATGAGTCAATTTTCTTTCCTTCACTAAATCGAATTTTACGAGAAAGGTCTGCACCTGCTAAAATATTTCCCCATTGATCTGAACCACCAATTTGCAACCTACATCCAAATTCTTTATTTAAATGAACAAAATCAAACGCTTGCATTAACATATATCCCATTTCAAGGAATGTTAATCCGCCATTTTCTAATCTTTTCTTGTAGCAATCAGCGGATAACATATTATTAACATTAAAATGCACTCCTATATTTCTCATAAAATCTACATAAGTTTTATCACAAATCCAATCTGCATTATCAACAATAATAGCAGGATTATCACCATCTGTTTTTACAAATTTTTTAACTAATTCTTTTACTTCTGCTTTATTACGAGCAACTTCTTCTTTAGATAACATTTCTCTCATATCACTTTTACCAGTTGGATCACCAATTAAAGCAGTTGCCCCACCAATTAATATAATTCCATGATGTCCAAAATCTTGTAGCCATCTAAACATAGTTAATGCAAAGAAATGACCTATATGAAGACTATCGGCAGTTGGATCAATTCCTAAGTAAAAAGTCATAGGTTCTCCATTAACTAAATCAATAATTTCACTTTCATGTGTTAAATCTTTTACATATCCTCTTTCTTTTAAGATATCAAATAATTTCTTTTCCATAATTTTTTATTCCTCCTTTGGTATTTTGTATAGTTAATTAAATTACAATCATCAAAGCAATAATAGTAATAGTCACTATCCATACAAACCACCTCCTTGAAATAAAAAAGAGCAAAACATCCAAAAAGGACGAATTGCTCGTGGTACCACCTTTATTTGTAATAATAGTTTATTACCTCTTATTGATAACGGATACTATCCGATTTAAAATCATCATTTGTAATTCATTATTTTAATTTTGCTTATTTTCACCAACCACAAGCTCTCTATAAAATATTATAAAATAATTACTTCGAACGAATCGCTTTTTAATTAACTGACTAGATTATACTATATTTTATGCAAAAACGCAAATTCTACACGCTTATTTCAGTAATTCTAATGCCTTTTACCACCAGTCCATTTTACAAAGGTTTTTCCCTTTAACATAATTGTAACTCTTTTTTTTCTACATTAGGTTTAATACATTTGCATTCATTCTGAACTTTTTCAAAAATTGATGATGATTTCGTTGCTGTTGAAGGTGCTACTTTTTTATCTTGATTTATAATATCTTTACATATATTTATTACACTTTTTAATTTCTCATCAAATCCTGTTTCTGTACTTACGTTTGCAATGCCATTTAATAATAATAAATCTGCAGTATTCATAAATTGATAGCTATCCATAATATCAACATAATTTTCAAGTGAAGATGCAGTAATACCCATATAATTTAAAAACTCGTCATTTCGCTCAACTCTTCTGCATCTTCTATACATAGTAATTATCTTACAAATTTCATTATAATTTTTCTGTGATTCTAAAACTTTTTCTCGTGATATACTACAAATCAATTCATTTATCAAATCTTTATTAAATAGTTCATTCTTTCCTCTTTTTGAAACTGCTGCATATTCATTGTTGTAATATGCTACATAGATTTGTATAACTTTTTCCAATTGTAATATTTTTTCTTTAGGATATTCAGGTATTTTTTTTAAACTTAACTTATAATTATATTCGTTAGCCAATCTTTCTAAATAGTATCCTACTTTAAACAACTCGCTTTGTAACTCTCTTATAAATGTATTATTTGATAAAAAGTAACTATCTCTAATCTTATTTTGCGAATTTAAGTATTCAGTAATTTTAGCTCTGAGATCTATATCACTAGTTTCGATTATTCTTATTGGAATAAATGTAGTATCTTTTAAGATTCCATCATCCATAGCTTTTTTTAAAGATACAACCGTTTGACAGCCATTAACAATTGCTGATGAATGCAAATTTGCTGTTTGATTTCCAACACTATTTCTACATTCATCACAAATAAATACTATCCCATTATGGTAAAAGTAAAAATATTCCGACTCTTCACTATCTGTAGATGTATTGTATATACCATTATTTACAGAATTATCACCTTCATAGTTTCTAATATTTTCATCAAATATGCCATCTAATACATCCTGTATAGAATTAAGAATATCTTTAGCTGAACAAAAACCAACCCATGATTTAACATCATCTCCTACATTATATCCTGGCAATAAATTACCATATTTAATCTCTATATTTATTAAGTTATTCTTTTGTGATCTATCAAGTTTATCACAAATTTTCTTTTTGTCCTCTACATAACATTCTATTTTATTACCTGTTAAATCTTTAATTTCTAATATAGCAGTATCTAAAGAATCTTTTGCATTTGTCGATAAATTATCTGTAAAAGAAACAAAAATAAACTCATAATGAAATATACTTTCTTTTTTTATAATATCTCTATAATTAATAAAATTATCATTTGCTCTTGATGGTTTTTTACTCGAAGTCAACTTCTTATAACCATTAACAATTTTTAAAACAGTAGATTCCTCTATTTGCTTATTAATATTACCAACTTTATCGGGAAATTTAAATTGAAATATTTTTAGAATATCATTTTCTCTGACAATTGCATCTATTCCATTATCTCCAAAACCATCAATAATAATTTCTCCTAAATCTGTATCATTAATTTTATAAAAGGTACTAAGATACCAATGTGCAAAAGCCTTAGATAAATTTTGATAATTATTATCTCTTTTTAATTTTTCTAATTCTTGAATAATTCTTGAATAATAAACTTGATATTTTCCTATAGATTGTGTCATATTATCACCTCAAAAATAATAATTTATATATTTGTATTATACCATGCAAAAAGACATTTTTCTTCAAAATGCCTTAAATTTCATAAAAATTTATATAATATTACTCATTATTCCCCATAAAAATTGTATCCCCCTTTTGAACTGTATAGTACTCTCCACTTCCTTCTGGCGGAACGTATGTATAACCTCCATAATTAGCAAGGGCCCTTACTACTGCTTCGACATAATCTAACAAATCATTTTGCAACTTTTTACTGTCATTTGCATTGTCAATAAAACCATACTCTACTAAAAGTGGTTGTGTCTGCCCTGTTAATCTATGAATAAAATAGTAATCCTTCATAGGATCTTCTGGTAGACGTCTTTGATAGTATTTTCTCATAATCTGCCCTTCACTACCAATTGCCTCTAAGACATTGCGCGCTAAAGTACTGCTGTTTCTTAACGCATACACTACTTCAGCACCTTCGCCACCTCCTGCATTTATGTGATTTGATATCACGATTACATTAGGGTCATTTCCATAAGCCTCTAATATTCTTTTCACTCTTTCATCTCTATCTACAGTCTCATCTGTATCACGTACAATTGCTGTTGGAATTCCTAATTCTTTTAATCTTTGATACATATATTGTGCTGCTTTTAGTGTTAAATCTTTTTCTCTCAATCCATTCGCTGTTGCACCTGGATCAGCTCCTCCGTGTCCTGCATCCACAACAATTCCTTTTATTGCTCTTTCATTCATCCTTCTCACCTCTAGTATAAGATATGAAAGTCTGGGCGATTTGTGAGAAAAGTTTATTTTAGAAAAAAATGCTTTTATTCCGAAAATAATATGCATTCTTTTTCTTTCATTATTTTTATATTATCTATTTCCTTTAGCCCGATTGTGAGTCTGGCATAACATTTGACAATTCTCTATATCTGTGGATCCTCCTTTACTCCATGCTTGCACATGATCGGCATCCATTTCTTTTAATTCCCAAATTCTATTCTTATTGTTATCATTTCCCATAGCACATAACGGACAATTGCTAATCTCTTTTGCTTTTGCATCCTGCGATTGTTTTTCATAAACGATTCTTTTGGTATTATCATCAAACACTCTAATATTTAGTAATTTGGTATCTTTACACTCCCCTAGTATATATTCACAAATACCTTTGGTATCTTGGACTTGAGGATCAGCATATAACTGGCATAGCATTTCTGATACTTTGTTGGGGTCATAGGAGTTCTTATGATACGTTTCATATAATCTTCCCCATTCAAGACCCTTCATATCAGACTTTATATCTTTAAATACAGTAGAAGCCCATGTAATTACTGAATCAAAATAAGCCTTTAATTCGGTAATACTATTATCATATCTATGTTGACTCATATAGTTATCAACATTAGCTTTGCTAACCCAATTTAGTGCTGTAGATAAATAATCTTGTCTGTTCACATCACCTTTTATGTAAGCACTCCATTTTTGGATATTTGCATTTTGAGAGTTTGAAAATTCTTCACGAGCTTTTGTTACAAATGGTCCAGAATAAATCGCATTTAGTAGTTCTTGATTATTTAGTGGAACACCTGCAATATTAATTGTTTTAAACCATTCTTTGATTTCTGACTCCTCTCCCTCACAAATATATATTGTTAAAGGAGCATTTAATATTTTTTCTCTCTTATCTTCTGATAGTCCATCAAAATATTGTTCCATACCATTTTCATCTTTAATCGCAAATTTACTTGTTATATATCTTCCAAAACTAGTTACTCTTTGTTGACCATCTAAAATTTCGTATTTTTCCTCTCCTACTTTAACAAAATATAACAATCCCAAGGGATAGCCTTTTAATAATGATTGGATGACTGCTACATCTCTTTTACCATCCGCATAAATATAATTTCTTTGATATTCTGGCTGTATTGTCAATCTTCCTCCCCAGCCAAACAAACCTTTTCCTTCATAATCATTATAAACAAAACCCTCACTTATATCTTTTACTGTTAAATCAGTTTTCAATGTTGTTTTCATCCGATACCTCCTTAAATTTAATTAAAATTCTTGCATACACTCTTTTTCCATCGATTAAAGGACAAGCCAGACGGTCTCCTTCAAATGGAATTCCTACTATAAACTCATCATACCCTGCTGATGCTAATAACCCTACTATCTCAAATTGATCTGGATTATATTTGTCTAGAAAGGTAATTGGAACTCCCATAACACCTTTATAATCTTTTGGAATGGCATCTGTAAAAGGAATATCGATTGCATCATAATTGTCATACTTAGGATATTTATTTTCTTTCACTTGCTTATGTTTACTGTATTTCAGATTATCCTCCATCGTCATCAGTTGTAGCGGTTGGTGTCTTCTACCATGTTCTAGATTGGTTAACCATAGGCAATTGTTTGTTGAAACGATTCGTTGGCCTTCTTCATTTATTCTTGCTTCTGTTCCATATAAGTCATAAAATTTTGGAACAATGAATCCAGAAATCCATCTTCCCATCCCATTTCCTAACCATGCTTTATTTGTTCTTATTTGAGTAAAGACTTCTTTATAAGAAATACAGTTTATGTTTCCAATAATCAAAAACTGACGTTTCCCTTCTAAAATCCAAGATAGAAACTCTCGAAATAAACTAAATGGAGGATTCGTGATAATTATATCTGCTTCATCTCTTAATTTTATTACTTCTTCTGATCTAAAATCACCATCGCCCTTTAAGTAATCCCATTCTAAATCATTGATATCAATTCTTCCAGATTTATTTTTATCTCTATCTAAAGTAAATATTTTTCCATTGGATTTTGTTTTTTTCTTATCAAATTTTGGTGATTCTGTTTCTAACGATGACGAATGGAAAGCACCTTTTATTTTTTTGCTTTTTTGGGCATAGCTTGTACTAATTAACTTTTTTAATCCAAATCTTTCAAAGTTTTGTGCAAAAAACTTAGTAAAATTAGACCATTCTGGATCATCACATGGTAGTAAGATTACTTTTCCTCTAAATACATCTGGATTATATTCTAGATAAGCATTTACTTCTTTTTGTATATCAGAATACTGAGTATAGAATTCGTCATTTTTTGCAGCTTTTGCTTTTTTTAACATTTCTCTTTTTGGCATCTTTTCACTTCCTACTGACTAATATTTTTTCTAATTTATGTTCTAGTTGATATAGCGTAGTTCCCCTAGATACATCTCCGCCTAAATCTTCTAGTGCTGAATATAAAATCTGACGTTTTGAAGGATTAGAGTTATTAGGTACCTCTATATTTGTCTCTTTTTCATAAATACCTAAAGTACCATCTTCATTCGTTTTGGAATAGTAATTTTTACCAGTTAGACTTGAATAAAAATCTATATTTTTAAAATGGTGTCTGTTCTTTGCCAATGATAATGCTTCTTTTTTATCTTCTATCTCTTCTATTGTTTCTTTCCATAAGTGCAATCTATCTTTGGTTCCATTTACTTCAGCCATACTTTCAAATGCCGAATATATTTCTTCTGGTTTGATATGATAGAACTCTCTTACCCTTATTTTATCTCCTATTTTTTCTTTACTTCTTAATTCTGGGTTTAGTGTGTCAATTAAATTATGTAATTTTTTATCTGTTAGTCTTTCTGTCACATCAAAAGTTGCGTATATATGAAATGAAAAAGGTACTGCTTCTGAGTTATTTAATTGTTTTACCCTGTCTTTTACATCGTTAGCATAACCAATCTTTACATATTCAGGAAAAGATGGGTTGGTTAATATATAAATTACGCCACATTTTTGATTCATAATTTCACTCCTCAATACTTCAAACTAATCGTATTATACCATATAATTCCAATTTTTTCGTTTTTTGGTTGTCACTTTCTTCTATTTCATTCCAATGCTATTACGATAAAATAAAAAGAAAGATATCGTAAAAAATTAAGTGATACCTTTCTAAATGGTATTTTATTTATTTTGAAACTAAGGAAAAAGAAGATATCAATCTTCAAATGGCAAATTTATACTTAGAATGACATAAATCTAAAACTTAAGACAACTTAATGTATGCATTGTAACAGTTTCAATACCATTTAAGATGACATAGATCTAAAACCCATCAAGTTTAATAGTAGCAACAGAATCAGTTTCAATACCATTTAAGATGACATAGATCTAAAACAACTGACTTTTGTCCTTTATACAATTTATTGTTTCAATACCATTTAAGATGACATAGATCTAAAACTATTCAAATCGGTCGAGAGATGTCATTACTGTTTCAATACCATTTAAGATGACATAGATCTAAAACGCACTTACATACTGAAAAGTGTATTTAGGAGTTTCAATACCATTTAAGATGACATAGATCTAAAACTTTGTGAGAATGTGCATGTCAATAGGAGAGGTTTCAATACCATTTAAGATGACATAGATCTAAAACATATCCACAGCATTAAGAGGTTTATTTCCTGTTTCAATACCATTTAAGATGACATAGATCTAAAACGCGGCTTCTATCGTTTTATTTAATGCTGATGTTTCAATACCATTTAAGATGACATAGATCTAAAACATTGCGTCTAATCCTTCCCATGTAAATAAAGTTTCAATACCATTTAAGATGACATAGATCTAAAACTTATCTTCAAATGTAGAACTTTCAGGATTAGTTTCAATACCATTTAAGATGACATAGATCTAAAACTTAAAAATTACAATCTAAATATATCATAATGTTTCAATACCATTTAAGATGACATAGATCTAAAACCTCAAATTTATTAGATATATATCATTATTATAAGCATAGAGAATTATAATATAAATGGTATTATTTCCTTTTCAGTATAATTATAACATAAATTCTTCTAAATTTTCATCTATTATTAGCTTTTTTTCATACTCTTGTGTTCCCCCATAACAGCATGAGTCTACTAACATTATTTTTATTTGATTATATATTGCATATTTATATAATTCATTTAATTCTACTTTATTTAAGTATTGTTTTAGATTCACAAATACTAAAATGTTATTTTGCTTAAACATATTTTCTATGTCTATAATTAAAAATAAATTGTTTATTAAGTCCTCTTGTTTTCTTATTTTAAATTTTAATATTTTCATCAAATTATCTATCCTAAATTCCTCATCTACAGTAAGTGGAATATCTACATTATTCAAGATTTTTTTATAAGAATTAACTAAGTTTTTATAATTTTTTTGTAAAGTCATATTTTCTTCCTGTTCTATGCTATGACATAAATATTTATTAATATCAGTTAGTAATTTTTTCGAATCAAAATCCAATTCAAAATAATTTACATATACTTTTAGTTTGCCAAACATAGACTTTTCCATATCTTTATCATCAAAGAACGTCACATTCTCTGAAAATCCACATTTCTCTATTTCATAGATACTTTTTACAATCCTATAAAAATAGCTTTTATTCTCTATTTCTATTACAGTAATTTGTCCATCTATTATTTCTATTATATTATCTAAATAATCAATCTTTAATTTCATAATACTATCAGCCTATCTTCACTATTTATTATTTTACTATTACTTTCTCCAATAATAAACTCTATTTGGGCATATTGCTTTTCCGTAATAGTTAACACTTGAATTAATCCTTTTTTAGGTGCCTTCTTTCTTATTCTTTCTACTAATAATTTAGCCTGTTGAGAGTTCATTACTATTTTTGAGTATACAGATTCTTGCATCATAATGAAACCTTCATTTAACAGTAATTTTCGAAATAATAAATAATTTCTTTTATCTTTTGCATAGATATTGGGTAAATCAAAAAACACAATTGTTCTCATTACTCTATCCCTCATTATATATAAATTCCTTATACTTTTTTTGGTCATTGATAGATTCTAGTGCCGTTTTAACATATATTTTTATGATATCTTTTAGAGTATAGTTTTTATTACCATATTTATATGTATTATTAAAAATATTTACTATATCTAATTTGTAATCTTTGTTTAATTCTCTTTTCATATTATAATATACAAAATTATCGATGATTACTCTAAATGGTTCCATTAAATCACAAGTTAAATTAAACTCATTAAATTCATTTTTATGGTGAATTCCTAGAGTAGTCAAGTATCCATTACTTACTATTTCTTTATTTATAGTAGACAGCAATACTGCATAGCCGTAATTTAAGGCAGCATTTATTGAGTCATCATTATTTCTTACAAAATCATTTCCAAATAAAGCATTAAAATATACTTTTGCAGCATGTCCTTCTCTATTTGTTTTGTCGCCCGTTATTACTTCTTTTTCATAACCTAATAATAAATCATACTTTTCTATATTTACTTTTCTTAAAAGGAGTGCTTGATTCATAATTTTATTTTTTACTATCATTTTCCATAGTTCATCTTTATTTATTCTTTTCCAAGCAATCTGCTCTTTTATCTTTTTACTTGTGTTATGTCTAGAATAATAGGATGAAAGTTCTCCAAAGGGATTATGTTTTTCATCACAAAAAATAATATTTATTTTATTTGCCGATAATTCCTTTAAAAGATAAGTAGAAATAGATACAGAGATAGAGTCTACTATAATTGTATCTATTTCTGATAAATGAATATACCTCTCATCACTAGCTTGTTTTACAACTAAGAATCTATTTTTGTAACTTATCTTGGATTGTTTTGTTATTACCACTGTTCTAAAACTCATATTTGCTTTCCTTAATACCTGTTGTAGACTTAAAGACGATTGTTCCATCATTGATTGTTTTGTCGCCAAGTCTATCAATTCTATCCTTTACCCCATAATCTTTTAAGCTACTATTCGCACTATTACATTGATAAATTTTTAATAATTCTTTTATTATTTTAGATAAATCTTCTTCACTCATCTCTTCTAAACTAAGTGTATTTTTTATTTTTGTTATTGCACTCATAAATAATGGATAATTGTCTACTTGTTCATACAAATATTGGACGATTTCTATCATCTTTTTTATTATTTCTTTTTCTGTTAAAACTGGAACCTCATTTTTTTCTGGGATATCCCTCTTATTCAAAATCTTGTTAAAGATATATTTCCATTCCTTTGCTTTTTCTACTGGGATTTTTAGTTGTACTGCGTTGGATAGTTCACAATTTTTGTGTGCAATACTATACCCTTTTATGTATACATTATGTCCTTTATACTCTATTAAACTCTCATAAGGAATTTTATCTTTTATTATTTTCATATCTTCCACTGTTTTTAATTTAAGATGCTCTTTGATAAAATCATATTTTATATTCTCATTTTTTTCTGATTTTAAGGCAATTTCCATTGGAATCCCTATTATTTTTTTCTTCTTATTATATTCTACTAGTACTAAGTAAGTTGTTTCTATATTATTGTATCCTCCATAGATGTTAGTTGGCATATTCTTTTTTATTGGAATCTTTCCTATATTCTTTTTATATATAGTTTCTTTAAATAGTTTTCCGGTTCTAATCTCTGTCTTTCTACTTATTAAAATATCGTTTCTATAAAGTGTTTTTGCTGCCATTTCATTAAACCTTTTAGCATCAAACAATAGCTCTCCTGTTTCCTCATTTACTATTTTTTTAGATATATCCGTTATAATATCATTTACTTTTTCATCTAAACTGTTGATGATAAATCCATATTTTAATTTTTGATTATCTCCTATGTCTCTTAAGCGATTATTCATTTCTTTTACCATTTCAAAGTTAATATCTTTTTTCATATATTTTTCTTTGTATTCTCCAAGTATCGCTGCTAAATAGGCATCATGTGCGTGATGATAATCATTGATTTCTCTAAACTTAAATAGTTCGTATCGTTCACGATAGTTGTGAGATAAATTAGCTTTTAAATATATTACTTTTGTATTTTTATAAAAACTATTAATTATATTTGCTACATGCTTTGTAATTTGCCTTGTTTCTACTAACTGTCGATTGATAAAACCTGCTATATCTTCATCACTATAAGCTTGTCTTGTTAATCGATATAACTTTTTAGATGACAATAATCCCATTTTATTTAAATATCTCCACCAATCTTTCATATAACTGGTTCTATATTGTGATGGTAAAACAAAATTTGCTGCTTTTATTTGGTTACATTCTCTATATACCAAGGCTTTATTGTCAATAGAGTTATCATCTGTTAAAGTCCTTGGCAAAATATGATCCACCTCATAACTATTTAAATCATCAATATTTAATGGTGTTCCACTATATAAGCATTTTCCTCCCTGGATAAAATAAAGAAACAATTTCTGACTATTGATCTTTTCAATATTTTTTAGTTCTGAATATACCTCTTTATAATTTGTGAAATAATTTATTTGTGCTTCCTTTTTTATATTTTGATAAAGTTTTAGCAAGTATTTCTTTTTATCATCTTTTCGTTCTTTTTTACTCTCTTCGCCTCGGGCTGTCTCTATCATAATATTTTCTGGTTCATACCCAATAAAATTGATGATCTCCTCTATTAATTTTAGAGCTTGATAAATACCCTTTTTGTTAGCAGGGGAAGTTACTAACTTCTCTACTAGCTCATAACTTATTTCTTTATCGTTTTCAATTACGTTATTATCTTTTATTAAATCTTGAAATTTATATTCTTCATTATGAATAATTTGCATAAAATTTTCTTCGGTTTCATACATCAAAGTTATTATGTTTTTTAAGTTTCCTGTTTTTTTATCTTTTATTTTTAACTCAGTTAGTAATTTTTTAGAAAGACTTCCCCAACCACTATATTTTTTCTTTAAAATTTTTCCAATTTCTTTTTCATCTAGCTCTTGATATTTACTTTTTATCTTGTGTTTTAAAATATCCTTATCCTCAAAGATTGTAATCCATTCAATTATTTCTTCTGCTTCTTCTTCCTGATAAGTTGTATTTTTAAATATTCCATCTTCTCCAAAGAAATCTATATAAGATTGCATTGTATTTGCAAACTTACCATCTGCTGAATATCCTGTAATATTCATATTCTCTTTAAACATTGAAAAATCATTTAAACAATATAAATACTCTTTTAACCTCTTATCTGTAATGCTACCTTGCGTTTTCTTAAATAATTCTTCCATTATTTTGTGTTGGATATCATTATCAAGCCTTGTGCCATTTACTTTAATCTGCTTTAGCTCGTTCATTACTTTGTATTTTGAATATAAAATCGAATGATTGGGTAGGGCATATTCATCTAATAAGTAAGTACAATGAGAAATCATTCTTTTAATAAACTTTTCAGCTGTCAATTCTTTATTTACAACTTCATCAAAGTTATACGGTGTTATTCGCTCATTTTCTATTTGCCGCTCCATCCAAGCAAATCTACTTTTTTCTTCTGAAACAAGTGGACCTATGTAATAAGGAATTTTAAATTCTAATAATTTTACTATCTTATATTTACCTTTTACTTTTTCCAATAAGAAAGGATAATACTTTCCTTGATTTTCAATTATTTTAATTAATTCGCTCATATTTAATTGATAAGGAAAAGCACCATTTTCTGAACTTGTAATGCGAGGTAAAAACTCACCATTATCTATTCTATTTTGAATAGTAGTGACATATTTTTCTTTTAATTTTGTATCAATATTTCTTTCAAAAATTTTTTCTAACAGTTTCTGTAACTCTTTTCTAAAGTCATCATAGCTTAATTTATTATGAATGTACTCATCATATAAACAGGGATTGTTGTTGCTTCTTAATAGTTGATTATAAAGTTTTCTATCACTATCAAATAAATCTTTTAAGAAACGTAGATCATCTTTATGTGTATTATATCTTTCTATCATTAACCCTGATATATAACTATTTTGACTACCTTTAAATATTTTCTTTAAAAATACAGCATCATATAGTTCTTTTAATAAATTCATCACTTCTATTTTGTCATCTAGTAGGAATTCCAGCTTACTAAATTTTTCTTCATTTTCCATATCTGCTTCTTTAAAGCTTATTTTAATATCTTCGCCTTTTTCCACATTTTCTAAATTAAATAAGTTTTTTATACTAAATTGATCGCCTACGACTAACTTAGCAAATTCTTGAGCAAACTTCTTATAAGATATAGCATTCTCTAATAATTTTTGCACTCTGATTTTTACATCCTTTTTACTTACATCCATAATCGCTGTTTGTAAATTATCTAGATCTATTATCTCTTCATAATAATTGGGTATCTCAAGACTTGGAACTAATTCAACTAAAGAATCAAAACAAGCTTTTAAATTTTCGTTTACATCTAAGGTACTTGCATTAAAATTTTCTCCTGGATACAAGAAATTCCCACGATATTTGATGATATGGTGAATTGCCAAATAAACAAGACGAATATCTTCTTTTTCTGGATTAGTAACTAATTTATTTCTTAAGTGATAAATTGTCTTATATTTTTCATTGTAATCTTTTATTTTTTCTTTTTCTTTTGTAGTTAGAAGAATTGATTTATTTACACAATCCTTTTCCGAATACTTTGATTCTTCTAATTTTTTATAAAAGTCTTTATCTACCTTATTTATTTCTTCCAAAAACTCTTCTTGAAGTAATTGAATCCTTGCTCTTCTTCTGTCGTAACGTCTCCTAGTACTTCTTGCCATTCTTCTGTCTTTGGCAGTATTAGCAGAATCAAAAAGCCTGACTCCCCAAAGAGCGCATTTTTTATTTCCTGTTCCTTTTTTCATTATTTTTTGCGTATTTTCTTCCACTACTGCCCATCCAACAGATGTTGTTCCAATGTCGAGACCTATATTATACTTCTTTTTCATATTGACTTTCCTCCTACTTTTTGGTACTATGAAATTGTCTTAATACCATTTAAGATGACATAGAGAGTTAAAATAAAGCTTTAAGCCTAAATGATTTATGACGGTTAGCCGTCTTTTTTTGTGTCTTTTTACACCATATGTCAACTTTTTGTTAACTGTATTGTATCAGCTTTTTCATATAAATTCTATTTTTTTATTATTTTTACAAAAAAAACCTATTTTCTTTAAGAATCAGGATCTTTTTTATTTCATGATTGTCACTTTAAAATCTAAGTTTTCTATTTTCTCTATTATTTTAGCAATATCTGCTTTTTTCTTTAATAAAACTGTCACTTTTTTGTCATCTAATGATACATCGTAGGAATTAACAGTTTTTTCTTTTGCTAATATATTTTCAATTCTCTTTACACACCCTTCACACCTCATACCTTCTATACTCAGTGTAAAATTCTCACTTTTATGACACATTTTACATTCTCCTTTCTTTGTTTAGTCGTAGTGAGTTAAAAACTACTGTTAGACTACTTAGAGTCATGGCAAAACTTGCAATCATCGGATTCATCTTAATCCCCATTTGAGAAAGTATTCCTGTTGCTAGGAAAATCATGCAAGTGTTATAGAGAAAAGCCCAAAATAAGTTTTGTTTCATAATACGGTAAGATCGTTTGCTTATATCGATAAAATCTAGTATATGGCTCATGTTGTCATTCATTAATATCACATCTGCAGCATCGCTTGCAATATCTGTTCCACTATGGATGCTAAGTCCAACTGTGGCATTTACTAATGCGGCAGCATCATTAATACCATCTCCTATCATCATTACGTTTTTACACTTTTCCACAGATTGTTTGACATATTTTGACTTTTCGATTGGTGTCATATTGGCCATCACCTTGACACCACCTATTTCTTTTGAGACTTTTTCAGCTGTTTTTTCGTTATCCCCAGTTAACATTATTACCTCTATCTTTCTTGCTTTTAATTCTTGTACTACCTCTTTCATATTTTCTCTTAGCGTATCTTTCACACCAATTAGTCCAATTACTTTTCCATTTTCCACAATATAGAGAATACTTGCCCCTTCTTCTACTAGGTTATTATAATCACTTTCGCCAATGGTCATGATTTTTTCTTTTTCTAGCAGTTTTTTATTCCCTAAATAATAGTTATTTCCCTTTATCTCACCATATATTCCCATTCCATCTATATTTTTAAATTTTTCTACTTGATAAACGTTTTCTTTGTCAAAGGCACTTGCGATAGGATGAAGTGACTCTTTTTCTAAGCTACTTACTATTTTTATTAGTTCCTCTTCTGGCTTATTTGAATAAGAATACACCTGATGAACTTTCAATTTTCCATAAGTCATCGTCCCTGTTTTATCTAGTATTACGGTATCTATTTTTCTTCCATTCTCTAGTGATTCCACATTCTTTAAATAAAGTCCTTTTTTCGCACACATCCCATTGGCAACAACACTCACTAAAGGCACTGCTAAGCCTAGTGCACAAGGACAAGCGACAACTAGTATGGTAACAAAAGCTCCTAGTCCTTCAGAAAATGTATTTCCTAGCATCAGGTGGAAAAGAAAAGTAAGAAGGGCTATTCCCACAACACTAGGGACAAAGTAGCTACTGATTTTATCAGCAAGGCGAGCTAGTTTATTTTTACTACTAGTGGCATTGAGGATAACTGTTACAATTTCAGAGATCGTTGAATTTTTTCCAACACGTTCTGCTCTATACTCTACTGTACCATCAAAACTTATAGAACCTGCGATTACTTTGTCACCCTTCTTCTTTAAAGTCGGCTTGCTTTCTCCTGTAATAAAACTCTCATCCATATGAGTTAGCCCTTTTATAATGACACCATCGACAGCCACTTTTTCTCCTGGTCTGCATATCACAATATCACCCACAGAAATTTCGTCAATAGATACTACTTTTTCCACATTTTTTTGTTTTACAGTCGCCTTTTGAGGCGTAATTTGAACAAGCCCTTCTATTGCTTTTTTTGTTTTGCTATGACTTTTTCGTTCTAAAAACCTTCCTAGTTTTATAAAGTAAATTACCATACAAGCTGATTCAAAATAAAGGTTATGAATAAAGTGTACTTCACCACTAACCACTTTTATTATCCCATAGATGCTATAAATAAGACTACAAAAGACACTTAATGTTACAAGTGTATCCATATTAGGCATCCCATGTAGTAAGTTTTTCATTCCACTTTTAAAAATATCCACACCATAAATAAAATAAATCACAGTAAGGATTAATAGGAGATAAGTATAATCCACAGGATTTGTGGATAAATCGAAATAGGGAAGAGCAGGGAGATTTAGCATATGCCCCATCGCTATATACATTAGAAAAACAGTTAGAAATCCAAATGCTATGATTTTTGTTTTACTCTCTTCTTTTTTCCCAGAAGAGACAAGCCCTTTGAATTCTCCATTACTTTTGAAGCCTGCTTCTTTTATATAACTTTCTATTTCACGGATACTTACTCCTTCATACGAAACAGTTGCAACAGACATGACTAAATTCACACTAGCATCTAGCACACCTTTTTGCTTCTTTAAATATTTTTCTAGACCACTAGAACAAGCACTACAAGTCATTCCTTCAATTTTTATCGTTATCTTTTTCATTATTCAAATCTCCTAAAAAGCTCTACTACTTCATCTATCACATCTAATTCCCCTTTTTCAAATCTTTCTGCGATACAAGTGTACATGTGATTTTCTAAAATGACTCTAGCGAGTGACTTTACCGATTTATCTACTGCCGATAGTTGAATTAATATATCATCACAGTACCTATCCTCTTCTAACATTTTTTTAATCCCTTTTACTTGTCCTTCTATTCTATTGAGTCTGTTTTCTATTTTCTTCTTATCGTTACTTGTACGATATGTATATTTTCTTTGTTCCACTTTTTCACCTCAAGATAATCATATACCTATGTGGGGTATTTTGTAAATAAAGGGGTATATAAAAACAGGAACTTATGCTCCTGCTCTTTACTATACTTTACTTTCTTAATTAACTAGAAAATAAGACTTTTTCAGATTTATATTGACGAATTATTACCATTAACACAAGACTAATCGTTATTACCGTTGATACCATCATTAAGGCTATATATAAGAAATTGATATTTCCACTTGTGATATCACTAAACAACAAAGTGAAGTTTAAGAATGGAATAAGTGATGAAACCGCACTAATTTTAATATTCATCATAAAAGCAACAAAGCTTGGGAAGAAAGAGATAAACGTGATAGGTGTTAAGGCGCTTTGGGCTTCTTTAAATGTTTTTGATTTACTAGCAATGGCTATACATAAACCACTGATTAGAAAAGAGTAAGATATAATTACCAAAAGAGCATAAATAATAGTAGTGATAGGTGGCACTAAATTCACTTCTTTATAAATCGTAAACATATTTCCAGTAATGGCAAGGGATGCTATCATTAGAATTAAACTAACTACTCCTGTTACAATCGATGATAGGGATACACTCAAGAATTTACCAACAATGATGTCTTTACTTTTAATTGGAAATGTTAACAAAGTCTCTAGTGTTCCACGTTCCTTTTCCCCTGCTGTTGCGTCTGTAGCAGGATATGTTGATGAGATGGTAATTGCCATAATGATAAATAGGAAAGCATAATTGGTAATATAACTAGCATAGAAATTTTCTTTTTCTACTACTTTTTTCTCTACTGTAATAATATTTAACACTTCATTTTTAGGAATGTTTTTACCACTTAAATATGTTCCTTGTAAATATTCTTTATAAACTGCAAAATATCCTTCTACTAGCGCAGTAGCATAAGTTGTTGTCTCATTTTCTTCTCCGTTTAGTATATATTTATTTCCAGATTTTGTAACATATAGGTCAATATCGCCCTTTTGATATGCTTCTTTTAATTCTTTTCTGCTTTTTTGTACGACTTTTATTTCTGCTTCTTTGGCAATATCTTTTTCGACTTTGCTTAATTGGTAATCAAAGCCAATTGTATTATATTCAGTTACTGATTTATTTACTTCTGACTCGAATAAGGCAGATAATCCTATTACTAAAAGTGGAATCATAATCGGTACAACTAACATCATAGCAAGGGACTTTTTATCACGAAACGTTTCTTTTAGCTCCTTTTTTAATATATTTAATACATTACTTCTCATTTTTACCTCCAATTAGTGCAAAGAAAGCATCCCTCAAATTTGTGGTTTTTGTCGCCTTCTTTATTTCTTCTGGTGTTCCTTCTTTCATTACTACCCCTTTATTAATCATTACTACATAATCACAAATGTTTTCGGCTTCTTCCATATAATGAGTAGAATAAAGAATCGTTTTTCCCTTCTTTTTTTCCTCTTTAATAAAATCTAAAATGATTTGACTAGAGATAATATCAAGCCCACTTGTTGCTTCATCTAAGATATAGTACTCTGGATCATGAACTAGACATCTTGCAATATTTACTCGTTGCATTTGACCAGTCGAAAGATTTTCAATTCTTTGATGGAGGAAATTGTCCATTTCTAAAAGTTTGGCAATCTCAGTGATTCGTTGTTCTATTTTGTTCTTTTCTACTTCATAAAAGTCGCCACACATTTTTAAGAGTTCATAAGTAGTAAGCGTGCGATATATTTTAGTATTTCCTGATAAATAGGCTATCTTTTTCTTAATAGATATCTCATCTTTTTCATAATTTAACCCATTAAAATCAATAACGCCCTCTGTTGGTTCTAGTATTCCTGCAATCATTCGAAGCAAAGTTGTTTTTCCAGCACCATTTGGTCCTAAAATACCCACTACTTCTCCTTTGTTAGCTTTAAAAGAAATACCATTATCGGCATAGAACTCTTGGCGTTCTTTTTTGTCATTTATTTTTACAAATTTTTTCTTTAAATCTTTTGCTTGTAACATACTACTCTCCTTTTACCTAACTGTTTATTATTATAGCACAGATTAATTTCTTTTCATAAAAAAATTTTGAAACTTTTATTTCAAAATTTAAAATTCTTTTTTCTCTACAATTTTTTGTGATATCAAGTAGGAAATGAAGACTAATATGATAACTACGATTGTTGCTAGTGGCAACCAGTTGTTTTCTAACATGGTTAGAAGTTCTTTTGATAAGCGAATATCTAATTTGTCTTTTAATAGGCTTACTAATCCAGTAAAACCAAATACACCTACTAGTATTCCAATTCTTCCCTTCTCAATTCCAAATTTGAATATAAAAGGATAAAGAACAGATTGAAAAATAGCAAGTGAGAAAATGCAGCCGAAGGATGAAAAGACTAGTTTTTCTAGGTCTAGGTTGTTATTTATGAGTCCAAAGATACTTGTTAAGATGCTAAAGATTACCACTACTGCTGCTAACATTCCTAGATTCGCTATATATTTTGCTCTTACTAGTTTTTTTCTTGTGGTTGGTAAGCTTATTGCATAGGCATTCCAATTATTGTATTCATCATAACTAAAGGTTGTCATAAAAAGCATTGTACTTAAAAATGCTGGTATAAAAATTAGAGTGTTTTCTTCCTTTAGGGCAATTATTAAGAAAACTAATAGAAGAACCATACTTAGTTTTATGCTTTCTTTCATCATTAATACATCTTTTTTAATTAATCCCCTCATTATGCTTCCCCCTTTATCATTAGAATCATTAATTCATCAATGCTTATTTTGTCAACAACCGAGTTTTTATATTTCTTTTTCATTTTATCTCTATCTTTTATTAATATTTCATAGTCATATTTATTTTTACGGTAACGAATGATATCTTCTTTTTCAATTTTTTCAAAGTCGTTGATATCACATTTTAATACGCCATACTGATCTGTTATTTCATCCCTTCTCTTTTCTAAAATCACCTTACCCTCATCCATAAAGATGATATGATCAGCGATAGACTCCAAATCACTTGTAATATGAGTGGAAAATAAAATCGTATGTTCTTCATCTTGAATAAAATCTAGAAAAATATCTAAGACCTCTCCTCTTACTACTGGGTCTAGGCCACTCGTTGCCTCATCTAATATGAGCAGTTTAGGATGATGGGCAAGTGCTGTTGCGATTTCTAGCTTTTTTCGCATTCCTTTGGAAAATGTTTTTATTTTCTTCTTTGGCTCTAATTTGAAATCTTTTAGATACTGCATGAAAAGAGACACATCCCAATTTTTATAGATATCTTTCATAATAAGGTTAACATCACTTGGTGTTAAGATTTCAGGAAAGAAAATATTATCTAGAACTAGTCCTATATTTTCTTTTATCTCTTCTTCTTTTTTGTCACTTTCTTCTCCAAAGATTTTTATTTTTCCACAATCTTTGTTGATAATTCCTAATATAGACTTAATTAATGTTGTTTTTCCAGCCCCATTTTCACCAATTAGGCCAATTACTGTTCCACTTTTTAAGTTTAAATTATTAATGTTTAGCTCAAAGCTGTCATCATATTTTTTTACTAAGTTTTCAATTTCTATTATATTTTTCATGTTATTCGCTCCTATAGAAAAGATCTAATAAATCCATTATCTCTTCTTTTTCAATCTGATATTTTTTTGCTATCTCCATTATTTTTTCCATATAGCTTTCCATTTCTTTCAATTTTTGTTCTTTGATTAATTCTAGGTTCTTTGGTGCTACAAAGCTTCCTTTTCCTTGTATCGTAATGATATAGCCTTCCTGTTCTAGCTCATCATAGGCTTTTTTGATTGTCATCACACTAATTCTTATATCTTTTGCAAGACTTCTAATCGAAGGAAGAGAATCTTCTTCTTTTAGTTCGCCTGATATAATTTGATTCATAATCGTGTTTTTTATTTGTTCATAAATAGGTACACTACTACTATTACTAATAAGTATTCTCATGTTCCCTCCTAACTGTTATATTAATATTATAACAGTATATAACATTTGTCAATAAAAAAGAATCTATTCATGAATTCCCCTCTAAAAATAAAACTAGTTATCTATAGTTTTTAATTCAATATTGGTGTTCTGTAATTAACAAGGGACAGTTTTTTCGCTCATTCTATTTACAATATTTTGACTCATTGTCATTACTATATGCTATAATAATTTTTAATTTGAAAGAGAGGCAATATACTATGGGGAATATATATCATATAAATCAACACAAAACTGCTGAAACGAACTCTATTATTCAACAGTTGAAGCAGAATAAAAATAACTATTTTGAGTTAGATAAAAAAGTTCGTTATCGTTATGATACTATCCAAGCTATTTTTTCTTTTTTTCAAGATGACTATGAATTTTTAATTGCTATTTTTGATGATATTTCCCTAAATGTTCAGGAGGACTGGATTTTAGAGTTTTTACTTCTAACAGCTAGTAAATTGGAAAATATCCCTAATATTCCTATTGAAAAATATATTCATAATCCAAGTGGTATGCCCAACTCTAATACGATGGCTCTCTTGAGGGTTAATTTACTGTTGGGGATTCAGAAAGAGAAAATTTTAAGAACTGTGAAACTACTTTTAAACGAGGCACCTAATTATGATTTAGGAGTTGGTTTCTGTTTTATTGAAAAACACTTTCATTATAGTGATGTTATTAAAAAACATTTTGCCCATCATTTTATTAGCGAAATTTTTTTAGATCTTGATTTAGAACAACACATACATCAGAACTATAATAGTTATGATGAGTTTGAGTCTAAAACAGGCGTAAAGGCTTTCACTCATAACTATATTTCTAAACGAGATACTTCTTTAGATTATTACACCATGAATCATCCAGACTGTTTAGAAGAGATCCCTTATGCATTTCAATATATAAAAAATAATTGGGATAATTATACTAGACTACAAACAGAAGAAATTTATGAAAAGATTGCATTTGATATCAATCATTATATTGTTAGCTTTGAAAATCCTCCCTATAGTATAGAGGAATTTCGTGATATTGCTTTTTATGCTTCTTATCGTTTAGGAATATTGGATGATTTTTTTCGATTTCTTATCGGTAGAGATGATGAATACTTAGAAATAAAAGCAGCAGAGTGTGAACGCTGGTTAAATGAGGAAAATGATATGGACTCTACCATCATTTACGCCCAAATGAAAAAGATAATGCATGATTCTTTGAATAAAATTACGGACTGTAAATATAAGCAAAAAGTGAAAGCAAAACAAATGCAGATACAAAAAACCACTGTTTAAGTTAAACAATGGTTTTTATTTATGTAATTGATACTATAAGTTTTATCTAGCTTTAATTTTTCTTTTAGTAAAATATAGAATGTATTAGCTTCTTGCGGCACCATCCACTGACAATATCTCGCCTGTTACATAACTTGCCATATCACTTGCTAAAAATAAGAATGCATTCGCAATATCCCTTGGTTCTCCAATTCTTCCTAGCGGAATTGTTTTGATTAATGGTTCTATCATTTCTTTTGGAAGTGATGCTACCATATCTGTTTTTGTAATACCTGGTGCTACTGCATTTACACGAATGTTAAATGGTGCAAGTTCACGTGATAGTGATTTTGTAAGTCCATTGACAGCAAATTTGCTAGCAGGATAACCAACTCCAGATGGTTGTCCATAAATACTTACCATCGAAGAAGTATTTAAAATGACTCCCCCTTTATTTTCTTTCATAAATGGAACCGTTGCTTTTGTCATATTAAAAATGGCATTTACATTTAAGTCCATTATTTTTGCAAAATCCTCCGTTGTTGTCTCTTCTATTTTCTTATTTGCAGAAATTCCCGCATTATTGATTATGATATCAATATGTCCATATTTACTATGTATTTCTTCTACTACTTTTTCTACATCATGAAAATCAGAAAGATTAGGGTAATAACCACTTACTTCCATCCCTTCTTCCTTTAATGTTGCTAACGCCTTATCTACAGTTTCCTTTTTAGAACCAAAAAGGACTACTTGTGCTTTGTTTTCACAGAAAAGACGAACGGTTTCTAGACCAATCCCTCTCGTTCCTCCTGTGATAATCGCTACTTTTCCTTCTAACATATTTCTACCTCCTATTATGTTTATTATCATTTTATCACGTTTCATCTTATATTTCTATTTTATTGTCTTTTTATAGTCGTTTATTATTATGCTTTCTTCCCTATCTAGGAAAAATGTTTCATTTATTACATAATTTATATTTTTTTACTCTTTATTTTAATCTTTTTTTCTATTTCTCTTGGTGATGATATTTGTTATTATTACAAAGCCAATAGTGAAGAGTATGACTACTCCCATATTAATTATCATTGGCGTAACGCTATCTATATTAAATATCTCTGTGGTCTTTATCATTTCATTTGTTTTAATATACCAATATGACGGTAAAATATGAGCGATATTTAATACATATTTTGGTAACATCTCCATTGGTACAAAAGCACCACATAGGAAACAGCTTCCCAGTGCTATTACATTTACAATACCATTAATTGCATTTTTATTTCTTATTACATTTCCTATTAGAAAGGCAATTGATACTGCACAACCTGAAAAAATAAAAGCGTTTAAAATATAGAATAAACCATGTGTAGTAAACATTATATTTCCTACCATAATCATACTAAGTATTATATAGAATGCCCAAAGGAAGAGAGCGAAAAGTCCATTAGATAGCAGTAGACTCCTATTAAACTTTTTATATTCCATACTACTTACTATCGTTCTTTTCTCAATTTTTTCTTCTTTAAAACTGGAAATAATAAGACATATTACATAAATTAGACCTGCTAAAAGAGAATAATTTAGAAAATTATAATAAAAAGTTGCTTTATTTAAGTGAGATGTATCTAATTTAGATAATACTTCTACTTTTGTTTCTTTACTTAATGTAGCATTCATATATTCTACTACCTCTTCTTCCGTCTTTGCAATCCTGCTATAGGCATAGGCTGTTTGAATATACTTATTTAATATCAATTCCGTTAGACTTGCATTCACATCTTGTGTACTCTTTATTATTACTTTTGGCGTTTTATGCTCCATTATTTCTTTACCAAAATCTTCTGGAAGAAAGAGAATAGTGCTAACATCTCGGTAAAATAAGGCATCCTCTAAACTTTGCCCTTTTAAATCTACAAATTTACATTTTTTCTTCATATAATCAACTAAGTTTCTATTGATTCCTGTAGCATCTTCTCTACTAACAATATAAATAGATGGCTTTTCATCTGTAAACTGAGCAGGATTATCATTTTTTTCTACATTAAAGGCTGCAAAAATAATTAAGAAAACGGTATACATAATGATAGGAGCTTTTGATTTGTTTAGAACTTTTAAGAATGCTTTAAATACTGTCATACTTTTGCCTCCTTAAACTAAAGATGGATATTGCTATCATTATTGCTGAAAATATTAGAAGACTCATCATATTAGTGTTAAACCTATCCAATGTATCATAATAGTAAAGTGCATAGAATCCATCTGTAATCATATTAGCAGGATTGATTCTATTTATAATTGGCATACTTTTATCAATGACATATTTCATAGTTATTCCCATCATACCTGAGAAGAAACATCCGAGCATAGTAACTGATATAATGACACCCATTTTAGTATTATCTGATGCCTTTAATAATGTTGCTATAGCAATACCTAGAGAAAGCCCAGCTAAACACCCAGCCATTGCAAGCATAACAATATGTGATAAATCATCCCCATAATCCACCTTTAATATAAAAATAGTATATAGGAACAAAAGCAGAACACCAATTAGTTGGGTGACATATGCTGCTAGTGCACTACTAAAAACTAGTTTCATCTTAGAAGTTGGACTTACTGCTACTCTTTTTCCATTACTACTCATGTTGGCAAGATTACGATTGATTGCAACTGTTCCTAGGACACCTCCATAAAGGCAAGTCATTGCAATCAGTGTATAAAACTCTATCATAGTATAGCTCAAATTTGGACTAGAAATATCCTGAATTGTTGGTTTTTTTTCCCATTCTTCTAGTATATTTTGATAGGTAGCACTAATCCAAGAATCTAAATATACAATGTCCCTTTTTGTTTCATCAATTCCGTGTTGTTGTAGAGTTACTTCTGCTACTATGTTTAATGTTTTTTCTTTGGTACTGATTTCTTCTACAACTTGCTTTAGTATGGTTTCTTCTATACCCGTTTTCTTTACTACTACTTTTGGGCTTTCTTCTAGTATGAAATAACCAACGATTTTTTCCTCTTCTAAAAGAGCTTCTGCTTTTTCCTTTGTTACATATTTGGTGTTAAATAAATGTTCCTTGTTTTTTTTATCGCTAAGAGCAGGGATGGCTTTTTTGAACATTACACTATTTTTATAATTTTCATTTTGGACTACAGCAATATTAATGGTATCTAATTGTTCATTTTTTTCAATATTAGAAAATGCTAAATGGAAGAATGTTCCTAGTATTAGTGGAAAAGCGAAAGTCCAAAATATTAACATTTTGTCACGGAAAAGAGCCTTTATTGTATAATCAAAGTTATGTTCTAACATTAGTCTCTTAATTCCTTTCCCGTTAATTCTAGGAAGACATCATTTAGCGTTGGACGTTCTGAATAGATTTTACTATATCGTATTTTTTCTTTTTTTAAATATTCAATGAAATCCACTAAATTATTTTTTCCTTTTTGATAAGTCATTACTAGCGTATCATTGCTATATAACATATCTTCCACATTTTTTAATTTTTCTAGTTTTTGCATTTGATTTTCTTCTAACTGTATTCCTTCTACTGTTATTTTTTCTTCTATATGAGCAAGAAGTTTTAACTCATCACAAGTTCCACTTGCTAGGATATGCCCTTTATCCAAAATAATAACACGATCACAAAGTAGTTCTACTTCTTCCATATAATGCGTAGTATAAACGATTGTTGCCCCTTGATTTCTTAGTTCCTTTATTCCATCTAATATATTATTTCTACTTTGTGGATCCACGGCAACTGTTGGCTCATCTAAAAAAATAAGTTTGGGTTTGTGTGATACTCCACAAGCAATGTTAAGTCTTCTTAATAGTCCTCCTGATAATTGTTTCGGATAAAATTTTTGAAACTCTTCTAAACCAACTAACTTTAAAGCTTCTTTAATATATTTTTCACGAGTCTCTTGTTCTTCTATATATAGTCCACAAAAATAGTCGATATTCTCATAGACTGTTAACTCTTCCAATACTGCTACATCTTGAAATACTACACCAAGAGATCTTTTGATATCATACGCATCTGGTTTCATTTCTTTTCCAAATATTTGGATACTGCCTTTTTGGAAATTCAAGAGTGAGAGGATACAGTTTATCGTTGTTGATTTACCACTACCATTGGGTCCTAACAATCCTAGTATTTCTCCCTTTTGTACAGAAAAAGATAGCTCATCTATTGCCTTTAATGATTTGTATTCTTTCGTTAAGTTTTTCACTTCTATTACATTTTCCATCCTATCCTCCTATTTCTTTTCTTTTTTATTATAACATATAACTTTGCTTTTGTTTATTTTCTTTCATTCAAAAAAGGCTAGAAGGTTCGCTTCTGCCTAATTCTCTTTTGTCTTTTTTTCAAATAGTTCTTTTCCAACTCCACATTTTGGACATTTAAAATCATCTGGTAGCGTCTCTCCATAATAAATATATCCGCATATCGTACATATCCAGGCAGTACGCCCTTTTTCCGTTGTTACTTTAATTAAATCATCTTTATGTTCTTGATAATAACCATAACTCATTGCCTCTTCGTCTTTAAAAACATCGGCTTCTATTAGCTTTCCTATAAACAATGTATGTGTATCATTATCGATAGCATCCACAATTTCGCAAAGCATATAGCCTAGTGAGTTTTTCATAACAGGTATTCCCATTATATCTTCTGTTTCACATTCTGCAAACTTATCTATTTCTCTCATAGACTTCATCCCAAACGTTTCGATGAGTTTTCCATCTTCTTCTTTTCCAATTACAGATAGAGCAAACTTTCTATTTTTCTTTAGTAAAGAGTTCGTATAGTTCGTTTTCATTACTGCGACAGAAATGAGTGGATAATCTCCTGCACTTATTTGTGATACAGCATCTACTATACAACCTCCATCCTTTGTAGTTAATACATACATTCCCTGTGTTATTTTTCTCGTTATTTTTTTATTTCTCATTATTTTTTCCTTCCTTTATAAAAAGACTCCTTGCTTTCCATATATTTTTGCAATTGTTTATTCTTTGTACTTTCTTCTAAAAAAACACTAGGGAAAAGGCGCTTTGCTCTTTCCTCAAAAGTTTCTTCTCTATTATATTCTGGAGGGTAAAATCCTAAATTACCATTTAAAATGCCAACGGTTGGTTCTATATAGTTTGCAGTGAATCCATCACTATGCTCTATTAAAACTTGATGGTCATATAGTCTTTTCATTACAAAGTCATCTTCTATGATTACAAATTGTTCTATTTGTTGATGATGTTCTAAATAAAGACTAATTTCTTTTTCTCTTTGTTCCTTTTTGGGACAGTCGATGTTAGGGTACAATCATAAATTTCTATTCCCATTTCTATTAAGGCATTTATACCATATTCCAGTTTTTCTCTATTTCTTTTCCAAGAAGAAGTGATTACTACTTTAGCATTGGTTAAAGCAATTACCTTTTTTATTGCTTCTATAAATTCTTTATTTATCTTTGGTCCTCTATGGTGAATATTATTTATTACACCGTCAAAGTCTAGAAAAATTACTTTCATGAAGTTTCCTTCTAGCCTTTCTTAATAGGGTGTCTAATTACTGTTTTTAATTTATCCACACTTACTCTTCTTGGATCACTTAGGTAGATTTCATGATGGTATCTTTTTTCTGTAATATCCATCTCATATCCTTCCTCTTTCATAAGCTCATGCATTAATTCCAGTGTTTTAGGCTCCTCATCATAAGAACCAATATGCATGCATTGGACACAAAGACCTTCTTCATAAGTTAAAAATTCTACTTTAGAAAAATCTGTGTTTTTCTTTTTGGTTGCCTCTTCTTTGGCCCAAAGGAAATCCTTTTCAGTCACAAAATCTGGGAGACGAATTAGCGATATAAACTCTAAGCTTTCTTTCTTATTATAGTCTATTGTACCTTTCATTCCTTCTTGATACCAAAAACCTTCTAGTGGTGGAACAACATAATCAAAATATCCCTCTATTTTATAATCTCCTTTATAACTCATCTTTATAGTAAAGGCAATTGCATACAAGAGACCAATTGATTTTTTATATTCTCCGTCTTCTTGATTAGGATTTCCTTTTCCTTTTACTGCAATATAATTCATTTTGGGTATTTTAACGATGCTCGGTTTATTTTTAGGCATATAAAATTCTTTATATTCTTTTTTATAGTCAAAAGCCATATTTATCTACTCCTACTTTATTATTTTTAACACCGCGTTTATCTTTCTTTACTTTTTATTTACCAAATCCTTATAGGTATCTATAATGATATTTTTTATTTGCTCTTTGTTATCCATATCCTCTAAAAAATACATTGGTTTGGCATTTTTATAAGGAATCGCTTCTTTTAAATTATACTTTTCATTGCTTGCTGTTTTCTTTATTAATAATCTCTCATCATAAATTCCGCCGAATAAAATGTCATTATAATATAAAAGATATTCTCCCATCATCGCTCTATCTCTAATATTATCTATAAATGATAATTGTTCTATACAAAAATTTCTATACTCTTTTGATGTTGACATTTTCTTCTCCTAAAAATTATATTCTAAATTTTCCAATTGGAATTTCTTTTCCTTGTTCTGCATTCATACGGATTACTCTTTCGGCAAAGCATTCTTTTATCACTTCTCTCGTATTGACCTTGTTTATGTCTTCACTATGATTCTCTACTAGTTTCCCATAATAGTCTAGGGCATCCTTTTCTCCATAAGTAAACCAATTTTCCTCTTCTTCCTTTTGACTATTTAAGTCTACTATCTTTCCACAGCATAAAGCTTCCATTAGATCCGTTTTGCCTTGTATAAAACCTGATTTATAAGCGATAAATTCATTTGTTATTATTTCTTTCATTCTTGAATTTCCTTTCTAACCTGTTCTTTTTAATTATAGCACAAAAAAATGGATTAAAGAAATCCATTATTTTTGTTTTATTAATCCCTCTTCTGTTAAAACATACAAACAATCCATCACTTCGTTCATATATTTTCTATCATGCGATATACTGATGATAGTTCCATGATACTCTTTCAATACTTTTCGAATCATAGGATTTGATAAAGGGCTTACATTTCTAGTAGGCTCATCTAATAATAAGACATCACACTTATCTAGGACTAGTTTTATTAGAAAAAGCTTTGCTTTTGTCCCATTACTTAAATCTTTTATTTTCCCATGCATCTCATCTCTTGTAAAATTCATGTTTCCAAGATACATTCTCGCTTTTGTAAGACTCTCTTTCGTAGTAGAGGGGGCCACAAAATCTAAGACCATTTCATATTGATTTAACACCTCGTCATAGTTTTGGGGCATATAACCTAGCTTTATATCATCTCTATTCTTTAACTCTTCATAGATATACTTTATTAATGTAGATTTGCCTACACCATTTTTACCTATTATGCATAGATGGACATTACCAATAACATCTAATAAAATATTCTTAGAAAGTATTCTATCTGCTACTTTAAGTTCCTTCATATTGATGCTAACAATATGTTTAGTCTTAGGCACTTTTACTTCTTCAAAAAAGAAAGAAATATGTTCTTCTACATCTGGTATTTCTGTTAATTCTAAGTTGTTTAATCGTCTTTCTTGTGACTTTAAAGAACGCATTTTTACCTTTAACATCTTCGCTCCATGGGGATCTTTTCTAGAAATTGTGTTCTGTTGATATTCCACCTTTTGCATCACTTTTTGCAACTTTTGTTGCTTATTAAAAAAATCTCGTTGTTCTCCTTTTGCTATTTGTGTCTCTTTTTCGATCTTTTGAAGACGCTGATTGACATAGCTTTCGTAATCTATTCGTAGTAGAGTATCTCTACATTCTGTCTTTTTCTTTATTTGTTCTATATGCAGAATCATATTAGCTGTATTTTCCAACAACGTTTCATCGTGAGAAATATAAATAATTGGTTTCTTGATATGGTTAATAAAATATTCTAACCACTCTAGCGTCTCAATATCCAAATCATTCGTTGGCTCATCTAAAAATAGAATATCATAGTCATTTATTAATAATTTTAATAAGCGAATCTTTACTTTTTCTCCTCCTGATAACATCTCCATATTCTGTTTTAAAATTTGATCACTTAAATGTAATTGATCTAAATTTTGATATAGACTGTTTATTTTTTCATAATAATCATTTTCATCTTGAAATAAGAAGTCATATACTTTTTTATATAAATCTCTTTCATTGATTGATTGCTCTAAATAACCAATTCTATGTCCATTGGTGGCTACACTACCATCTACTTCTGCATATTCACATATTCCTAGTATCGCCTTTAATAATGTCGATTTGCCATTCCCTTCTTCTCCAATAACTGCCATTTTATCTTTCACATTTAATGATAATGATAAATTCTTTATTAAATATTTATTTCCTACTTTTATACTGAAATCTTTTATTTCTAACATATTATGCCTCCTATTCTGGCATAATCAAAGTTTATGCCGTACTTATTTGCATAATCTTCTCATGTTCCCACCTCCACTTTCTAATTTTTAATTTCCTTTCCATTCATGATACAAAATATCTTTTAAAACAAGCATGCTATCCAATTTATTATAATGATACACTCTTGTCAGATCATCTAACATTTCTCTAATTTTCTGTGCATAAATCTCAATATCTACCACTTGTTGGTAGTTTGCTAATACAGGATATTTTTTACTCCATGTACGAGTCCAATCCATTTTAAGTTCTTTCTCATCTGTATTTTTTATTACTTCTTCTATTTCTTTTATGTCCACATCAAATTCTATTAATTCATCTAAAGATAAACTATATATCTTTGCTAACTTCTTAGCCTGATAAATATCTGGTATGGCCTCCTCTGTTTCTCACTTTGATATCGTTTGTCGGCTAACCCCTAACTTTTACGCGATTACCTCTTGTGATAACCCAGTCTTTTTTCTTGCCTGATATAGATGGCTTCCTAATCTCATTTCCTTCACCTCCCATTCAGTGTAGCATAGGGTATCATTATTTTCTATCAACTAAACGTGGTAATTATGCTCCATTTATTAACATTACATCTTTTACTTTTTGAAGCAATTTTTCTATATTTTCATCTAATACCTTGACTTCTTTTCTTCCCTTTATTCGTTTTGTTACCATCTTAACGATCATCTTATCTAATCCTTTTTGCTCCTCGATATTCATTTGACCACCAAAAGTAGTATAAATGATGGCATTTTCTAATAAAACAGAAGAAAAGTTTTCTTGATAGTACTTTTTCATACATTCCGGAAAACCACAACAAATAAAATATGCTACTTTCTTTTTCGCTAAATCCTTTTCATGCTGTTTTAGAAACTTTTTTATTTTTTTATCTATCATTCCCATTCGAATCGGACTTCCGATAATAACAATATCATATTCCTCTACATTAATAGTACCCTCATATATATTGATTAGTTTAGATTCCGGAATCTCTGACTTTATCTTTTGGGCACACTTTTCTGTAGTTCCTGTTTTACTAGCATAAAGAATTAATGTCTTCAAACCAAAGTCTCCTCTTCTAGGACAAGCGCCTGCATAGGACAAAAAGAGGCACATTTGCCACAACTGATACATACTTCATAATCAATAAGTGGAGCCTCATTTTCTTTTTGAGACAGTGCACCAACAGGACAAATTTTTACAGCAGGACATTTATGGTTTTGCGGACATCTTTCTTTTCTCACTTTTAGAACTCTTTTCATTTTTATCACCTCAATGTTATATATTAATCAATTATATGTGCTGTGATGATCGTATAACTATAAGAATTAATGGTTATTCTTATATTATCTATTTCACAGTACCAATTCTTGCCTTTTTTATAAATAAAACATCTCTCATCTAAAACTTTATTTTTGCAGTAGCATACGACATCATTCATATCTAATCCAAGATTTTTAGAAAGTCGTTCTAAGCCCATTGGGGTAGTATGCACTTTGTCTATATTGGATTGCAATACTTCTTTATCCATTATTTTTATCTTCCATTATTCTTTTTAAATTTTCATCCCTTGTTCCTGTTAGTTGAATAACACTCGGTAGTTCATAGAATGCAACTGTATTTTTTATATCAAATCCTTCTTTATCTCCACATAAAAAGATTTTTTTCTTTAATGCTAGAGCCATTCCAAGTTCAATATGCGTTCCTCTTCCAGCAGGCTGTAAAATAATTACCACATCAGAATCTATAATCGCTTGCGACTCTAGTTGAGCATATTTCACGATATCATCTAGTGATATATCATCACTTTTCTTTCCTACCCAGTTGTACGTATGCTCCCAACCGTTTTTCTTTAGTACTTCAGCATAATAACTCACTTGTTCACTATTCTTTAGTCCAGAACCTATATAGAATTTCATATCTAACACTCTCCTGTTTTTAATTGATTTTCTTTTCCTATATTTATTATAGCATATAAAAAAAGAAAACCTATCTTTTTTAGATAAGCTTTTACTACCTTCAATTATTTTTCTCGTTTTGACAACTACTATTTAAAAGTAACATAACGCACGCCAATACTTTTATAAATTTTGGAAGCCCTTGGGAGTCTAAAGATTCTAGCAATCAGCAAATTATAAAACTCGTCAATTAGAATAATAGAACATAAAGTAAAACTAACCGTCAAGAAAACTTTTCTGTTTACTTTTTTAGCAAGATAGAAAATGAGAGGTACAACACCATAAATGAAAAGTAAACTAAATGTTCCAAATACAAGCACACTACGTAAGCATACAAAACCGTGAATACTTCCAAAACTTAAGATTTCACTATTATAATCCCAACATCTCATACCATTTCCAACAATATACATTCCAAGCCCTGAAATATATTCTAAGATGCCACAGGCAAGAGCACTAATCAAAAATACTTTAAAAGCATTTTTTCTTTTTTTATAAGTTAGAAAGTATATCATGATAGAACCCGTTGCATAAATATTAATCCACGGAAGAAAGTTTCCACCTCGCCAATAAAAGCCTTGCATTCCTCCATTAAAATAATAGAAAATAAATTCATATAAGAATCCAAACATCCCTGTAACTACAATAATGAGACAAAATATTCCCAACATCATCGTCTTATCAAATGAATGATCTTTTTCTAAATAGTTTTTATACTTCTCTTTCATACTGCTATACTCCTATACTTTATATTATAGCACATAAGAAAAAAAGTAACTATTTTTATTTTGTTACTTACTGTAAAATATCCATTATTTTTCTAAATATTGTTGCCTATTTATCCATTTCTTTTTCTAAAAGTTCTGGCATATGTCTAGGTCCTCTAATTGCCCTAACACCATATTCTTTTAATTTGGTAAATGTATATTCCTCCTTTTCATAACACTTGATTCGTTTTATTTTCATTGCCTTTGAAATGGTTAAATTTTCATCTTGATACTGATAAGGAAGATTTAATTCTATTACTTCACATTGATAAAGTATAGCAGAATAGGGGGCTCCTAAGTATAGATAGACCTTATCATGTAATTTTATTCCAGCTGGCTGTTTCCATAATATAGTATCTTTTTGGTCAAAATAGGAAATTACATCATAGTACTTAGGATTAGCAGGGATTAACCAACTTGAACTTGTCTCTGTAAAACGATGACTTTCATTAATATAGTCCATAATTTCTTTATCTTCCAATGTATCATCTAAGATAATTGTAAGCCAATTTTTCTTATTCATGTGGTAAGCAGGATAAAAGCCTTTTTTCTTTAGAAGCTCTATAATTTTTTTAGGAGATAGTTTTATGTTTATGGCCTCTATTTTCCCTTTTTTCTCATGATCAATTTTTTCTCCATCGATATAGATAATTAAAGCATACCACTTATCATTATTACTATTTTTAAAGACGCCATGTCCTTGAGCAGAATCCCAAGGAAAAACAGGCTCATCATGATAAGACTCCATTATAGATTGACAGATACGGTTGGTCTGTTCATTTACAAAATAAACACTTTTAAAACACTTTACCTTAATATCTTCTAGTAGTTCTTTATAGGCCTTTCGTATGTTGTTTACAAACTTTCCCACTTGACTTTCGATTCGAAAATTAATGTATTCTTCATCTATTGTTACATCATAAACTCTTCCTATTAGTGTCCCATTACAATCTACTGTAATATCGGCTCTAAAGCCATCAATAAAAAGACGGGAATACTGATAGTTTTCTCCTATTTTTTCAAAGCCATATTCTTCTAACTTTTCAAAATCTACCCTTGTTCTTTCAAAAATCTCTTTTTCTATTTCCATATTACCACTTCACTTTTCATTAGGGTGTTCTTGATCTTTCCAGTACCACCATTTTAATTTTTCAGATTCATAGATATCGTGCTCTGCATAATAGACTGCCATTCGAAATAAATACAACTGACATTTATCTTCCTCAAACTTCTTTATCGCACAGTCTTTTTGATATAGCTCCTTTGGATTTTTGCCTCTTAAATCTTCCACACAAGTAATACCCATTTTTAAAAAACTTTCTTTTGTTCTCTTTCCGACATTTGGAATTGTAATCAAATCGGTCTTCATTTCCTATACGCTTCCTTTTTCTTTGGTTTATTGTATCATAAAAAGGCAATATTGATAAATTTATATTTCACGAAATAACGCTTGTATTCTTTTTTATATAAAAAATACGCAAAGAAACTTTGCTATTGAAAATTTTATTTTAGGTATCTTATTTTTAATGGTTCTTCTTCGCATTTTTTATCTATACAATATTTTACTATCAGTTTTATACTAACTTTAAAAGTATCTTTCTTTGTTTCTAAAAAGGCATCTGATTCACCTATTTGGTTTCCTTTTGAATCAATTTTGGCTACATTACCACTCTCAGCGATAACTGTATTTTCTAATTCTTTTTTTGTTAGTTTCGTATCAAGAGACCCATACAATAAATTATCATTAAAATATAGTCCAATAGAAAACTTGGCTTTGTTTGAGATGTTTCCCTTTACTTTAAAATTACTAATTAATAATGCTTGGGTTGATTCCTCATAATAAACTTTGCCTGTTTGAAAATAAAAATGGTTTGATTCTCCAATAAATTTATAAGTATAGTCATTCATATTATTATGCTTTGTATCTTCTTTAAATAAAACTTCCTTCTTATTACAACCTGTTACTAATAACAAACAAGTTACGGCAATTGCCACTAGTCCTACTCTTTTCATCCCTATACCTCTCTTTATTTTTAATTATACCAAAACAGTAGAATAAAACAAGATTTACCAGTTTCCTTCGTTATTTAACAGATGGTACTAATTAGTTTTGTTTTACTTATTTTCTCATATAGCATTTCTTTATTGGTAAAAATATATTTTATTGTTGAGATTAAGTAAAAAACAAGGATTAACCCTATCACGAAAACACCCAATAGTTCTCTTACTGGACTATTTTGTATGTAAAATATCATATAACATAAACTAGTAGGGATGATGATATAAATTGCTAACGCGATTAATTTTCTAAGAAATAACTTTGATTTATTATACTCATTTTTTTCATCTTTTACTGTAATATTCAAAAATCTCTGTCCAGGCGTACTCCCTGTTAAAAATAAGGGTAGTAACAGATAGTAGAAAAGGGCAAAGATCGTTTGCAAATAGACATTATTTTGGGTGAGTATAATAATTATCGATTCTATTGTTATAAATAAAGTAATATCTAGAAGGAAGGCTACACTTCTTCTAAGACCTGATACCACTTTTCCCTTTTCTTTGGCTTTTTGATTAATCTCATCTATTTTAGGAACAAAATAGGTAATTGGTTTACTTAAGTAATAGCCAAGGAGGCCGCCTAAGGTGTTTAGAATTAAATCATCTACATCAAAAAGACGATAACCTCTAGGATAGATAAAATAAAGTCCTGTTAATTGAGTTAGTTCAAAAAAAAGGCTTAATAAAAATGAAAAAAGTAAGACTTGTTTTTTGTTGCATTTGAAATAATAACGAAGAAATATACCAAAGGGAAGCATCAATAAAACATTAAATGCTGGTACATAAAAGTAGGACTCTTTTAAAGCCTTTAAATAAGTAGAGGTTGTTGTTATATCAAAGGATGAATGTTTTAGAAAGTCAAAGGCAAAATCAAAGGGAATTAATTGCATTCTAGGACTTGTCATTTTGGCTACTTCGCTCATTTTAGGGAGAGGAAGAATTACCAGAAAATAGGCACATAACAAATAGTAGATAAAAAGATAGGTGATAATCGATTTCAGTGGTGAGATAGAGCCATATTTATGATACTCTCTTATAATAAAAGGAATGGTAAATAAGAATGCTACTAAGGGAAAAATGAAAGTGGCATATTTAATTACTGTTAAATAACCCATACCTTTTCACCTACCTGTTCTTTTTGTCTTTCTTACTATTTTATTATTATACACTATTTTTTCATTCTTACACTTACAGTTTTGTCATGCTTATTTTTTCCGAATCTTTATGATGTCCTCTTTTTCTAGTACACCTATTAATAAAGAAGAATTTATATTATGCATTTTCTTATTATCTGCTACTTGTTTTTCATCAAAATTTGCATAACAGTATTTGCAAAAGTGACTACAAGAATTATAAACACCTATATCTACCATTTGGACGCAGTTACACTTTCTAGCAGTCCAACTTTTATAAGTTTTACCAGTCAGTCGAAAAGCCATTTCATGCGAGAGACATTCCCCCTTTTTAAATCCATACTCTACTAGGTTTCTATCTTCAAAACAGGTTTGTACTGTCATGTTGTGATTTTTGGCACTTTCACTAAAATGCACACCTATTTTCCGATAATCTTCATCTTTAAATTCTCTATATTGTAGTATAGAGGCATTTTTTCTAACATTTTTATAATCATCTAGAAACGAAACAATCCAATTTTTTACATAGCCATCTAGAAGAGTACATAATCTATCAAATGCTTTTATATGATACTCTGTGTTATATTTGTTACTTAAAAAAATAGGGTCATAACGAATATACAGACAATCTATTCCTACTATTTTAGATAGTTTTTTAATTGTTTTTATAATTTCTTTTTTATCTGGAACATTAGGTTCAATATCGTTTTTGTAGGGAGTTAGGGTTACTTGAAAAATGATTGGCTCCTTTATTTCTTTTAGAAAATCTAGAATAGGAGCAGGATTCTTGGTACAAAAAAGGATGGCGTCAACATCCTCAAAATAAATTCTACTCACTAATTGTTTATGAAATGGATTTCTTACATCCAAGTATCCTTCTTTATAACGAGTGATAAACCATTTAGAATAAAAGGCTACAATATCTGTTCTACCACTTACATTTAGAATCATACACTATTTAGTATCCTTTGATTCCATCAATTGATTCATCATTTTCTATATAGTCATTTACTAAAACATGTCTATATTCCTCTTTAGTATCCCTAATATAAATATCCTTAATTCCTGCATTGATAATGATTCTTTTACACATAGAACAAGGATTAGAGTTTGAAATATAACTGCCATCTTCGTAGTTTTTTCTGCATAAATATAGTGTGGATCCTAACATCTTGTTTCTTTCGGCACTAATGATTGCATTTTGTTCAGCATGGACACTACGGCATAGTTCATATCTTTCTCCACGTGGTACTTTCAATTTTTCTCTAATGCATTCTTTCATCTCACAACAGTTTTGTCTTCCTCTAGGTGCGCCATTATAGCCTGTGGCAATTACCTCATCATTGGCGACAATTACAGCGCCAAAGTTCCTTCTGATACAAGTAGATCTCTCTAATGCTACTTCAGCCATATCTAAATAATAATTTATTTTATCTCTTCTTTTCATTGCTACTACTCCTACTTCTCTTTTATTTATTTTATTATAACATACAAAAAGAAAAATCATAGGTTTGATTTTTCTCTCATTAATCAAGAAAGTCAAATCCCTTGATTTTTTCTTTATTTCTACAATGTTGATGTCTTTCTTCTAATGGTACTTCTCTACAAATAGATGTTAATTCATCCTTTAATCTTAATTCTTTATCTGATATAAACCATTCTTCTTGTTTCCAATCTATATATTGTTCTAAATTTTCATCATAAACTTTTTTAGGAATTTGAAAGATCTCCCAATCATGTAAAATATAATCATAAAACGTCTCATAAATATTAAATTTAGAAGTAGTAATCGTTCTATATCTAGCACTTTCTATTGCATCATGGTTGCATGCCTGGACCAATACAGATTTTAAAGTAACATCTCTTCCCTGCCAGTTTTCTTCTATATTAGGAATTCCTGTTGTTTTTGAAAGATCAGCATGTCCTTTTCTATAATTCCATACTGTATTTTTGCTTTTATAGACATTAATAAAATACTTTACTAAGGCTAATCTCATTTGTTGTTCTTTAGGGTTTACGTCATAAGTTCTTGTCAATAAGGCTTCTTTCCAGCCTAATAAATTTTCTAACATTTCTTCTTTCTTATAGTACCAGAGTGTTTCTTCATCTGGATGCATATAAGCTCTAAAAAATGGAATGACGAATCCTGCTGCATGTGCAATGGAAGCATAATTATCTACATCAAAAAGTTTTCCATCTGTCATTATATAAGTTCCATCATTCCAATAACGCTCAGGATCTTTTCCATATTCTTCTAAAATATCAGCATCATAATAATAAGCCATATATTTTCTCCATTTAGTCATTCATTCTATCTCAAATATATCACTACATTCCTTTTTGTCAATATTTTAAGATGCTAATGTTATGACAGAGCGTATTAGCATAATTGGTACAAAAAGAATGATGACTAAGATGGTTAAAATAATACCGATTATTAGAAATCCAAAATCTTTTACTTTTTGCATCATTATAACTTCCCTTCTATACTTTCATTATACCTTTAAAAGACGCTTCGTAACATTACAGTTTTGTTAGATTATCTACCATTTTCTACTGTAATATCGCCACAATTATTTTTTAATGTTAAGGTGGTCTTTGCTCTACGATGATTCTGTTCTATATCAACATCCCCTAAATCCGTTTTGGCATCAATGTAAATTTCATTCGTAGTGCCAATTTCAATACTACCAAATGAATTTTTAATACTAGAATCTTTATTAATATAAAGACTTTCTATTTCAATATCACCACAATCTTCTTTTGCGTCAATATAATTTAATACTTTTTTAATTTCAATATTCCCATAGCTATTTTTTACAATAATATCGTCTACTTTTCTAACTTCAATATCACCACATGACTCTTTTATGTTTGCATATTTTGCTTCTCCTACTTTGATATCTCCATAATCGTTTTTTACTGTTACTTTTTCTCCACTCGCAATTGAAACATCACCACATGCTTCTTCTACCTCAATGGTTGCATTTTTGAAATTATCTATTCTAATATCACCATAATCATTTTTAACAGTTAATTTTTCTTGATAGTTCTCTGGCAAGTAAATTTCCACTTTGTTCTTTTTCATATTAAAGCATATGCCAATACAAGCTTTTTCTTGAAAGTGAACTAGCAATTGGTCGTTTGTATTTTCTACCTTCAATTGTTTTTTCTCACCAAAAACTACTACTCTAACTTTATCATCATTTGATTTTTTAAAATAAATATCACTAATACTACTATCTACTTTGATATTACTTAAATTAGCATCATATTTTTCATCGAAAATTTTCGTTGTACTTACTTTGTTGATTTTAAAAAATTTAGGTCCTATTATCTTTCCATCTATGAACATGAACATAAATCCAAGTAAGCTGATGACAAGTATAGAAAGCAGTATAATTAGCGTAATAATTAATCCTTTATTTTGCATTGTTTTTTCCTCCTAACATAAAAAGTAATTTAACAATTTCTTCTATTAATGCTGCCACTATCCATAATATCCATGTAATATGCCATGCAAAGGTTACAAAACTGATATATAAATAGACTAATAATGTTACTGTTTCAATAATTATTTTGATTTGTTTTAATACCTTTGGTTCTTGTTCCTCTTTTTCCTTTTTCTTAACCTTTTGTCCATAGACCATATTGGTGTAGATAATTACATAAGTTCCAATTCCACAAAAAGCTAGAAAGATGCTTGATCCCACAATCGGGTTCATATTGAGTACTGGTATTGTAATCATGATCCAGATAACGGCCATAAAATAAAACAGAACACCAAGGGCGATTCCAACGCCTTTCTTCTTTTTATTTTCCATTATCTCTTCGGCTGTTTTTATTTTCTCATCATTACTTTTCTTTCCAGTTAAAAGTTCATCTGCTGTAATTCCATATAATTGGCAAAGAGGGACAATTTTATCAAAGTCGGGCGTGCTTCCATCTGTCTCCCATTTTGATATTGTCTGTCGTGTTACACCCAATTTCTCTGCTACTTCTTCTTGGGATAAATGCTTTTCCTTTCGTAAATTTAGGAGCTTTTCTCCGATTGTCATATTTTTTCACCTCGTCTTCATTATATACTTACTTGTAGTTGCATTCTACCAATTTTAGTTGGAAATTTGTCAACTAGACTTAACATTACATAAAAAACAGCCTATCTCAGACTGCTTTCTTCTCTTATTTATATAATATGTAGCTTCCTTGATATATTTCTTCGAACTCCTCTAGACATTCAAAATCTTTTGGAATGACAAGACAAGTATTTTTATTAAACTTATGAATCCCAGCACGTTCTAGAACTTGTGCTACAAAATAACTACATACATACCTATTTTTTAATGTCACAGGAATACCAAAGTATCTTGGGATTAAACAAAAGAAATCATATTTATAAAGTCTACTATTCATCTTCATATCATTTAGAATATTCTTTACATTTTGATATTGTTCTTCTGTTACTTCTATTTCATAAATTTTGCATTTTGTTTTGTTAAATACTTTGAAAAACTCTCCATCTTTATCATCTATAGTAAAGCCTGCATTCCAGATTGCTCGCAGTGTTTTTCTTCCAAAACTATAAACCTTGTTACAACTTTTATCTAGACTTAATCCAATGTGACTATATTCAGAATGTGTTGCTATTTTAATTAATCTAGATGGTACTGTGTTTGTATGCATTAGTAGTATATAAATTTTTTTCATATTACTTCCACACCTTACTATTATATAATATCATATTTTTTCCTATTTAAAAAGACGATTTTACTCGCCTTTACTTAGTTTTACTTTTGTTTTATGTTCTTTTCCATCTCGGTTATAAGTAATTTCTATTTCTTCTCCTACTTTATATTTGTAAAGTTCATAGCGTAAATATGCAGAAGACTCTACTTTTTCTCCATTAATTGCTGTAATTACATCGCCTTCTTTTAAATCTGATTTGGCAGCGCCTGTTCCTTCTACTGTTTTTACTACTATTACACCATAGGTAATGCTCTTATCAATTTTATAGGAATCTCTATACATTTGATTTTCTGAAACATTAATCATATTGATTCCAAGAACTGGCCATTCTATTTTTTCGCCCTTTTCTAGCGAGTCAATATGGCTCATCGCATATTCTATTGGAATCGCAAATCCCATACCTTCAATTTCTTCTTGTACTAGTTTCATGGAATTAATACCAATTACTTCTCCATTAGAATTTAATAGAGGTCCTCCACTATTTCCAGGATTGATTGCTGCATCTGTCTGTAATACTCTCATAACCCAATCGTTACTATTGGAATTTCCAACACTGACAGATACCATTCTATCTTTTCCAGAAAGACGTCCACTGGTAACACTTCCACGATAATTGTATCCTAGAGGTGATCCAACTGTGAAGACCGTATCCCCAAGACGCATTTTCGTAGAATCTCCTATTGCCGCCACCTTCTTGGTATTCTTTTTACTTACGCCAATGACTGCTAAATCTAAATACTCATCACTACCCAGTACTTTTCCCTCTATTTCACTATCATCTGATAACACTAATTTTACAGACTCCATATCGGCAATAACATGATGATTGGTCATAACATATCCTCTGTTTTCATCTACTTTATAGAAAAATCCTGTACCTGTAGATGCTATTTGTCCGTTTTTGGTACCTTGAATTAAAACAACTGCATCATATACTTTTTCTACTGAATCGGCAAGAGATCCATCTTCTAAAATTACTTTTCCATTTTCTCTTACAATTGTCGTTTTCAAAAATGAATCCATTATTGGTGTAAAGCGGAAAATACTCAATGTTAATACTGCACCTATTATAAAAGATCCTATTATAAAGATACCTGTTTTTATATTTTTATTCATTAATATCTACACTCCTTTCAATCGTTGAAAGCTCTTTCCAATTTTTAGGAAATCCCATGATATTTAGTATTTTATCAATCGATATGATACTTAAATTATATTCCAAGTTACTAATTATTTTCTCTAATTCTAATGTCATATTTAGAAAATCTTCATATTTTAGCACTTGCTTCATAATAATAATCAAGGCGAAAAGGTCATTTTTGCCATATTTATATTCTCCATCTTCTTTTTCTAATTTTAATAACTGGTGATAGACAGTATCTTCGATATCACGCTGTGTTCTATTATCATAAACAATATCTTCATGTGCACACAGATTTCTATAATTTGCCAGAATTGGTAAATATGTTGTTAACTCTTCTACCGTTACATGATAAATTTCACAAATGGCTTGCTGATCTTCTTTTTTTAGAATCGTAAACATTTCACTTACAATACCAAATGATAGTACTTTTACTAAAATCCATAAGGGAATATAGCCATAATTACTCACATAGTGCTGGGTTGCTGTATGTTGTCCACCATTAATGCGAATTTGTCTTTTCATTTTTTTGATTAAATCATTTACTTGGCGACTTTTTTCTGGTTTACTTGTAAAGTTTTTACTCTTCAAATAGTCTTTTAGATAGTTGATAAGACGTGATTGATTTTAAGTTATTCTCAATAATCAGTAAGTTTTTAAATATAATATTTCGAAATGATCTATCGAATAAGAATAGACTATATAACTCTTCAAACGTTGTTCCTTCTAGAAATTGTTTATTCGAGTTTTCTATCATAAACGGAAAACGATAGCCACTTAGAAAGAAATAGTTTTCACGTAGTAGCACTTCTTTTGCAAACTCTTCATCTTCTATTTTCATTCCTTTGTGTTTTAATATTTCTATTTGTTCGTCTAAGTTTTTAAATTTTTTTTCTATCATATCTATTCACCTATTCTAGATTATATCATAAAAGTACTTATATAAGTATGAAAATTATATGAAATGGGATTATTTCTATTTATAAGTTTGTATAAATCTCTTTTTTTCTACCATAATATGGATAGGTGATATTATGTTTTATAGATATGAGATTAAAGAAGTTGGCAATGAAGATGTTTTATACTTATATTTGACGATGGCTTATGAGTTTTCACGTGAACTTGGTATTAACGCAAAAGATGAAGACATAAAAAGAAGAACTAAGAACTTTGTAAAAAATAACCAAATTGATTTTAAAGGTCATAAGGCTTTCTTAGTTATTGATGGAATCATTGTCAAAACAGTAGAATTAGATGATGATGATGAGAATGTTGAAGTAATTGAGGAAAATCATAATTATAGTGACTCTGAATATTTAGTGACTGTTGAGATGGATAATCATATTATTGTTGAAATTACCTTGAAAGAGTATTTGTTAGGAGTTTTGGCTACCAATACCAATATGGATATGGAGATTGAAGCATTAAAAGCACTTGCTATTTTGTACCGAACTTATGCACTAAAAGAGATGAGCGAAACAAAAAAAATTATGGCAATCAATCGTCATCAAATTTATAAGCCTCTTTCTTACTATAAATTGGCATGGATTCAGGATTATAATTCTACTTATCATAAACTGTTACGTGCTGTGGAAGAGACAGATCGTGAATTTGTGAGCTATGACAATACTTATATTACACCATTTGTTCATATTTGTAGTAATGGTTATACTTCTACCCATTCTTCTTATGTATATTTGGAAAAACGACCTAGTTTATGGGATTATGCTTCACCACAATTTTTAAAAGTGACTGATTATACTTATGAACAACTAGAAGATATATTTAAAGTAAAAAAAGAGGATATACGAAATATAGAAATTTTATCATTGACCGATAATAATCGTATTCATAGTATTAAAGTTGGTACTGAAATAATGGATGGTATTACTTTTAAGAAATTTTTGAACCTTCCTTCTGATGATATTACTATTATTATGAATGAAAATCACGTTCGATTTATCACTAGAGGACTTGGCATTAGCTTTGGTCTTAGCCAATTTGGGGCAAATGAAATGGCAAAGAATCATTGCAGTTATACAGATATTATTCGTTATTATTATCCTAGTGTTGTTATTAAACGTTTCGTTTAAGATACTTTGGTATCTTTTTTTGTTTCTTTTATATATTCCATTACTCCATTTGTAATCACTTGTGCTACTTTTTTCTGATATTTTTCTGTTTGTAATAAGTAGCGCTCGTTAGGATTAGATAAAAAACCGCATTCTATTAAGACACCAGGAACTCTGGTATTGCGATATAAATATAAATCTGTTGTAATTAATTTTCTTTTTGTATACGTATCTTTTTCAAAATTTTCCATAATTTTTTCGCCTAGTATTTTGTTATTCGAATTAATTGGATTATATAGAACTTCTGCTCCTTGATGATATGGATTGGTAAACCAGTTTAGATGAATAGACAAATAAAGATCACTTTTTACCTTTTGGATAAATAGAATCCTTCGATATAAATCTCCTCTTTTTTTGGCACTATCCCATTTACTCGACAAATCTTCATCTTCACTTCGAATTAGATGAACGGTTGCCCCTTGACTTAGAAGTGCATCTCTTAATTGTTTTGAAATTTCTAAATTTAGATCTTTTTCTAAGATGTTTCTATATCTAGTGCCTGGATCTCTTCCACCATGACCAGGGTCCACTGTTATGATGACATCTTTTAAAGGTAATTTAGAAGCATCTGCTATTTGCAACATAAAAATAAAGAAGAATGTCATTAGGAGCAGAAAGAATTTGTATTTATGAATCATATAATCACCTTAGTAATTATATGCCTTTACAAAAGAAAAAAGCCTGCTTGTGGCTTATTCATATAAATAATCAATTTTTATTACCGATAATTTGTCATTTGTATTTAATACTTTAACAGTAGAAAAACCTGTTTCTTCCATTATAATATTATCTATTTCTTTTATTTGTTCAAATTGGTTTGTTGCATCATATAGCCCTGTTGCATAGCGATTTTCTAATTCATATTTTTCATTATAGGTATCTACCATCAATTCTTTTGAATTTCTATAAAAGACTTTTAGTTGATTATTCTTCTTTTCTACTTGATACATTTCTAATATATCTTTCTTGCTTTTCACTAAATTAGAGTAGTCCAGATTTTTTATTTGTTTTCCTTCATTATTGTAAATGGAAATCATTTTAGAGTGATTGTAGACCAAAGCGGTTTCATTACCTAAGTCATAGATATTTTTTATATATTCACTACATGTATTTTTCTTCACAGTTTCTTTGTTTTCTAAAACTTGATTCCATATTACTTTCCCGGACAAATCTATTTTTATAATACTATCATTATTACTATCATTATTACTATGATTATTAGAAAAGTTACACTTTGTTGTATAACTATAGATGTCATTTCCTTTTAGATAACTTTTTTGTAGTGTATAATTAGGCAATTCACTATATTTTATTGTTTCATTTAAAGTATTATACTTTATTAACTTGTTACTGCTTAAAAATAAAAGCTGATTATCTTTTTTACCTAAAAATTTACCAATAATGAGTTCCCCTAATACTGGATTTATCAATTTAGTCGAAAGAAGCTTT
>CAJUCU010000001.1:96801-106519 GCA_910585335.1 uncultured Bacilli bacterium
TCCTGTTTTATCATACTTTAATAAAAAACTAAAACTATAATCCTTTGTTATCATTTTGTTTTGCTCATATATTTTTTCTAATTCATATACCATATTTACAAAGATTCCACCTTGTGGTTCTTGGGCATATCCTAATATATAATAAGCATCATTATCTTCATAAACATCACTAACATTGATATAGGAGTTATTTTCTACTTCGGCGTTATCTGTTACTTTTTCTATAAACGTTAAATGATTATTGTGATCGAATTTCATGACAACAGATTCATTTCCTTTTATCGCTCCCATTAGAAAATAACCATCTGCTGCCTTTTTCACTTCCAAGTTTTCTAGCGTTTGTTCTTCTATATTTGTTACTGTATAATTTGTTTTCAAAGTTCCTTTGTCTTTTTGACATTTTGTATTTAATTGATAACTAAGATGCTTGCTGTCATTTGTGAACTCTACTTCACCACTACAATTTTTGTATTCACTGTTCTCTGTTGATTTAGCATCAAAAAACTTATTTGCATTTTCTTTTGTCACACCTGGTGTTACTGTATGACCATTTTGCAATGCTAGTTCCACACCTTTTATTATTTGTTGCTGATATTTAGTATTTGTAGTCACTGTTTGCTTTTTAATTTCATCTGTGACAACGATATTTTTTTTAAATAATGAAACTCCCCAAACTATTCCTATTATAATTAATAAAATACCAAGGACTGCAATCATAATGCTTATTATTTTCTTCATTAGACTCCTCCTTATTCTAATAACAGGATATCGTAAATCCCTTGTTTTGTCAATTCTAACCATATAGTGCCTATACAAATTTATAGGTATAGACATAAGCTAAAATAGGGAAAGGAAGAGGATTTTTGTGTTTGATTTTTTTGTTTCATTATCACCCATTTATCAAGCGTTAATTGCATCACTATTCACATGGGCGATTACTTCACTGGGCTCTGCCGTTGTATTTTTCTTTAAAGAAATTAGAAAAGGAATTATGGATGCCCTACTTGGATTTTCTGCTGGTGTTATGATCGCAGCATCGTTTTGGTCTCTTTTAAGTCCAGCGATTGAAATGGCGGAGAGTCTAGACTTAATCCCTTGGTTAGTCGCTTTTTCTGGGTTTGCTTGTGGAGGTTTGCTACTTTATGTAGGAGATAAAATTTATGCTTTAGCAGAGAAGAAAAAGAAGAGGACTAAGAAGGATGGACCTAATATTAAACGTTGTTTAATGCTTGTTGTTTCCATTACACTTCATAATATTCCTGAAGGATTGGTAATTGGAGTTGCTTTTGGCTCTCTTGCCTATAATATACCAGGTGCTACTGTACTTTCTGCTATTACACTGGCTATTGGTATTGGACTTCAAAACTTTCCAGAGGGAAGTGCTGTTAGTCTTCCACTTAGACGTGAAGGCTTTTCTAGAGCGAAGTCATTTTTCTACGGGCAAGCGAGTGGAATTGTCGAACCTATTTCAGCCATCATTGGTGCTATTCTTGTTATGAAGGTACAGACTTTACTTCCTTATTTATTATCTTTTGCTGCAGGAGCAATGATTTATGTGGTAGTAGAGGAGTTAATTCCTGAAAGTCAAAGCAATAAAAAGAAAGACTTAATGGCACTGTTTACACTGGTTGGTTTTTCTGTAATGATGATTTTAGACGTTGCCTTAGGATAAAAAATAACATTGGTATTATCACCAACGTTTTTTTATTTTATTCTAAATACAGTTTTTGCCCTTGTTTTAGTCTAATTGCATAAATATCGTCTTTTTTACAAGTAAAAATTAGTTTTTTATTATCTGGAGTTGGTTTTTTATCATCTTCTTCTGGTTTTTCTTTATCGGGAACTTCTGGTGGTATTACTTGATCTTCTTTCTCGTCTTCTTCTGGTGGTACAATCGGTTTTTCTATTTTTTTGAATTGATATCCGTAATTATTTAAGACATGAATACTATCATCTATAAAGAAACACTCTTCTGGCTTTTTCTTATTTAGTATAGACCAGTATCCAGCAGAATTTTGAACCCATCCAGAACCTGTAAATCTTCCTCTTCCACATTCCATGTGACAATGATTTCCTGAAGCATTTCCTTTTGTTCCTTCTTCATAGAATCTTTCTCCTCGTTTTATTACTTTTCCAACATAAAGATTAGATACATCGTTATCATGCGCGAATAAAACTGTCATATAATCAATTGTACCATCTGGATATTCTACTGGTTCATTACTTTCTAACCATACTTCATTGGCATCGGTTGTATATATTTTTCTAATGGTTCCTGTGAATGGTGCTGTGATATAATCTATTCCACTATCACTTCCAGCATCGTCTATGGCATAACTATCTCTATGACTTCCGATTCCATATCCTTGTGTAATACGCATATAGGGACTTGGGTAAAGTGGTTTTTCCATTATGAACTCACATCCGTTTCTATTAAATTTTCTTTGGGTACCTCTATTATATTTTTCTTGATGATATCACCGTGTGACGCCAATTTTCCTTCCAAGCTTTTGTAGATGGTGTCTGCTCCAATGAAAGAGAATAACCCAACCCAAAGGCTAGCAGGAAAAGAGACTGTTGTAAAACTGTTACAAAATAGGACACCGAGCAAAAGATTTAGTAGTAGACTATAAATACATAGACCATTGCTTTTTTTAAATTTTACTTTCGTTTTTTGAATAAAGGCACACGTCACTGTACTTAAGGCCATTGCTATTATTAACATTTGCCTTAATAAATCTAGATTAAGCATGTCATTCCTCCTATCAATATAGTATATGAATACAAAAGTAAAGTGACAGGGGGATTATCACGAAAAAGGGATATAGAACGAAGAGTGCTATATCCCAGGCTGTTAACAACTAGATTCAACAGTCTATGTTTATTAATTTATATATCCATTTGTAATCCTTTATATGAGAAAATTTTGTTTTTTGATACCATATATTAGAACTACCAGTAGACCACCTATGAAGTACTACCCAAGTATTTTTTGGCACTTCCGTTAGTTTACAAGATGCGTAAGTAATTGTTTTACATCCAAACAGAAGATCAAAAATATTGAAATGAACTTTAAAATCCTTATTATCTAATTTAGATATCGGATAATAATAAGCTTTATTTCTTCTATGCAAAACAAAATGTGTCTCTGTTATATAATATTGAGTGTTAAAGTATTCATATAGATTTATTATACCTCTCATTATAAATATAAATAATAGAAGATTGATGAAAAAGAAAAAGGTAAATTCAAAATACCAAAAAACAAGTAATAAAATTACTATTTCTAAAAACTCTTTAGTTAATAGAAATGGAAAGAAGGCAGGTTTACCTTGCCAAACGCATTTTTCCTTACTAGGTATTTCTTTTTTTTCTCTAAATAATAAAATTTTTCCATTATTATATTCTCTCTTTTCTTTTATCTAATTTTCTTTATTATATCATAAAAATAAAAAAAGTACTGGTAAATCCCAATACTTTTGAAACTGTAAATATTAACGTTTTGAGAATTGTGGTGCACGACGTGCTTTCTTTAAACCTGGTTTCTTACGTTCTTTCTTACGGGCATCTCTTGTTACAAAACCATTTGCTTTTAAGATACGACGGTAACTATTTTCAGAATCCTTTGGTGTTCCAGCATCATAAACTAATAATGCTCTAGCAATACCTAAACGAATTGCTCCAGTTTGTCCTGTGAAACCTCCACCTTTTACTTTTGCATCTACATCAAACATTTCTCTTGTATTTGTAACATCTAATGGTTGTGTTAAATCCATTACTAATACTTCGTATGGTAGGTAATCATGAACATCTTGCCCGTTTACTGTAATTTTTCCAGTTCCTGGTGTTAAACTTACACGAGCAACACTTGTTTTTCTACGTCCTGTTCCAGTATATACATTTTTATTATCTTTTGCCATTATTTAACCTCCATTACTTCAGGCTTTTGTGCCATATGTGGATGTTCGCTTCCTGTATAGACAAATAATTTCTTATACATTTGTCTTCCTAATCTGTTGTGAGGAAGCATTCCTTTTACTGCTTTTTCTACCATTTCTTCTGGATATTTTTCTATCATTTCTTTTGCAGTTCTTTCTCTAAGTCCTCCTGGATACATAGAGTGTGAATAATATTTCTTTGTCTCTAATTTGTTTCCAGTAAGTTTTACTTTTTCTGCATTAATGATAATAATATGGTCTCCACAATCAATGTGTGGCGTATAAGTTGCCTTATGTTTTCCTCTTAAGATATGAGCAGCTTTACTTGCTACTCTACCTAGTGGAACATTTTCAGCATCAATTACATACCATTTACGTTCCACAGTTTCTTTCTTTTGCATATAACTTGTCATATTTTTTCTCCTTTATCCATTCCTTATTACTTAGACTTTCCCAGGGTCTAAGAAATGTGGGGATATTTCAATGTACCGATTATGATTATACTAAAAAACCTTTGTAAAATCAACAGTTTTTTCATATTTTTTCAATATTTTACTTCTACTAAATATAATCCCTCACTTGGTGCAGTGACTCCATTTTTGCTACGGTCACAACTTTTTAGAATTTCATCCACTTTTTCTGGTGAAATCTTCTTTTGCCCCACTTTTAAAAGAATGCCTACCATATTTCTCACTTGATATCTCAAAAAGCCATTTCCTTCAAAAGTAATGATTATTTTCTCGTCATCACTTTTATCTTTTTCTATCGCAACATGAGTAATGGTCCGAATGCAATTTTCTTTATCCACATTTTCTGTGACAAAGGCTCTAAAGTCATGTGTTCCTTTCAAATACTTTATGGCTTTTCTCATCGACTTGATGTCTAGAGTATAATTATATTGATAGACATAATCTTTCTCTATTGGATTATATTCGCCGAGGTTTAAGATATACTGATATTTTTTACTTTTTGTCATGTAACGGGCATGAAAATGAGGTTCTTTTTCTTTGGCTTCTATTACATGAATATCATCAGGAAGGTTACTATTTAAAGCTCTTTTCAATTTGTGTTCTGTAATCGTTATATCCATGTCAAAATGCGCAGTCTGCCCTAAAGCATGCACTCCTTTATCAGTTCTTCCAGAAGCTTGTACTTTTACTATTTTATTATCGTTAATCTTTTTTAATGCTTTTTCTAGTTCTTCTTGAATTGTTTTCAGGTTCGGTTGTGTTTGAAATCCACAGTAACTGCTGCCATCATAAGAAAATTTAATCAAATATCGCATATAAACTCCTTTCCAAATAAAGATTTACACAAGATACTTTAAACATGCTTATAAATATCTTTAATCAAATCTCTTATATCTTTATGATAATCTATCTTTACATTTTTTTGCTCTTTTGCTTTATGTGTAAATAAAACAATATCGGGGATATCATAATGATTTCTTGTTAAAAAGGCTATATTTTGATATAAGTTTTTTGTTTCTCCTTGTTTTAGTATTTTTTTATTTTTCAAAAAAATCATTTGTTCTGTTATGTTATATAAACTTTCACTATCATTACTTGCTATAATAATGGTCTTATGATATCTTTCTTTTAATTTAATTAACAGTCTTTCTATTTTTTTCCGATACTTCATATCTAGTTTTATAAATGGTTCATCGAGTAAGATTACTTTTGGATTAGAAAGAAGAGAAAGGGCAATTTGTAATAATTTTTTTTCGCTACTTGATAGAGTGAATAAGTCTCTTTTTAGATACTCTTCCGTTAAGCCTACCATTTTTAGTGCAAATGTTATTTTTCTATTTGGTTCTTCGACTTCTATTTTATAATATCTAATCCATATTGCTATATACTCTTCTACAGTTGATACGGAAAACTTATTTTCAAAGTCTTTTTCAATTAAATTTATTTTTTTTCTAATTTTATATAGATTATCATAATTGTAATCATATTCCTTATAAGTTGCTTCTCCCTCTACTTGCATATTGTAACTTAACATTTTTAGAAGGGCTGTTTTTCCTCTTCCTGTGATACCAATTATTTTTCCAGTTTCTATTTGAAGTGAGATATTTTCTAAATGCTCGCTGAATACTTTTTCAAATACTATTTCCATAAAATATCCACCAACCGATCCATATCTGTTTCAATATTATCTACTAATTCATAATACTTTAGTTTTAATGATAAGTCCACCATAAAAGGGAGCGTAAGTCCTAATTTATTTAGTTTGCTATCTTCTTGCAATACATCAATGGTTTTTCCTTCTAAAACGACACTTCCCTCATCTAATATATATAAATAGTCAGAAAAAAGAGTTTCTTCTAGATTACTTGTAGTCATTACGATTGTTATTCCAGCTTCTTTTATTTCTTTTAAAAGCAAAAACAGTTCCTGATTTTCTTTTTTGGTAAGACCAGAAGATATATCATCTAGGAGAATCATTTCTTTATGTTCTATTATAGCTAATGCTAGACGCAGCTTTATCTTTGCAAATAAATATAATTTAGCAGGATCCTCCTTTGTCATATTTTTTAACTTAAAGAAAGAAATAATTTTTTTATAATGCTTTCTTTTCGTTTCTAGATCCATCTCTAGTCTGTCTAGTGCATACATCAATTCTTCTTCTATAGAACAATCATGGAAAGGGATTTCTACACTGGGAATTAAGAAACCTATTTTTTTATCTGTTAATGATTCCATCGCTTCATTTTTATAAAAAACGGACTCTTTTTCTATTAATAAACCACATAATAGTTTTATTAGTGTTGTTTTACCACAATTATTAGAACCTGAGATAGAAATTACTGTGCCTTTTTTAATCATTATATTTATATTTTTTAAAATATTTTTGTAATTTAGATTTTCTGTTTTTAAAAGACACTGCATATTACTACCTCCTTTTTTTATTATAACTATTTTTCAAAAAAAAGAAAGAGCTCTTCTCTATCTTCTGTTATTTCTTTCTTTTTTTATATTGGATTCTATAAGTTTTTCGAAGCAAGCTTTTATCACTTAAGAAATGACTAAAAAATTTTACACATTTCATTTTAAAGCCTGGAATAATTAGCATTTTTTTCTTAAACATTTCATCTATCGTATATTTTGCTACCTCTTTACTGCTCATGGCTTTTACTTTAAATTCTACATTTGCTCGCATATTAAAATTTGTTTTAACAGGACCTGGGCATAGACAAGAGATAGAAACATTACTTTTTTTCTTTTTCAATTCATAATATATGGCCTCTGTTAAGCTTAATACATATGATTTTGTGGCATAATAGGTTGCCATTAATGGTCCACCTGGTAAAAATCCTGCACTAGATGATACATTTAGAATATAGCCACTATCTTTTTTTATCATATCCCGCAAATAAGCTTTTGTTAGAATATGAACTGCTTTTACATTCGTTTCAATCATGGGAATATCTACTGTAAGTTCTCCTTTATCAAAATCTCCACAATATCCAAAACCAGCATTATTAATTAAGATATCAATGTTTTCATTTTTCGTTAATACATATAATTCTTTTACTTTCTGTTCAATACTTAAGTCTGTCACAATAATCGTTGTTTTGGTATTTAGCTGTTCTTGCAACTTTTCTAGTTTTTCTCTACTTCTTGCTACTAGAATGAGCTCCACTTTACGACTTGCCAAATATTTTGCCATTTCTAAACCTATTCCACTTGATGCACCTGTAATAAGAGCTTTCATTCAATCACCTCTTTAGCCTTATTATATCAAAATTTTAGAAAATAAAAAAGATAAGATTTCTCTTATCTAATAGTGCCAGCAATTTCTATAACGTTCTATACCATGACTAGAATGACGGCACCCTCTCCAACCACAATATGTGGCACTCGTACAAGTATAATACACTGTTCTGTAGGCTGTTCTAGTACAGATTCTAGCTGAAGAACCATTACCAGATCCAGGATAGTAACCTCCAACATGTGGTTTCCATCCTGGTGGGCAACAATTACCATTCGAACCATTTGTATTTATACAGTGCGTTTGTTGTTGATAAGCTTCTGTTCTTTTGCAACTACCACAAGTAGCAGCACCACAGGCAGAGCTTTTTCTATAATAGTATAATTCTACTCCACAAGCATAATTTCTACTATAGTACCTTACTCGGAATGTTCTTGATACAGAACTATAATTTCCTGCATTATCATAACAACCAATTGTTCTACTCGTTCCTCTAGTTGGCGAACCTACGCCTGCTCCATTTCCAGTTAATCTGTTTACACCACTTCCTCCAGCATTATCACTACATCTTCCATATACTCTAATTCCGCTGTTACTATTGTGTGGTCCTGATCCTGTTGTAAAGCTCACACTTGGCTTCGTTTTATCTATTCTAATTCTAGTACTACTTACGCTTGAGATGTTTCCTGCTACATCGATTGCCCTAATATAAGCATTTTGATTTCTCTCCGCGCTAAATGGTGTTGTTACATAGGTTGTTTTAGAAGAGGCTGGCTTTGGATAGTTTACCCAATTATTTCTATCATAACTATATTGCCAACGATCAATACCAGAATACTGCTCTTTAGCTGAAACTGTTAATGAAAAGTTTCTATTTGTCCAATTTCCCCCTGTCGGGTTTGAAATACTAACATTAAATGGCTTTTCTTTATCTATTTTATATATTTGGGCACTATAGGTTTTACTACAATGTCCACCAACACTATTATAGGCATCTACTGTAATTGTATGCTCTCCATTTTCTGTTAAAGTAAAGCTCTTCGTTTTCGCTGTTGTTCTTTTGCTTAATATATTTACTTTACTACTTCTATTCGCATTATCGTAATGGCGATCTTTGACTGTCCATGATTCTATGGATGGATCTGTTACTTTGAGCGTAATTGTGACATTTTTATTTTGCCACTTATTACTGGTAGTTGCCGAAGTTAGGCTCACTCCAGAATTACAATTTGGTTGTGGTATATTTATTACGTAATTTCCACCTTCTGTGTTATTATTATTTCCACTAGTATCATAAGCATATGCTTTTATTCGATAGGTTCCGTTTTCTGTTAATTTTATTTCAATTGGTTTTTGATAGTTTTTATAACCAGTATCTTTATATTCTTTTCCATCTTTATAAATGATATAACGATAACTTAAAACTGCGACATTATCTGTTACTTTCAGAGTCACTGTAAAGGCTTTCTTACTAGCTGTAGTTGTCCTAGTTGGTGACAGTGTTACAACTGGTTTTACTTTATCATTAGTTCCGCTTGATTTTCCACTACAGTATAGATAACCTGTATACTTATACTCTTCTTTACTGACTTTTTGGACCATTACTTTACTCTTTTTATCATTACTTTCTATGATACATTCTTTTCCATTGGCATCTTTTACAGGATCTATGTATTTTAAATCCACTAAAGTTTTTACATCTACTTCATGAATCGGTCCAATTATTTTTGGTAACTTATTTCTGTGGTCTGCATAATAGGTTTTCCTGCTAGTACTACCATTTTGTTTTGATTATCTAAATAGCTTTCTTTTGTCTTGTTTAATACTCCTCTAATCCCTGCAATGGCAATTGTTGCTATTACTCCAAGGATTACGATTACTGCCAGTAACTCTACCATTGTAAACCCTTTTTCTTTTTCTCTCATACTCTTCACCTATCTTCATTGTACCACAAAAGAAAATTTTTCAAACAAAAAAATCAAATGATTTTACAGTCACTTGATTTATTCTGCGTCTTTTTCTTTTTTATCTACTAATTCTAAAATCACCATTAGGGCATTATCGCC
>CAJUCU010000001.1:106529-107877 GCA_910585335.1 uncultured Bacilli bacterium
AGAATACGTGTATATCCACCATTACGGTTTTCATAACGTTTTGCTAAATCATTAAAAACTTTGTCTACTACTTCTTTGTCGTTATGAACAAATGCAAGAGCACGGCGACGTGATCCTAAATCACCTTTTTTACCGTAAGTAACCATTTTATCAACGAACTTACGAACTTCTTTAGCACGTGTATCAGTTGTTGTGATTTGTTCATTCAATATTACTTGCTTTGTAAGTGTTGCAAGCATACTTCTTCTATGTTTATTATCGCGTCCTAATTTTCTGTATGCCATAATTTACCTCCTTTTAGTCGTCATCGCGTAAAATAAGGCCCATATCTCGAATTTTATCTAATACTTCTTTTAGAGATTTTTTACCTAAATTACGGATTTTCATCATATCATTTTCACTTTTATTTACTAAGTCTTGTAGTGTATGAATTCCTGCACGCTTTAAGCAATTGTAAGCACGTACAGAAAAATCTAAGTCTTCGATAGATGTTTCTAAAGCTTTTACTTTTGGATCTTCTGTTTTTTCAATCATCATACCACTCATATCAGCGATAGAGGATAAATCTGTTAAAATTTCGAAGTGTTCAATCAAGATTCTTGATGCTAAGGCAACGGCTTCTTCTGGTTTAATAGAACCATTTGTCCATACACTTAGTACTAATTTATCATAGCTTTCATCTTGACCTACACGAGCATTTTCTACTTCGTATGAAACTCTCTCAATTGGAGAATAGATGGAATCAATTGCGATAACTCCTGCTTTTTTAATATCAAGAAGGCGTTTATTTTCTTCGCTTTTTACATAACCTCTTCCGTTTGTTACAGTAAACTCTGCTTCTAGTTTTCCACCTTTGGCAAGGGTTGCAATTACTTGATCAGGATTTATAATTTCAATATCAGCGTCATGCTCGATATCTCCTGCTGTAACAACTCCTTCTTTACTTGCATTGATACGTACTATTTTAGCATCGTTAGAATGGTTTTTAATTACTACACTTTTTAGATTTAAAATGATTGTAGTAACGTCTTCCACAACTCCTTCGATTGTTTGGAATTCATGTAGAACTCCAGCAATTTTAACACTACTAATTGCACTTCCTGGAAGTGATGATAGCATTACTCTTCTTAGTGCATTTCCTAGTGTATGCCCGAAACCTCTTTCTAATGGTTCAAGCTCAAACTTTCCATAAAAATTACTTTCTACTGAGTCTGTTATTTTATAAATTGGTTTTTCAAATTGTAACATGAAACTAACCTCCCTTTATTTAAATTACGAAACCTATTATCCACGTGGGCGTTTTGGTGGACGACATCCATTGTGAGGGATCGGTGTTACATCGTTGATC
>CAJUCU010000001.1:107887-156971 GCA_910585335.1 uncultured Bacilli bacterium
CGTGTGCTCTTCCGATCTATTCCACATAATGGACGACATCCATTATGTGGAATTGGTGTAACATCGTTGATAGCAGTGATTTCTAATCCTGCTGTTTGAAGTGAGCGAATTGCTGTTTCACGTCCTGGACCTAATCCTTTAACGTAGACTTCTACTTTACGCATTCCCATATCGTATGCCGTTTTTCCACAAGCTTCAGCGGCCATACCTGCAGCGAATGGGGTAGATTTCTTACTTCCTTTAAATCCGATTGCTCCACTTGATGCCCAACTAATTACGTTTCCTTCTTTATCAGTGATGGTTGTAATTGTGTTATTAAATGTAGAATGAATATGTGCCACACCTTCTGGAACATTCTTTTTTACTTTTTTCTTTCTTGTTTTATAAGCCATAAGTCTAACCTCCTTTTAAATTAGTTTACGTTATTAAACTTTCTTCTTATTTGCAACAGTCTTACCCTTACCTTTACGAGTACGAGCATTACGAGAAGTTCTTTGACCTCTTACTGGTAATCCTTTTTTATGACGGCTACCTTCATAAGAATTAATTTCCATTTTTGTTTTGATATTCATACTTACTTCACGACGAAGATCACCTTCTGTTAAGTGGTTATTAATCTCATCTCTTAATTTAATTAAATCCTCTTGAGATACATCTCCTGCCTTCATTGTTGGATCTACTCCTGCTTTTTCACAAAGTGATTTTGCAAGACTTCTTCCAATACCATAAATGTAAGTTAGTGATATACAAATATGTTTATCATTTGGAATATCTACACCTTTAATACGTGCCATAGTACACCTCCTATAAAATTATCCTTGTCTTTGTTTGTGTTTTGGGTTTTCACAAATTACCATAACGCGACCTTTACGCTTAATGATTTTGCATTTTGCACAAATTTTCTTTACTGATGGTTTTACTTTCATTATTATCCCTCCTACTATTTACGATAGGTAATACGCCCACGTGTTAAGTCATAAGGCGACAGTTCTATCATTACAGTATCACCTGGTAAGATGCGAATGTAATGCATTCGTATTTTACCAGAAACGTGGGCTTCCACTAGGTGTCCATTTTCTAGTTCTACTTTAAACTTTCCACCTGGTATAATTTCTAGAACTTTACCTTCTATTTCAATTGTATCTTCTTTTGCCATCTTTTCACTCTCCTGTCAGTATTTGGTATCCATCTTTTGTTACAACTACTGTATGTTCATAATGAGCTGATGGACGAGAATCTTCGGTTACAATCGTCCAGTCATTTTCTAACATATAAATATCTGGACTGCCGATATTTAGCATTGGTTCTACAGCTAAGACCATTCCTTCTTTTAATTTAGGTCCACTTCCTGCTACGCCATAATTGGGTACATCTGGTGATTCATGAAGTTTTGTGCCGACTCCATGACCACATAGTTCTAAGACTACACCTAAATTATGCTGATGGGCATAGGTTTCTATTTTGTTTCCAATATCACCAATGCGCGAACCTGGTTTTATTACTTCTAAACCTTGATATAAAGCTTTTTCAGTATGTTCCATTAGATATTTTTTTTCTTCATCGATTTCTCCTACGGCATAAGTCCAAGCAGAATCTCCATGATATCCTTTGTAACATGCGCCTATATCAATTGAAATAATATCACCATTTTTTAACTTTCTATTATCTGGTATTCCATGTACTACTTCATCATTAATGCTTGTACATATACTACCTGGGAATCCATTGTATCCCTTAAAAGAAGGAGTTGCATCGTTTTTCCTTATAAATTCTTCTGCTAAATGATCGAGCTCTAAGGTTGTCATTCCTTCTTTTATATAAGGTTTTAGGTACTGATGTGTTTTATAAACAATATTTCCCGCTTGTTTTAATAATGCTATTTCGCGTTCGCTTTTTATTGTAATCACTTATTCTCACTACCTTTAATAATACAATCTATTTCATGAAATACTCGACCGATTGGTTTAGTACCATCAATACGGTATAACACGCCCATATCTTCATAGTGTTTAACAATTGGCTCCGTCTTTTCTAGATACATTTGGTATCTAGTTTGAAACGACGTGATATTGTCATCACTTCTTTGATATAAGTGTCCTCCACAATAATCACAACTGGACTCTATTTGTGGAATACATTCTTCTTCGTTTATATTAAAAACTGATTTACACTCTTCACAAATTCTGCGACCTGTAATTCTTTTTTCTAGTGTTTTTTCATCAATTTCTAGTAAAAACACATAGCCAATTTCTTGACCTAAGCGACTTAAGATTTCATCATATTTTAAGGCTTGATCCAAAGTTCTTGGAAAACCATCTATGATAAAACCATTTTTACAGTCTTCTTTTTTTAAGCGTTCTTCTATCAATTGATATGTAATTTCATCTTTGACTAGTCTACCACTGGTCAGTGTTTCTAGTACATAATTTCCAAGTTCACTATCTTCTTTTGAGATTTCCCTTAGAATGTCTCCTGTTGAAATATGAGGAATTTCATATTTCATTACAACCATCTCCGCTTGGGTTCCTTTTCCTGCAGCGGGTGGTGCGATAAACATTATATTTTTCATCGTCTACTATATCCTTTTTTGTAATTTCTAGTAAGCAAGCTTCCTTCTAATTGTTTATATGTCTCAAGAGCAACTCCGACTACGATTAATAGTCCTGTTCCACCTATTGATACACTCGTTGGTAGTGTTGTAAATTTTGAGAATAAAATTGGAAGTCCTGCGATTACTACTAGAAATACTGCTCCTAGTATAGTAAGTCTCGATAGTACTTTACTAATATGTTTTTCTGTTTCTTCTCCTGGCTTAATACCTGGAATATATCCACCATTTTGTTGCAAGTTCTTTGCAAACTCTTCTGGTTTAAATTGAATAAAGGTATAAAAGTAAGCGAAGAAGAAGATGAATATTACATAGATCAAGAAACCAACTGGTGTTGTGTAAGTTAAATACTTTTGTACAAATAAAGTAAACCCTTCTTTATTGATAAATCCTGAGATGATTCCAGGAACAGCCATTAAGCTTGAAGCGAAAATGACTGGTACCACTCCAGCGGTATTAATCTTGATTGGCATGAACGATTGATTTGCTCCGTATGCACTTGTTGATTTGTTGGCATATTGTATTGGAATTCTACGTTCTGATTCTTGAACGAAGATGACACCAATTACAATTACAAAGTAAACTAGCGCAAATAAAGCAAATTTTGTTATTCCAAGAATCGTTGTTTGCAAATCTCCAAATGTTACAAGGCCTTGAAAAGCGGTAATAAACATTTGAGGAAGTGTTGCAATAATTCCTGCCATAATAATCATACTGATTCCATTACCAATTCCTTTTTGACTGATTTGATCTCCTAACCATAGTAGGAATGCAGTTCCTGCTGTTAGAACTGTAGCAATGTATAAATACTTCATTGGATCTCCACTTTTTCCGATGAAAGCAAAGGCAAAGGCATAACCTTCAATGAAAGAGAAAATGATTCCCATATATCTTGTGATTTGGTTTATCTTTTGTCTTCCTGTATGACCCTGTTTTGCCAGTTCAGAAAAATATGGAATAATGTCTAATTGTAATAATTGAATAATAATGGATGCCGTAATATAAGGCATAACCCCTAAAGCAAATATTGAGAAGTTCTTTAAAGCTCCTCCACCCATTGTGTTTATTAGCTCTAAGAAACCTAAATTACTTGTTAAATCTTTGGTACCTGGTACTCTAATCGCAGTTCCAAGTATGAAGATCATTAATGCTCCAAGTGTGAAATAAATTCTTTTTCGTAAATCTTTATTCTTGGATGCAAATAATTGCTTCATGGTTTTAAACATACTAGATCACCTCAGCTTTGCTTCCGCTTGCTTTGATCTTTTCTAGGGCAGAACTAGAAAACTTATGTGCTTGGATTGTAAGTTTCTTTTCTAGTGTCCCTTCTCCTAAAACCTTAATTCCACTTAATTCTTTTTTTACGATTCCTGCTTCTTTTAATAAAGCTGGTGTTACTACTGTACCATTTTCAAAACGGTTTAAGTCCGAAATATTGATTACAGCGTACACTTTTTTAAACATATGATTTGAGAATCCTCTTTTTGGAAGTCTTCTGTATAGTGGTAATTGTCCACCTTCGAATACTGGTGAAACACCACCACCGCTACGTGCATTTTGTCCCTTTTGTCCACGGCCACATGTTTTTCCTAAGCCACTACCTGGACCGTTACCTACGCGTTTTCTTCTATGAGTAGCGCCGATATTTTTTTCTAATTCATGTAATTTCATTATCCTAATATCTCCTCTACTGTTTTACCACGAAGTTTTGCAACCTCTTCTGGTGTTTTCATTGATTTTAATGCATTAAGGGCAGCTGTTGCCATATTTAGTTTGGTTCTTGCACCAAGGGATTTTGAGACAATATCACGTACTCCTGCTAATTCTAGGACAGCACGTACTGAACCACCGGCAATTACACCAGTACCACGTGGGGCTGGTTTTAAAATAACACGAGCAGCTCCTGCTGTTCCAATGGCTTCGTGTGCCACTGTTCTTCCATCAATTAGAGGTATCTTAATCATATTTTTATTGGCATCTTGAATTGCCTTTTTGATTGCATCAGGTACTTCATTTGCTTTACCTGTACCTAATCCAACACGACCTTTTCTGTCCCCAATTACAACAGTTGCTGAGAATCTTCTTTGACGTCCACCTTTGTTAACTTTAACAACGCTTTTGATGTCAACTACGAATTCTTCAAACTCTTTTGCTTTTGGGTCTTGTGTTTTTCTTTGCATATTAACCTCCTATTAGAATTCTAATCCATTCTCGCGTGCAGCCTCTGCTAGAGCTTTTACACGACCATGATAAAGGTATCCTCCTCTATCAAATACTACTTTCGTAATAGATTTTGCTACTGCTTTTTTAGCGATAGCTTCTCCTACCATTTTTGCTGCTTCTATATTACTTCCATTTGCAATTTTTAAATCTTTATCTAATGAGGAAGCAGCAACTATTGTATACTTTGTTTCATCATCAATGATTTGTGCATAAATTCCAGTATTTGATCTAAATACACATAATCTTGGAACTAGACTTGTTCCTGAAATCTTGTTACGAATACGCTCATGACGAACCACGCGCATACTATTACGAGATTCTTTCTTTATCATAATAATTCTCCCTTCCTACTTATTAAGCAGCTTTCTTTCCTTCTTTACGACGAACATGTTCATCTTTGTAACGAATTCCTTTTCCTTTGTATGGTTCAGGTTTTCTTACCTTTCTAACGTTGGCAGCAAATTCACCAACTGCTACTTTATCAATACCTTTAATAGTAATTTCAGTATTGCTTTTTGCTTCTACTGTAAGTCCTTCTGGTACTATTATTTCTACTGGATGAGAATATCCAGCGTTAATTACTAATTTTTTACCTTGCACATTGAAACGATAACCAACACCAATGATTTCTAATTCTTTTTCAAAACCATCTTTTACACCTTTAATCATATTTTGAATTAGCGCATTCATTGTTCCATGCATTGCTTTTGCTGATTCACATTTACGATCTAGTGTAATATTGTTATCTGTCTGTGTCATAGTAATATCTTTTAGCATTTTTTGTTCTAATGTTCCTTTAGGTCCTGTAACAATTACTACTCCGTTTTCTTCTTTTACTGTTACTCCTTCTGGAACTACAATAATACGTTTTCCAATACGGCTCATTTTGACACCTCCTTATATTTCTTATCTTACCAAATATAAGCTAGAACTTCTCCACCTATATTTTGTTTGCGAGCTTCTTTATCTGTCATGATTCCTTTAGATGTTGATAAAATTGCGATTCCAAGTCCATTCAACACTTTTGGAATTTCATCATTCTTAGCATAAACGCGAAGTCCTGGTTTGGAAATTCTCTTAAGTCCAGTGATAACTCTTTCTTTTTTCTCTGTATATTTAAGAGTTAAGATTAGAGTTCCTTGAACATCATTTTTTTCTAATTTATAATCTTTTATAAATCCTTCGTCTTTTAAGATACGAGCGATTTCTTTCTTTAAGTTAGATGCTGGTACACGAACTTCTTCATAACGCATTTGGTTTGCATTACGGATGCGTGTTAGCATGTCTGCTATAGTATCTGTTACTACTGCCATAAAGTCTCCTCCTTTCCAATTACCAACTTGATTTTTTAATTCCTGGTATTTGTCCTTTATAAGCTAATTCACGGAAGCAAATACGGCATATTCCGAATTTACTCATAACTGCATGAGGTCTTCCACAACGAGCACAACGTGTATATTCACGTACTTTGTACTTTTGTTTTCTATTAGCTTTTGCTATCATACTTTTTTTTGCCATGTTTACCCTCCAATTACTTTCTAAAAGGAATTCCTAGTTCATTTAATAAATCAAATGATTCCTCATTAGTCTTTGCTGTTGTTACGAATACGATATCCATACCACGCACTTTTACTACATCATCATAATCAATTTCAGAGAAAATTAATTGTTCTTTAATTCCCATTGTGTAGTTTCCTCTACCATCAAATGCTTTTGGGCTTACACCACGGAAATCTCTAACACGAGGAAGTCCGATTGCAATCAATTTATCCATAAAATTATACATATTTTCTCCACGTAATGTAACCTTACATCCGATTGCTTGACCTTCTCTTACTTTGAATCCAGCGATTGACTTCTTAGCCTTTGTAATTACTGGTTTTTGTCCTGAGATTTTTTCAAGATCTGCTACTGCTGCATCCAATAGTTTAGAATTACTAGTAGCATCTCCTACTCCCATATTGATTACGATTTTTTCTAATTTAGGAACTTCCATAATTGATGTGTATTTGTATTTATTCATTAAACTTGGAACTACTTCATTTAAGTATTTTTCTTTTAGGCGGTTCATATATTACCCTCCTTCCACTAATCAAGCTTTTCGTTTGATTTTTTTGTTATTCTTATTTTTTTATCATCTTTATCAGTTGTATGTCCTATTCTAGTTCTTTTCTTTGTTTTAGGATCTACTATCATTACATTAGATGCATGAATTGGTGCTTCCATCTCAATGATTCCACCATTTCCTTGACCGTCATTTTTTTGGTGTTTTTTTACAACGTGAACACCTTCTACAACGACTCTATTTTCGCGTCTTAATGTTTTAATAATTGTTCCTTCTTTACCTTTGTCAGAACCAGCGATAACTACAACTTTGTCTCCTACTTTAAAGTTCATATTATCCTCCTTATAGTACTTCTTTAGCCAAAGATACGATTTTCATATAGTCTTTGTCACGAAGTTCTCTTGCTACTGGTCCAAAAATACGAGTACCTACTGGACTCTTGTCATCTTTAATGATGACACAAGCGTTGTCATCGAATTTGATGTAGCTTCCATCGTCTCTGCGGACACCTTGACGGCTACGAACGATAACTGCTTTTACAACTTTTCCCTTTGGAACGTTAGAATTTGGAATTGCATTTTTTACAGTTCCTACTACTACGTCTCCAATATTACCGGTTTTTACTTTACTTCCACCTAGAACGCGAATTACTAATAGTTCTTTTGCGCCTGAGTTATCAGCAACTTTTAACCTACTTTCTTGTTGTAACATAGATTATTCCTCCTTCGCACTTGTTATACAATAACTGCTTCTTTTACGATTTCTTTTAAATAGAAATGTTTAGTTTTTGAGATTGGTCTTGTTGAGACAATTTTTACTGTATCTCCAACTTTCGCTTTATTTGTTTCATCATGAACAGTATATTTCTTAGAGTCTTTTACTCTTTTATGATATAATGGATGTTTTTTATAAGTTTCTACTAAAACTGTAATTGTCTTATCGTTTTTCGCACTTACTACTTTTCCGACAAGCTCTTTTTTAACCTTTTTTTCCATCGTCTACCTCCTATTCATTTATTTCACGTTCTTTTAGAACGGTTTTCATTCTGGCAACGGTGTGTCTTAATTCTCTGATTCTTGAAGGTTTCTCTAGGTTTCCTGTTGCTTGTTGGAAACGTAGGTTAAATAATTCTTCTTTTGTTTCTTTGATTTTTGCATTAATTTCTTCTGTTGATAGTTCTCTAATTTCTTTTACCTTCATATTACTCACCACCATTTTCTTTCTTTACAAATTTTGTGGCAACTGGTAACTTGTGAGATGCTAGGCGTAGAGCTTCACGAGCAATTTCTTCTGAAACTCCAGCAATTTCGAACATTATTTTGCCTTCTTTAACGACTGCAACCCATCCTTCGACATTACCTTTACCTTTTCCTTGACGAGTACCAATTGGTTTTTTTGTAAGTGGCATGTGCGGGAATATATTGATCCATACTTTACCACCACGTTTCATATAACGAGTCATTGCAATACGAGCTGCTTCGATTTGGTTTGCTGTAATCCAAGCACCTTCTTTTGCTTGCAATCCATATTCTCCAAAAGATAGTTCACGGTTTCCACGTGACACACCTTCATGAGGTAATCTATGAACACGACGATATTTTGTTCTTGATGGTATTAACATACTTACTTACCTCCTTTACCTTTTTTAGAAGGAAGAATTTCTCCTTTATAAATCCATACTTTAACTCCAATTTTTCCGAATGTTGTATCTGCTTCTGAAGTTGCATAATCAACATCTGCTCTTAAAGTATGTAGTGGAATCGTTCCTTCTGTGTATCCTTCGCTACGTGCCATATCAGCACCACCTAGACGTCCAGATACGCTTGTTTTAATTCCTTTAGCCCCTGCTTTCATTGCATTTCTAATTGCACGTTTTTGAGCCATACGGAATGATGCTCTGTTACTGATTTGATTTGCAATAGAGTCAGCAACTAGTTGAGCATTCATATCAGCTTTTTTGATATCAACGATGGAAATTTGTACATTTTCGTCTGCTACTTTAGATAATTGCTTTTTAAGTTTTTCAATTTCTTCTCCGCCGCGTCCAATCATGACACCTGGTTTAGAAGTATGTACAATTACTTCGCATCTCTTAGCATTTCTTTCAATTTCAACTTTGGCAATTCCTGCATTTTTTAAGTTCTTTTCAAAAAACTTACGAATTTCGATATCTTTTAATAGCTTGTCTGAAAAGTCACTTTTATTTGCATACCATTTTGCTTCCCAGTCTTTATTGATGCCAAGTCTAAGTCCATTAGGATTTACTTTTTGTCCCATGCATATCCCTCCTTCGATTATTTTGTAGCCACTGTTATTACAATGTGACTAGTTCTTTTATCATTTCTTTTTGTATGTGAACGTGAATCAATTTTTACACGTTTCATTACTGGTCCAGCATCTACTCTTGCTTCTTTTACATATAAAGTTGCAACATCTGCTCCTTCATTGTTTACGGCATTCGCAATTGCTGAAGCTAGTACTTTTTTGATTAGTCTAGCTGACTTTTTATTAATATTATCTAATATGGTTAACGCATCACTTACATCTTTACCACGGATTGTATCAATTACAATTCTAGTTCTGATAGGAGATGTTCTTTGTGACTTTGCGATTGCTCTTGCTTCCATACAATTTCCTCCTAGTCATTATTTTTATTTTTTCTTGTCTTGTCCATGTCCACCGAATTTACGAGTTAATGCAAATTCTCCTAATTTATGCCCAACCATGTCTTCTGTAACATAAACTGGTATAAACTCTTTACCGTTGTGAACAGCAAATGTGTGTCCTATAAAATCAGGAAAAATAGTGGAACGGCGTGACCATGTTTTAATGACTTCTTTTTTTCCAGACTTATTTAATTCACGTACCCTTTTTAATAGCTTCGCATCAACATAAGGGCCTTTTTTTAAACTTCTAGCCATTTTTAATCATCCTTTCCTATTTACTATTACGACGACGTACGATAAACTTATCAGATTGTTTTTTCTTACGTGTCTTATATCCAAGTGCAGGTTTACCCCAAGGGGTTACTGGTGCTTTACGTCCGATTGGTGCACGTCCTTCACCACCACCATGTGGATGGTCATTAGGGTTCATAACAGAACCACGAACAGTTGGACGGATTCCCATATGACGGCTTCTTCCTGCTTTTCCAAGTTTTACAAGAGATGCGTCTTCATTTCCAACTTCACCAATAGTTGCCATACATGTTCCAAGTACTTTTCTTTGTTCTCCGCTTGATAAACGTAACATTACATAAGAACCTTCACGTCCAAGAATTTGAGCAGAAGCTCCAGCACTTCTTGCTAGTTCTCCACCTTTTCCAGGACGAAGTTCGATATTATGTACCATAGTACCAACTGGAATTGACATTAATGGTAGAGCATTTCCTACTTTAATATCTGCATTTTCTCCTGCAGTGATGACAGCACCTACTTTTAATCCTTTTGGAGCAAGAATGTATCTTTTTTCTCCATCTTTATAGTTGATTAATGCAATATTTGCTGTTCTATTTGGGTCGTATTCAATACTTGCTACAACACCAGGTACTTCTAATTTATTTCTTTTGAAATCAATGATACGGTATTTTCTTTTTACACCGCCACCTTGATGACGAACTGTAATCTTTCCTTGATTATTACGTCCACTTTTCTTTTGAAGACGAACTGTTAGACTTTTTTCAGGAGTAGATTTTGTTAGTTCTTCATTTACTAGTGTACTCATTTTACGGCGTCCAGGTGTTGTTGGCTTATAATTTCTAATTGCCATAATTCATCCTCCTTAACCAAGTGAGATTGTTTGTCCTTCTTCTAAAGTGACAATGGCTTTTTTAGCACGATTTGTCATTCCAGAGTAACGACCAACTCTCTTCTTTTTAGGTTTTACATTCAATGTAGAAATACTTTTTACTTTTACATTAAATAGTTTTTCAATAGCACTTTTAATTTCTGTTTTATTTGCTTTTGGATCTACTAGGAAAACATATTTTCCCATAGCACTTAAGCTTTGTGATTTTTCAGTAATTACTGGTGCTTTAATAATTTCTAAGTATTTAGTATCCATTAACGAAGCACCTCCTCAATTTGTGATAATGCTTTTTCTGTTACTAGCATCATGTCTGAGTTTACTAAATCTAATACATTAATTTCATCGGCATAGATTAGCGCTATATTTTGAAGATTTCTTGCTGATAAGATTACATTTTCTTCATAGCTTTCGTTATCCATTACGATTAATACTTTTTTGTCATTTAGTTTTAGTGTATTTAGTAATGAAACCATTTCTTTTGTTTTGGGTGTTGTGAATACTAATTCTTCCATTACCATGATTTCATTATCTTGTGCTTTATGTGCTAAAGCAGACTTTAATGCTAAACGTCTTTCTTTTCTGTTTTGTTTTTTACTATAATCTCTTGGTACTGGTGTTCCATAACGTCCACCACCTACCCATTGTACAGAACGGATAGAACCTTGACGAGCATGACCTGTTCCTTTTTGTCTCCAAGGCTTTCTTCCTCCACCTCTTACTTCAGAACGAGTCTTAGTACTATGTGTACCTTGTCTTAGTGATGCTTGTGTTAAGATGATGGCATCATATAAGACTTTATCATTTGGGGTAATTCCATAAATTTCTTCATTTAGTTTGATATCATTAATTTTTTCACCTTTAAGGTTTAAAAGATCTATTTTTTTCATACCTTTTCTCCTCCTTTCATCACATTATTATGTATTGCAAAATTTGATTTTGTTTTTCTTATTTATTCTTGTGATGATTTTTCTTCTTCTGTTGCAACAGCTTGTTCTTCTTTGCCTGCTTCGTTTTCTACTACTTCAGTAGTTTCTTCTGTAGCTTCTGTCATTTCTTCTGCTACTGTTTCATTTGCAGTTTCTTCTACTTCTTCTACATAAGTAATTAAATCTGCTTTTTCATTTTTAGCATTTGGCTTTTTAACAGCTGTTTTGATGATAACTAATGATTTCTTTGGTCCTGGAACATTTCCTTTGATTAGAATCAAACTATTTTCAGTATCAATGGCAATAATTTCTAGATTTTGTACTGTTCTTTGTACATTTCCCATTTGTCCAGGAAGTTTTTTACCTTTAAGAACATGCATTGGTCTCATAGTTCCAAGAGAACCTACACCTCTATGGTATTGTGAACCATGTCCCATAGGTCCGCGAGATTGGTTGTGACGTTTGATAACACCTTGGTACCCCTTACCTTTGCTAACTCCTGTTACGTCAACAATTTCTCCTTCTTCGAAGATATCTACATTAATCACTTGTCCTAATGTATAATCTTCTGCATTTACTCCTCTAATTTCTCTTAAGAAGCGCTTAGGCTCAGTGCCAGCTTTCTTGGCATGACCTTGTTCTGGTTTATTGCTTAGTTTCGCTCTTTTTGTACAGGTTGCAAGTTGTACAGCAACATAACCATCTTTTTCTACTGTTTTGATTTGAGTTACCACATTTGGTTCCACTTCAACAACAGTAACCGGAATTAGTTTTCCTTCTTTTGTGAAAACTTGTGTCATTCCGACTTTTTTACCTAAGATTCCTTTCATTATTATTTCCTCCTAAATTATTTTGTCTTAATATCAATATCTACACCGCTAGGTAAATCTAAATGCGCTAAGGCATCGATTGTTTCCTTGCTTGGATTCTTGATATCAATTAGTCTTTTGTGTGTACGCATTTCGAATTGTTCACGACTATCTTTGTATTTGTGAACAGCTCTTAAAATTGTAAATTTTTCAATTTCAGTTGGAAGTGGTACTGGACCTGAGATTTCTCCACCTGATCTTTTGATTGTTTCTACAATCTTTGTAACGGCATTGTCTAATATTCTGTGATCATATGCTTTCATACGAATGCGAACTTTTGCTGTTGACATTTTTAAATCCTCCCTTCGCCTATATCTAGTATAGACTCGCTCCGTGCAAATAACCCGATAACGAATTAACAACTTAACCCGGTGTATCGGCAACCTCACACATCTAAGCAGTCACACGTATTTAATTATAGCATGGTATTTCTTTATTTTGCAAGGCTTTTTTACATTTTTTTCATTTTATTTTCTTTGCAAATAAAAAGAAATAAACCATTGCCTATTCCTTTTTATTATTTCTGAGAGTATTTTATACTAAATTTTCATTTTTTTCTTACAAATATTTTGCTTCTTTTTATCACAGCATCTATTTCACTCTTTTAACTTATTGCTTTTCGTGATGTCATATCTTCTTTTTCATTCTTTCATTTCCTTTATTTGCTTAGTTTATGTATTTTTACTGATTGTTTATTTTTATTTATTCATGATTTTTGTATTTATTTTTTGTAGTTTGTTCTCCTAATAGTTTTAAGGAAGCTGGAGCAATTTTAGTTCCACCATATTTTCGATTAATCTCATCTAGCGTTTTTTGAATTTTATCATCTTCTGCCTTTTCGTTATTTTCTTCAAAAAGCGAAAGCTGCTTTTCACGTTTTTCTGTTAGGCTTGCAAGACGAACTCCAATCAAGCGTATTGGATCTTCTTTCCAATTGTTTTCAAATACTTCTTTTACTGTTTTATATATTTCTTCTGTTTTATCTGTAGCATTAAATAATCCTGCTTGGGCGGAGTAGCTTATAAATCTATTATTTTTAAAGATAACTGCAACCGTTTTTGTATACTGTTTTTTATAACGGAGTTCTCTTGACACTTCTTCTGTTTGGCGAAATAGTACTTCCTTTAATTTTTCTTCATCTTCATAATCATACGGAAGAGTTTCTGAAATACTGATACTTTCATGTTTACTAGAACGTGCCTCTACTTTAGATAGATCAATTCCATTAGCTGCTTCTTTTAGATAAGTACTTTGGTTTTTAAAATGTCTATAAAGAAGAGCATCTGAACTTTCCGCTAAATCTTTTACCGTTTTGATATTTAGTTTTTGTAATTCTAATGCTGTTTTTTTGCCTACCATAAATAGTTCTTTGACAGGAAGAGGCCATAACTTGTCTTTGATTTCCCCTTTTAATAATGTATGTACTTTATCTGGTTTTTCAAAATCTGATGCCATTTTAGCACAAAGTTTATTGTTTCCTATTCCAACATTTACAGTATAACCAAATTTTTTCTTAATATCATCCTTAATAAAGTAAGCTAGTTTTATGTAATCTTTATATAAATAGGAAGTACCTGTCATATCTAAAAAACACTCATCGACTGAAAACTGTTCCATTACTGGAGTATACTGTGATAAATATTTCATTAATTCTCTAGATTTTTCGTAATACCACTCATAGTTTGGCGAAAAAATTTGCAAGGTAGGACATTTTTTTTTGGCCGAATACAAGGTTTCTGCGGTTACCACACCAAATCTTTTGGCAATAGGAGATTTAGCTAGAACAATTCCGTGTCTTTTCGATTCATCTCCACCAATGATGGAAGGAATTTTCCTGATATCTTGTTTATAGCCTTGTTTTAAAAGAAGGACAGCACTCCAAGATAAAAAAGCATTATTTACATCTATATGAAATATAAGTCTCTCTTTCATAGAATCCCCTCCTGCTTTTATTATAGAACGTATTTTCGCTTTTTGCAATCGAACAAAAAAAGAAAACAAGAAAAATTTTATTTCTTGTTAGTAGATACTAGTGTTTTTATTTTTTGTTTTTTCAAGCAATTGTTTACGTTATTCATTACTTCTCTTTTTTCTGTCTCCAGTCCTTTTATTGCATTTTCGCTTTTTTCTATTTCGCTTTCATAATAATCTCTCTGAGTTCTATCATATCTAAGCCAACGTTGATAGTCTTCTAATGTTTCTTCATACCTTTCTGCTACTTCTTCAGCAATTTGTTCTTTTTGTATTTGACAGCTTCTTTCCGCTTGGCTTGTCAATGCTTTTAGAGAAGAGATTATAGATGTTTCTGCTAATTTCCTATTTCCAGATGCCTCACTATCATTCGTACTAAAATATAGTTTTTCATCTTGAGTATATATTCCTTTACACGAAATAATTTGAGGAGCCTTTAAACTCGTGTTTTCTAGTACAACATTACTGCCCCTCGTATCAATACTGTGGGTAGCTTTTATGGTACTATTTCTTATTTCTAAATTTTTACACCAATAAGAAAGGGAGAACTCTTCTATATCAGAACCTTCTATTTTTATATTTTCTACATTCGAAATAACATAAATAGCACCATTTCTAAATTGTTTATATGTTAAATTTTTCAAATGAAGTTTTTCAACAGAAGATAGTGTCTTTATACAGGAACTTATCATTTTTCCTGTAACTGTTAATGATTTTACTCTACTATTCATAGTATAGCATTTTTCTAGCGTATGTCTATTCTCTTCCTGTTTATCATCTAATATTAGTTCCACTTCATCATTATTAAAAAAGTTTATATCTGGGAAGCTTCCTATATAACTCGGTTTATCTAACACGATATTTCCTTGATGAAAGTTTATATGGTTTTCAAAATTACAATCTTCTAATATTAATATGGTATCTTTATTTTGACAATGAAAACGAATAGTATCTGTAAAATTAAAATTTCTAAAGTGTAATAGTTCTACATTCTCTAGCACTTCTATTTCTTTTCTTTTTAAATGATCTAATTTTATTGAATAAGCTTTCCTTGTTCCAAAAAACTGATGGGATAATTTATTGGTAGTTACTTCTTTTCCTTCTTTGATATAACTAATTGTCTGCATCTATTTCACTCCTCTTGTTCTAAATTTAATAAAATTATATTTTTCTGTTTATCATAACATACTTTTTTACTTCGTCCAAGCAAAAAATAGCTAATATAAACTAGCTACTTATATTTGTTCTTTTTGATTACTTTTTCCACAGAATATTGTGGATATTTTATTTTTGAATTAAACTTTGGCCAGTCATTTCCACAGGAATTTCTAAATTTAGTAAATCTAGAATGGTAGGGGCAATATCGGCAAGTTTACCAGCTTTTAAAGTTAGACCTTTTTTGGTGATGATGAATGGGACTGGATTTGTTGTATGGGAAGTGATGATATTACCTTTACTATCTTGCATTTCCTCGCAATTTCCATGGTCTGCTGTTACAATCAAGATGCCATCTAGCTCTTTTATCTTGTTATAAATTTTAAGAAGACAACAGTCCACTATTTCTACACCTTTGATTGCAGCATCCAATACTCCTGTGTGCCCTAACATATCGCCGTTTGCAAAATTAAGAATGATAAGATCATAATTTTCTATTTCATTTAGCAAATGATTGGTAATTTCTTCGGCACTCATTTCTGGTTTCAAATCATATGTCGCCACTTTAGGCGATGGAATTAAAATTTTATTTTCATTTTGATAATCTACTTCACGGCCACCATCAAAAAAGAATGTAACATGGGCAAACTTTTCTGTTTCTGCAATTCTAAGTTGGCTTAAGCCACATTTTTCAATATATTCTCCTAAACTATTTGCAAGAAGTGGATCATTAAAGGCATGGGGTGCTTTTACAGATTCTACAACAGGCATCATTGTTACTACTTTCAAGTTTGGAATCACTTCTACATTTAGACCATTCACTTGATTGGTTAGACAAGTTAGAATTTCACGAAGACGATCTTTACGGAAATTAAAGACAATAAGACCATCATCCGTTTCTATATTTCCTTTTTTATCATAGATTTTAGGCAAGAAAAATTCATCGGTAATATTCATTTCATAACTTGCCTCGATATCATCCTTAATAGAGCTTCCATCAGGACCTACATTATTCACGATGGCATCATATGCTTTTTTTAAGCGATCATAGTTATTATCTCTATCCATTCCATAGTATCTTCCCCCAACAGTGGCAATAGAGCCTATTTTCAACTCTGCTAATTTTTCCTCCACTTTTGCAAGGTAAGTATAAGCGCTTTTGGGGTCTGTGTCTCTACCATCTGTAAAAAGATGTAAGTAGACTCTTTCTATGTTCTTATCTCTACACATAGTAAGAAGGGCCATCAAATGGTCGATATGAGAATGTACTCCTCCGTCACTAATTAGTCCCATAAGATGTAATTTAGAATGATTTTCTTTAACATGATTCATCACTTTTAAAAGCTCTTTATTTTCAAAAAATGTTTGATTTTCAATGCTTTTATTTATTAATTCTAGTGGTTGATAAACAATACGCCCTGCCCCAATATTCATATGTCCCACTTCAGAGTTTCCCATTTGTCCAGCGGGAAGTCCTACCTTTTGTCCTGACGCTTCTAGCGTAGTATGAGGATAGTTCTTCCATAACATTTCAAAAGTTTTGTTGTCTGCTTCTGCTACAGCATTACCAAATGTGTCTTGTCTTAGACCGTAGCCATCTAATATTGTTAAAATAATTGGTTTTTTCATAAGAATCCTCTCTATATCTTCATGTCATTTAGACAAAATACTGCATAAATTGGTAAATAGCGCACTTCTTTTTTTGTTGAGAAGTTATTTTCTGTAATTCGATATGCGTTCTTCACAGTAAACTTTTTCATAAAAATGGATAATGATTTAGCCTTCGACATAGACCGAGTGGCAATTTCTATAGGGATTACTTCTCCCATTCTATTTTGGATAACGAAATTTACTTCGGCTTTTCCTTCTGATTGATAGTAATATAGGGCATATCCCGCTTCCATCAAAGTCTTAGCAATATGATTTTCGTATAATGTTTCTTTTAATTTTTCATCTGTTAACAGTGTTTTGGTTGATAAATGTAGCATGGAATATAAAAGACCATCATCTGGCAAATATAGTTTAAAGCTTTCTTTTTCTCTACAGCTACTTAAGGGAGACTTTACAGTTTGAATTTTGAAACTACGATAGAGAATTTGATTATCTATCAAGTATTTAATGGCACTTTCATACTCTTTGGCACGTCTTCCTCGTCCTAGTAGGCCATATTGGAATTTTTTATTATCTTTTTTTAATTGGTCTGGAATAGAACGAAGCACTTCTATACCACGGCTAATATCAATTAAAGTCGGATTTAGTGCAATTTCAGCCTTATAAGCATCCAGCGTTTTTTGTTTTATAGCATCTAATTTCGCTTCATTATAGCCTTCTTTTTCTTTTAGGACTGCCTCTGGTAAGCCTCCTGTTTTTAAATATTCATAAAAATAGTCTAGGGCGACTTTATGGAAAGGACAAGTTTTATGTTTTTCAAAAGATTCTCTAATCAAACCTGCTAATTGGTGTTCTTCATGAGCCCATAAGTACTCTTCAAAGTCCATTTCGCTCATTCCTTTAAATTGTAGTTCTTCGCCTTTGAAAATAGTTAAGTTTTCACGACGAGATGTTATTAATATGATGTGATAATCTCGTCTTTCACTACCGATTAATTTAATTCCTTTTACAATTTCTAGTTCATTAAGATTATCAAACACTAAAAGCGTATCCTCTTTTAAGATTGTCTCTTTGGACATTAAGGACAAATTTAGAATTAATTTATCGGGTGATTTTTCTTTTTTAAACAGTTCTAGAAGTTCACTATTTGTTCCACAATTAAAATACACTACATTTTTATAATTTTGGTTTCCAAATTCTAATACAGTGAATGTCTTGCCAATTTGTTTTGATCCATATACTAATAAGGGTTTCCTTATAAGATCATTTTTCCATTTGTGAAAGTACTGCATTATTTTTCGTTCCATAAAGTGTATCCTCCTAACATATTACTTAAATTAAGTATACTCTTTTACGCAAATTCCGTCAAGTTCTGACGAGTGACAAAATTCGAGTTTTTTTCCAAAATAAAAAAGACTACTACTGCTTGTCCCTTATTATTCAATACTACTTGGTTTATGAAATTCAAGTCTTAGTTTATCAGCGACTGTGACAATAAACTCGGAGTTTGTAGGTTTTGCTTTATCGATATCAACACTATGTCCAAATATTTCTTCCATTAACTGCCAGTTTCCACGATTCCAGCTTACTTCGATAGCATGACGAATCGCCCGTTCAACACGAGATACTGTAGTATCAAATTTCTTGGCAATGTCTGGATATAGCTCTTTTGTAATCCCGCCTATTACTTCAGGACGGTCATAAAGCATTTGGATACCTTCACGGATATATTGATATCCTTTGATATGCGATGGGACTCCTAACTCATGTAGAATTTTCGTAATTGAAATTTGTAAATTATTATGGTAAACATCTACTGACTTACTTCCAAATTTACTACCTTCCATTACTTCTTCTACTCGTTTCTCTAGCTCATCTAATTCAAATGGCTTTAAAATAAAGTAACTAATACCTAGCTCTGATGTTTTTCTAATCATGTCTTGTGCATTATACGAGGTTAGAATGATTACTTTCTTTTCAATTTTCTTCTTTTTCATCTTTTCTAGGACATACATCCCATCTTTTTTCGGCATGATAAGATCTAAAAGTATTAAATCATATTCATCCCTTTTCTTATCAATGAGACTAAATCCATCCTCTCCATTATGTGCACGTAATGTTACTTTTATATCTGCGTGTTTACTAAAAAATTCGGTAACCATGTTGACTAATTCTACATTGTCATCGATCATTAATATTCTTGTCTTTTCCATTTTCTCTCCTTCCCTATACTACCACGCATTTTTATTATATAACATTATGTCGGAAATTGGTAGAGAAAAAAAAGACAAGTTTTGTCGAAATGCGTCTAACACAAATCTAGGAAAACTTGTAATTTCTCTAACTTTAGGCTAAGACCACCTAATAGATAGCCATCTATTTCTTGGCTGGTTTTTAAATATTCAATATTTTCATCACTAGCACTACCCCCATATAATAGAAGGGATTCTGGATAAGAAAAATGAATGCTAGTTAAGACTTCATCTAATTCTTCTACAGTTGGGACAAGTCCTGTACCAATTGCCCAAACTGGCTCATAGGCAATGATTATTTTTTTAGTATCAAAAGAAGATAGAATGGATAATTGTCTTTTTATCACTTCTATTCTTTCGCCTTTTTCTCTTTCTTTACTTGTCTCACCAACACAAAGGATAGGAGTAATTCCTTGTGCTAGTAACTTTGCGATTTTTTCTTTTATGTCATTATCTTTCTCATCAAAGTCACTTCTTCTCTCACTATGGCCTACGATAGTATACTCTACATTCATTTCTTTTAACTGGCTTGCCGAGATTTCTCCTGTATGAGCCCCCATTTCATAAGTGGATACATCCTGACTACCTAGTGATATGTTTTCTAAATGAAATAAAGGTAGATAAAGAGAGGAAGGGCACATTACTATATCGTGGGCTGTTTTTATTTTCGCAAACGCTTGTTGATATGCTAGAAATTCGTTTTTTGTGAGATTGCATTTATGATTCAATACTATTTTCATATTTTCTATTCCCTTTCTCATTTTCCTTTTAGTTTCTCATGAAGTTTAGAAATTAAACCAAAGCGATACTTTTTCTTTTCTTTAATTGCACGTTCATAGACTTCTAGAACTTGATTGGCATAATGATTGGTTCCACAGTGTTCTGCTTGAATTCTTGCCTGTTTGGCGAAGTAAGTTCTTTTGGTCTTATCATTATATAGTTCTAACAATTGACTTCTATATTCTTCTTCTGTTTCGAAGAATTTACCATTCAAGTCATCTGTCATCATTGAAATAAATGATTCATCTTTTATACATAACGGCACTAAGCCTGATGTCATCGCCTCAATCACGGTTAAACCTTGTGTTTCTGTATGAGAAGCGGTTGCAAATACATCTCCACAGTGATAATAATACGGAATATCCTCCCAAGCCACTTTATTGGTAAACAGAATATTTTGGGTTAGCTTTTCTTTTTTTACGTATGATTCATATTCTTCTTTATCAGGACCATCTCCTACAATCAATAATTTGATATTGGGATGTTTTTTCACTAGTTCTTTTTGTGATTTTAATAAAAATTCTATATTTTTTTCTTGGGCAAGACGTCCTACAAATACAATAACAAAATCTTTCTTTGTTAACCCTAAATGTTTTTTTAACTCTTGTATTTTTCTAATATTTATATTTTCTTTGAAAAAGCGTTCCACTTCAATTCCAGTAGGAATAATATGTACATTTTTCTCAAACTTGTATTTTTCTTTAAATAATTTATATGTCTTATTGGTAGGGACGATTAATTCTGTGGCTGTTGTTTCACAATAAAATTTGGTGAAGTATTCGACTAGCTTCTTGCTAGACTTTTGAAAATATCCTTTGGTTATATAGTGAATGTAGTCTTCATACATCGTATGATAGGTATGTACTAAAGGAATATTATACTGTTTGGCAAAAAGACGTGCGAATGTTCCGATGGCAAATTCTGTTTGTGAATGAATCACATCTAGGTTCCAGCTTTTAATTTTGTTTACTGCTGCAATTGGATAGATACTCGTTAGACGTGAATCATAAATTCCTGTAGGAATTCCTGGGATTCTTAGCACTCGTTCTTCTTCGTTGTACTCATATTTAAAATCTGTTAAGTTTGCTGTTACAACATAGACTGTATGTCCTTTTTTTTCTAGGGCTTTTTTCAACATCAACTCACTTGTTACTAGTCCACTGATATATGGCGTGTATGTTTCAGAAAAAATTCCTATTCGCATTATTTTTTCCTCCCTTCGTCAATATTAAAGACAATAGCACCAACAATCATTGGTAAATAATAAGTAATGAATCTCCAAACTAGCAAAACTGCACTCGTTATACCACTTGAGAGAAAAGCATGGAAGAAACTTAGAAAGCCGTATTCAATTCCTCCACTGGCCCCTGGTATTGGTACAAAGGATCCCATAATTAGGACATAGGCAGAAGTTACCATAGACTCTGTTATTGTTAGACTGTTAAAATCCCCAAGTGAGTAGACAATAAAAAGAGGGACTAGGTAGAAGCACGCTAGACTTAACAGATTTAGCAGTATCCCTGTTATAGCCAGTATCTTTTTTTGTTTTAACTCTTGGGTACTTTTATGAAATTCTGTAATTCGATCTTTCCAGTGTTCTTTGGTTTCTTCTTTATTTTTTATTAGTTTTAATTTTGCTAGTATATTTATGGCATGATATACAATATAACTGGTTACTTTTTTAGAAAAGGCTAAGATAAATAGGAATACTGCTACTAATGTATTTACTAAAAAACCTAATAAAACTAGATTTCTTAAAATGGGACTATCTGGGAAAAGATGAAATTTTGCATTGTATATAACGGCAAATAGTCCAAATAACACTAGGGCAACTTGATAGAAAATAAAGTTTTGTATAATGAAGTTTGTCCCTCTACTAATACGGATACCATGCTCTTTTAGCATATAGACTTCCATTGGTTGTCCGCCTGTTGAGAATGGGGTAATACCATTAAAGAACTGAACAATGACATTATGCTTGATTGCTTCTGTTAATGAATATTTTTCTTTTTCATTTACCACTTTGTAAGAGACGATTCCTTTTAAAACGATGGATAAAGCAAATACGAAAACTGCTAGAAGTAAATATGTAAAGTCCATGTTTTTTAAAGCATCTACTGTACTTGCAAAATCTTCTTTTAGGACTAATACTAATACTAGCAATGTAATGAACAATATTAAGATTGTATTTTTTCGTATGTTTTTTACTATTTCCATTTTGTCGCTTCGCTTTCTTTTATTATTGGTTTATCCTTTACAAATGTTTCCATTTTTTCTTCTTCGCCTAAATATTCATAACCTAAGTTATTTAAGGTATGAATCATACTTTTATCTTCTTTTTCTGCAAAAACAAAGGATTCCGCCATATCCATTATTTCTAGGGCATACTCTGTGGCTAGCATTACCATTTTTCTAGGCCCTTCTTTTTTTAATTTAGGAAAAGATAGGATACAGCTTCTAATATCACTATTTGCCTCAATATAACAACTATCTACTACATCAAAATCTTTTAGTAAATATAAGTTTTCTGTTTTGGTTCCGTAGTTTTTACTAATGCTTGTTTCTACTAGTGGGTGCTCTTGCTCAAAGGCTAAGACTGCATTTAACTCTAATAATGCACTCGTTGGCTTTCCGACCAATATCTTTTCTTTACTCATATTTCCCCCTATTTGATTGCATCTATTCCTGGCAATACTTTTCCTTCTAAATATTCAAGAGTTGCTCCTCCACCTGTTGAAATGTGATAGATTTTATCCTCCACTTTAGCTGCGGTTGCAGCGGCTACAATATCTCCTCCAGCTAGAATCGTTTTTATATCATTTTTTGCTAAATATTTTAAGACTTTATCTGTCCCTATTTTATAGTTTTCTAACTCATAGACTCCAAGAGGACCATTCCAAAGTACCAGTTTGGCATCCTTTAAGTGATTTTTAAATATTTCTACAGTTGATGGTCCAATATCTAGGCCCATGTCATTAAAATCTAACTCATCAATATCTTTTTCTTCAACTTTGGTATTGTCACTAAATTCACTTGTTACTCTAAAATCTACTGGTAAAATAATTTTATCTGGATATTTTTTTGTCATTTTTTCACAAAAGGATAGATGTTCATTGTCACAGATAGAATTTCCAATTTCATAACCTTCGGCTTTTAGAAAAGTAAATGCCATTCCACCACCAATTAAAATTTTATCTGCCTTTTCTACTATATTTTCTATCACGCCAATTTTGTCACCAACTTTTGACCCTCCTAAAATAACGATAAATGGTTTATCAGGACAATTTAATTCCTCTAAAGCGGTTAATTCTTTTTCTATTAAAAAACCAATACCGCTTGTTTTTATATTAGATGATATTCCTACATTAGAAGCATGAGAGCGATGTGCAGTTCCAAAAGCATCATTGATAAAAATATCTCCTAGACTAGCCCAATAAGCACCTAATGCCTTATCGTTTCCACTTTCTTTTTTGCCATCTATGTCTTCAAATCTTGTATTTTCTAGCAGTAAAACCTCGCCTGCTTTTAAATTTTTTACTCCATTTTCTACTTCTTCCCCTCTAGTTTGCGGAATAAAAGTTACCTTTTCATTTAAAAGTTTTTCTAACTCTTTGGCAACTGGCTTTAATGATTTATCTTTCTTATCCTCTTCTGTTGTTACACGACCTAAATGAGAAAGTAAAATAGTTTTTGCTTGCTGTTTGATACAATACTTTATCGTTTCCAAACTTTTTACAATACGGGTATTATCAATAATTTTTCCATTTTTTAATGGGACATTAAAATCACACCGTATGATTACTACTTTGTTTTTGATATCAATATTTTTTAAGCATTTATTCATTTTAAATCCTCCATTTTCTTTTTTTATTATACCATTATTTACTCTATTTGAAACAATAAATTTCTAATGAAAAAAGAATACTTTTATAGTATCCTTCTTCCTTCAGTATGTTCTAGAGGTGCCCTTTCTATTGGTTCACTTTCTCCTTCCGATAATTTTTGTCTAAATTCCATTTGTTCTTGTTCTGACATATCACTATATCCATATTTTTCTTCTAGGTCTCTTATCATTCTTTCTTCTTCACTTTCATTTGAAGTAATAGATGGATTTATCCCTTCTGATATTGGTTCTAAAAATCCACTAGCAGAGTATGCATTCTCTTGGTTTTGTACCTCAAATTGTTTTTGTTCTCCTTTTAATATACTCATATAGTAGCTTTCTAAATATTCTAATTGCATGGAACAATATTCATGCATATTGCTATCTATTTCTTTATTTTCCAATTTTTGGGATAAATTTTCTTCCCAATTTTCTATCTTTTCTTCTATACAATTTATATTATCTCCAATATCTGCCAATTCAAAACTTTCACTTTGGCTGAATACTTTTTTGATTTGTGGTAATTGGTCCTTTGCATTTTCACCCATAATCTTTTTGAATAAGGGATTGCCACGTATTTCATGGTACTTTCTCTTTTGTTCTTTTAATCCAAGACTTTCACTTAATATTTGTGAATCATATACTAAGTCTCTAAGTTTTTCTGGGCTAAAGACTAATTGGGGCTTATTTTCGTCAGATAAAAAATTTATCATATCTATATAGAAAGCATCAAGTCCTTTTTCCATTATATCATCATATGGGAAAATCACTCTGGAAAAATCATCTATTAAAGTTAAAGCTGTATTACGAAGATGGAAGTAATTGAGTCTTTCTGCTCCTATGGTTTCCATCGACTTTTTATCAAATTCTCTAGAAGCCTCTATTATCTTTAATAATTCATATAAAGACTTTGTCATCATTTTCACCTCTCACTATTTAGTATAGCATATATTAATGCTTTAAGATAGTAAAAGTATCTCTTGTATACTTTTATTTTACACTAATATCAGATAAGTATTTTGCAGTACGCACCATTTGGGCAGTATAGCTCATTTCATTATCGTACCATGCTACTACTTTCACTAATTGGCGACCCTCTACTTCTAGAACGCTGGTAGAAAGCCCATCTACAAGACCTCCGAAATGGGAACCAATGATATCACTTGATACAATTGGATCTTCTGTATAACCTAAAGTTTCATTGGCATTTTCTTTTAATGCTTGATTGATTTCTTCTTTTTCTACATTCTTTTTTAGTTCTAACACTAGGTCAATTACAGATCCTGTGGCTACTGGGACACGCATGGCAGTTCCATCTAGACGACCGTCTAAATCTTTTAGTACTTTTCCGATTGCACTAGCCGCTCCTGTTGATGCTGGAATGATATTTGCTGCTGCAGCACGACCACGACGCGCACGGATTCCTTTTTTATGAGGAACATCTAGCGTTGCTTGATCATTGGTATAAGCATGTACTGTAGTCATATACCCTTTTTCAATTCCAAATTCATTGTGAATAACATTTAAAACGGGAGCGAGACAGTTTGTAGTACAACTAGCTGCTGAAATGATTTCTTCCTCTCCAGTTAAGTCTTTCTCATTTACATTATATATAATCGTTTTTAAATCTCCTTTTGCTGGTGCTGAAATAACAACCTTCTTGGCTCCTGCTTCAATATGAGCTTGTGCCTTTTCTTTCTCTGTGAACTTTCCAGTACATTCCATTACGACATCAATATCTAAATCTTTCCAAGGTAAATTTTTAGGGTCTAATTCTGCATATACTTTTACCTTTCTTCCTCCAATTAGAATAGAGTCGTTTTCATTTGTGATTTCTTCTACTCTATAATTACGATGATTCGTATCATACTTTAACAAATACGCAAGTTGCTCTGCATCTGTTAAATCATTGATAGCTACTACTTCAAAGTCATTACTTTCTTCCATTAGGCGAAAAACAAGTCGTCCAATTCTTCCAAATCCATTGATTGCTACTTTTATCATTTTTTCTTCCTCCTTATTTTCATTATATAGTTTTCCACAACCTCATGCAATATATTCTATCTATTTTGACAGTTTTATCCTGTAAAGAAAAAATATCCACAGTTTTTGTGAATATTAATCATGGAAACAACTACCACCAATAAATTCTCTTAAAATAGAATCCTGTGGAATACTCTCTGATGGAATTGGTAAAAATAGATGTAAGAAATTGATTAGTCTTTTCGCTTCTTCGTAATATTCTGAATTCACATCAACTGAATATAATAATGGTTCTACGTAGGTTTTTAATACACCTAGTTCATAGATTAAGGCAGTATTATAAACTACATCGGCATCATCTTGATATGGGAAAATATATTTTTCTTCTCCCCGTCTTACTGAAGGCCAACTTCTAAGTGTTGCTTCTACATTATAGCCTCTAGTACGATTATCACGAATCATTCGGCGGAGCAGTCTATTGTCAGTCGTTGAAATTCTATTATGGTCATCCATATTTAATTCTGTTAGAGCAGATAAATAAATTTTATATTTTTTCGCCCTGTCAATATTGGTTAAAATATGCGGATCTAGTCCATGAATTCCTTCAATTAGAATGATATCTTTTTCACCTACTTGAAGTTTTTTCTTGTATTCTTTTTTTCCAAGTAAAAAGTTGTAAGTTGGTACTAGGACTTCTTCTTTTGCAATCAGTCTTGCGATATGATCATTGAACAGATTCAAATCAATTGCTTCTAAACATTCATAATCTGGTTTTCCATCCTCACCAATTGGATTTTCATCTTTTTCCACAAAATAATCATCCATTGAAATTACTTTCGGTCTTTTTCCTAAACTTTGTAGATACATACATAATTTTCTTGTTGTAGTTGTCTTTCCAGACGAAGAAGGTCCTGCTAAAAGTACTATTTTTACTTCTTCTTTTTTTACTATTTCTCTTGCGATTTCTAAAAGTCTGTTACTTGTAATCATTTCATTCATTCGGATTAAATCACTAATTTTACCTGTTGATACCATATCATTTAGTTCAGGGGCATTTCTCACATTCATCATTTTCGCCCATGTTCTACACTCTTTAAAAATATCAAACATATGAGGATGATGTTCATAATCTTTTATTTTATCATTAATATAAACGGTTGGAAAACGTAGGACAAAACCAAATTCATTTATATAAGTTAAATCAAAGTCCTTAATATATTGTGTTGAAGTTGGCATAAAGTAATAGAAATAGTTGTAAAGATTTCCTAGACGATATAAATTCACGTAAGAATTGGTATTATACTTCATTACCCCCACTTTTGAGGTATCTCCTACTTGTTCAAAATAGTTAATAGCATCCATTCTATCTACATGAACTTCACTAATGTTTAAATCTTTTTCCACAAGAGAATGCATTTTTTCTTTGATTTCCCTGATGATTTGTTCTGATATTTCGAAATCTACTTCTACATAGATTCCTTTATCTATAGAATGTTGAATTCTCATATTTTGATTTTGACCATATAGTTCTTTAATGGCATATTGTAACATGAATTTAAGACCATTGACATGTACTTTATTTCCTTCACGAGATGTTAAATCTAAGAATTCAATTTTTGCTGGTTCTAAGATTTTCGTTGTTAACTCTTTTAGAATACCATCCACTCTAGCTAGTAAAATAGGATAACGAAAATGATCTTGTTCTAGTTTGGCTAGTTCTTCTAATGTCATTTCTTTTGGTACTTCTTTTTTTTGATTGTTGATTATTATTTCTATATTTTCTATCATATGACACACCCTTTTTCTATTCTACTTTCCTATTGTATCACATTTTGACGAAAGAGAATATGCATATTTTAATTTTATCGTGTCTATAATATGTTTAAGAGAGGGTGAATAAAATGAGTTTAGTGCCAGTTGTTGTTGAAAAAGATATCAATGGAGAACGTAGTTACGATATTTTTTCTCGTCTTTTAAAAGAAAGGATTATTATGCTCAGTGGTGAAATTAATGACCAGATGGCAAATAGTATTATTGCCCAACTTCTATATTTAGATTCTATTAATCATGACGATATTAGTATCTATATCAACTCGCCTGGTGGTGTCATTACGTCTGGTATGGCAATTTATGATACTATGCAGTTTATAAAAAGTGATGTTACTACTATTTGTGTTGGAATGGCTGCTTCTATGGCCTCTTTCTTACTTGCTAGTGGTACAAAAGGAAAACGTTTTGCGCTACCGAATTCTGAGGTTATGATTCATCAACCTTTGGGTGGTGCACAAGGGCAGGCCACTGAAATTAAAATTGCTGCTGAACACATCCTAAAACTTAAAGATAAATTAAATCGTCTACTTTCTAAAAAAACTGGCAAAGATTTAGAAACAATTGAACACGATACAGAAAGAGATAATTTTATGGATGCTGAAGAAGCTTTAGCATATGGTCTAGTTGATAAAATCGTAGAAAGTACAAATTAAAACTCTATTTTCAAGTAAATGATTACTTTTTATAGAGTTTTTTTATTATAAACTTTCTATTTCTTTTATAGATAAACCTGTGCAGGAAGAAATAAGATCTATTTCTATATTTTTCTCTAACATATTTTTAGCAATTTCTATTTTCTCCTTTTGTATCCCTTCTTCTCTGGCATGTCTTATTCTGTGATACTCCATCGCTTCATCATATAACTCTTTATCATATAGACCAATCACTTCTTCTTTCGTACTTGTCTTTTTTGACTCTTTTACATACTCTTCCATTATTTCATGCCCCTCCATTATTTCACTTAACTCTTTGCTTTCTTGTTCATTAAATACAAGTAGCAATTTTTCTATTTCACTTAAATTACTCTTATTATAGTATTTTTCTCTGATTTTGGGCAAGTAAAAATAGAGGATTCTTATTTTGTCTGTTAAAATATTGCCATTTTTATCTCGTAAGAAATACTCTTCTTCACAGGATTCATTTCCTTCGAAAGTAAAGTTTGTAATATTAATCTGTAAGACTTTCTGATAACGATAGTCACTTCCTCTAAACATCTTACTTTTATATAAGTCTGCAGCATAAGAGATATTTCTCTCTAAGCCTTCTACTTCCATATTATTATTTAACTCGATATTATAAATATCATCATCTAATTTACAAACTAAGTCTACGGTCTTTTTAGAATGGTGATAGTTTTCTTTATCTAGTTCTTGTTTTACGAAGTGAATGTTTTCCATAATTTGATTCATATCTTTTTCTAGAATAAGAGAGAGCATGTAACATAGATATTTCTTTCGTGATTCATTATTTAACATGGTTTCAAACATGGTAGTAGAGACTAATGGAATGCGTTCTCCTTCTTTTAACTTTCTTAACTGGTAACTATTTTTTCTGCTGATTTTTCTTTTTAATAATGGTTGCATTGAAAGCACCTCCTTTTCTTTTCCCCGATGATACACTGATTTTTAATCTTTGTAAAATGGCTATTTTTTCAAATTTGGGCAAGAAAAAAGAACAAAATCATCATTTGTTCTACTGTTTTTTCTATTTACTGTGATTTTTGTCTTTATTTCATTCTTTTTCAAATTTATCAGAAAGTTCTTTTACCTTGCGAAATCGATGATTTAATCCTGATTTAGTGATTTTTTTCCCTGTTTCTAACGAAATAATTTCACTCAATTCTTTTAGGGAGGCTTCTGGATATTTTAAACGATAATCTACAGCTTCTCTTGTTTTGTCATCCAATAGCTCTAGGGCCATATGCTCTTTTATTTTCTCTATTTGTTTTAGCTGACTACTAGCGGCATCTACTACTTTATTTATATTGGCTTGTTCACAATTATTAAGGCGGTTTGTTTGATTTTTTTTATCACGATAAATTCTAATATTCTCAAAATACATGACAGCATTCGAAGCTCCTAGTATTTTTAAATAATCGCTTATTTTTTCTGCTTCTTTCATATAAATCATATAGCCTTTATCCCGAGTTAAAATTTTCGCATTCAGATCAAAAATATTTAAGAGCTTTTGTACAAATACTGCTTCTTCTGGTCGTGATATCAAAAGTTCCATGTGGTATCTAGACGTTTTAGGGTCATTAATACTCCCTTGGCATAAAAATACTCCTCGTAAATATGATCTAATCTCTTCATTTCCTCCAATAATATAGGAAGGCGGGGCACTGCTATAGTTTTTATTTTTATCAAGATAACCAAGATCTTCTAAAATAACTGCTAAATTCTCAATCACTTTAATAACATAAAGCTTATTTTTTGAAAAGTTCAGATTTTCTTTGGTTTCAATTTCTACTTTTGTTTCATATAATTTGTTCAAAATCTCAAAAAGGCGATCTTTAATCTCTTTATTTTCCGTTGTTAGTCTTAGCGTATTTTCTTCTATTTCACCATTATTTCTTACAAAGCCAGAAAGTTCTGCAATTAACTCTCTTTTTGAGCCTTCTATGTTTAAAATTTCATTTTTAATTTTTGTAGTATACGACATTTTAATCCCTCATTAAATAAGAAAATATTTCACTAGATAATTTCAAACTGTTGTGTCGTATTACATTGTCCACAACACTTAATGTATCAATTGCTATTAATTCTACGTTTAACTTATCTAGTTCTTCTTTATCAATTATTACTGGCTCTTTTGTCTCTTCAGTTTCATACTTTTCTATTATTTTCTTATCTATCTTTGTATTTCCGGCAATTACGACATCTATTTTTCGCATTTTTAAGTAACTATTAATCAATTTGACATGATCTGCTACTGTAAAATTATCTGTTTCGCCTGGTTGAGTCATCGCATTACATAAATACATAATTGGTGATGAAGTATTTTCTAAGGCATTTTTTACATCTTTACAAATAATATTGGGTAATAGACTTGTATATAAACTTCCCATACAAAAAATAATTAAATCACTATTTTTTATAGCAGCGATTACTTCTGGTGTGACATTGGGTTCTTCTTTATAAAAGATTTTCTTTATTTTCTGAGGTGATTCACTAATTTCTTGTTCGCCTTCGATTAATTCATCTTTTTCAGTCGTGCACATTAATGTTAGAGCAGCATCTTCTGAAATTGGTAGTACTTTGTGTTTTACATCTAGCAATTTAGATAGGGTTGTGATAGAGGCATCTAAGCTTCCCGTAATATCTAGAAGTGCTGTTAGAATTAGATTTCCAACCGCATGACCATCTAAGTCACTCGATGTCTTGAAGCGATACTCCATTAATTTCTTTACAGTCGGGTCAGTGCTAGAAAGACTGGTTATTACTTTCCTAATATCTCCTACAGCAGGAGTTTTAAATTCCTTACGTAGTTTCCCTGTTGATCTTCCATTATCTGATACCGTAATTACGGCTGTAATATCTAGTGGGAAATTTTTCAATCCTTTTAACAAATAGGACATTCCTGTCCCTCCGCCTAATATGATTACTTTTTTATTCATTGCTTTCACTTCCTCTATCTAATATATGCGTTCATTATTCATTATTAATCATTTAATGCTTTGGATAAGTGAATCGCTGCAATTGCTCCGTCTGATGTTGCCGTTACTATCTGACAAACTTCTTTTTCTCTTACATCTCCTACGGCATAAACTCCTTTTACTGTCGTTTCCATATTGGCATTCGTTGGAATAAAACCTTGTTCGTTCCTAATACCTAAATATGAGAAATAATCTGTTTGTGGAATATAACCAATAAAGATAAAACAGCCTGAGGCTTTGATATTTTCCACTCGATTTTCTTTGTTAATTCTTACATGTGATAGTTTTCCATCTGTTTCTATTAACTCTGTTACATTGGCATTTGTTATTATTTCTATGTTATCAATATATCTAAGTTCTTCTTGTAGATATGACTTTGCTCTAAACTCATCACGGCGATGAATTAATGTTACTTTTTTACAAAGTGAGGATAAATAAATTGCTTCTTCTAAAGCTGTATCTCCGCCACCAATTACTACCACTTCTTCGCCTTTAAATAAGGCACCATCACAAGTAGCACAGTAACTAACTCCTCGTCCTGCTAATTTTTCTTCGTTTGGTAACCCTAGTTTTTTAGGATTACGTCCAGTTGCAATAATCACGTTTTTTGTTACAATTTCTTTTTGGTCATCTAATGTGATAATTTTCATATCTTGATCTAGTTTCACATTTTCTACTTTTTGATAGAGTATGTCTACACCTAGTTCTTTTACTTGTGACAGAACTTTTGTTGCAAGTTCTGCTCCTGTGATACTTTTAAAACCTGGATAGTTAGTAATGGTTATTGTTTTTGTCACTTGACCTCCAGGTGTTTCTCCTTCTATTAGCAAACAGTTAAGACCTGCTCGTTTTAAATAAATAGCAGAAGTCATTCCTGCTACTCCTGCCCCTATTACTACAACATCATAATTATTCTCTTTCATTTTGCTCATCCTTTGCATATAAATTTTCAAATCTTGGACTTCTTTTAGGGTGGATTATAAAGAAATATAGACCAATCAGTAGACAAATGATAGATGCAATTTGTGCTACTTTAAAGTTTCCAAGCATTAAGGAGTCCATGCGCATTCCTTCAATGACAAAGCGTGCTGCCGAATACCAAATTAGATAAAATCCCATCAACTGTCCATTTTTTAGCCTTGGATATTTTCTTATTAAGAGTAAGGCTACAAAGCCAAATAAATTCCAAATAGATTCGTAAAAAAATGTAGGTTGATGATAGTCTCCCATGATATACATTCCATTTATAACAAACTGAGGTACTCCAGCACTTTGGAGTTTTGCCACTGTGGTCACAGCACCATATGCCTCTTGATTAAAGAAGTTTCCCCATCTTCCTATTGCCTGCCCTATCATTAATCCTACTACAATCATGTCAAATATTTTTAAAGTATTTTGTTTATACTTTTTGCAATAAATTAATGCTGTAATTCCTCCAAAGAGTATCCCCCCATGGATGGCGAGTCCTCCATTCCATACTTCTAGAATTTCTAATGGATTTTTACTGTAATAATCTAGATGAAAGGTAACATAATAGATTCTTGCTCCGATAATACCAAATATTACAGTATAGAAAAGCAGGTTGATAAAGAAGTCTTGATTGATATGTTTTTTCTTTGTTTCCAAATATATCACTACGGATGCGCCTAATATGGCCAAAAGAATAAAAATGGAATACCAATATATTTGAAAGAAACCTAAGTCTAGTGCTATTCTACTCATACTTTTTTTACCCTCCTAACAATTGGTTTGATTATAAATCCTTCCATAAGAAAGTTCATAATAGAAATGAGGATGGCAATCCATAGTGCTATCCAAAAATTATTTAGGTCAAAATGACTTCCTAATATCCAATCCGTTAATTTCAATATAAATAAATTGATGAATGGATAGAAAAGGCCTAAAGTAAGTCCTGTAATCGGAATCGTTAGTGTCACTAGGATTGGTTTTATCGTAATGTTTAGCAAATAAACAATGAAGACTACTAAAAATGAGTAAATATAGGAGTGTTCTATATCAATATAGAGGCTATCAAATAGATTCGACACTATAATGAAAACAATCGTATAGCCTAGCATATAGATAATCCACTCTAACAGGCGATTTACTCGTGTAAAGCCTTTTACTTCCCTGATTATTTGCATATTTTTCCTCCTTACAGAATTTTTGTCAAGAATTTTCCAGTGTATGATTCTTTTACTTTTGCCACTTCTTCTGGAGTTCCGATTGCCACAATTTGTCCTCCCATATCGCCACCTTCAGGTCCTAAATCAATAATATGGTCGGCTACTTTTATAACATCTAGATTGTGTTCAATAACGACTACGGTATCTTTATTATCTACTATTTTTTGTAAAATTGCAAGTAGGCGCTTAATGTCATGAGTATGAAGTCCCGTCGTTGGTTCATCTAAGACGAATAATGTTTTTCCAGTTGCTTTTCTTTGTAATTCTTTGGCAAGTTTTACTCGTTCTGCCTCTCCACCTGATAGTGTTGGAGCGCTTTGGCCTAGTTTGATATAGCCTAAACCGACCTCTTCTAACACTTGTAGTTTGTTCTTGATTTTTGGAACATTCTCGAAAAATTCTAAAGCTTCGCTAACGCGCATATCTAGTACATCAGCGATATTTTTATCCTTATATTTTATGTTTAGTGTTTCTCGATTATATCTCGTACCATTACAAACTTCACAAGGGACATATACATCTGGTAAAAAGTGCATTTCAATTTTTTTGACACCATCTCCACGACAAGCTTCACATCTTCCACCTTTTACATTAAAAGAAAAACGATTTTTTTCGTAACCATACATTTTCGCTTCTTTCGTCGTCGTAAATAAAGTTCTAATATCGTCAAATACCCCTGTATAAGTAGCGGGGTTACTGCGTGGCGTTCTTCCAATTGGACTTTGAGAGATTTCTACTATTTTGTCTAGATTATTTATTCCTAATATTTTTTTATGTTTTCCTGGTTTTTCTTTAGAATGATATAACTCTTTTGAAATACTCTTACATAAAATTTGGTTTATTAAACTACTTTTTCCACTTCCACTGACTCCAGTTATACAAGTAAATGTTCCAAGAGGGATAGCAACATCAATATTTTTTAAATTGTTTTCTTCGGCACCTTTGATGGTTAATTTTTTGCCAATGCCTTTTCTTCTTGTTTTTGGAAGTTCAATACATAATTTCCCACTCAAATACTGTCCTGTTAGGCTTTTTTCGTTTTGCATTACTTCTTCTGGCGTTCCCATCGCCATGACACATCCTCCTCTATCGCCTGCTTCTGGACCGATATCTACTAGATAATCACTCGCAAGCATCGTATCCGTATCATGTTCTACAACCACTAAAGTATTTCCTAAATCTCTCATCTCTAACAAGGAATTGATTAGACGTTCATTATCCCTTTGATGAAGTCCGATACTAGGTTCATCTAATACATAGAGAACACCAGTTAATCTAGAACCAATTTGTGTAGCCAGACGAATTCGTTGAGCTTCTCCACCCGATAATGTTCCAGCGCTTCTACTTAGTGTTAAATACTCTAAACCAACATTTTTCAAAAATTCAAGGCGTGAGTTAATCTCTTTTAAAACTAGTGAAGCAATTTGCTTTTGTTCTTCTGAGAGATGTAGGTTTTGAAAGAAAGGAATTAATTCCTTAATACTCATACAAGTTACTTCATAAATATTTTTTTCTCCTACTCTAACCGATAGAACATTATCATTTAATCTTGCTCCATGACAAGTCTCACATTCATACTCTACCATATAGCGTTCTAACCAGTCTCTAATCCAAGTACTTGTTGTCTCACGATAGCGCCTTTCTAGGTTCGTGATAATTCCTTCATAAAAATCATTACTATTTGTGATATTCCCACTTTTAGTTGCATAGTGAAAATGGATTATTTCATCACTACCATATAAAATAATTTCTTGTTCTCTGTTAGTTAGTTTTTTGAATGGTTTATCCATATTGATTTTGTAATGCTTACAAGCGCACTCTAATTTTTTAAAGTAAATACCATCTTGGTCATCGCTTAATGTTTTAATACAACCTTCATTGATACTTAAATCTTTGTCTGGTATTACCAAATCTTTGTCAATTTGTTGCTTTATTCCTAGTCCTTTACAATCTGGACAAGCCCCAAATGGTGCGTTGAAACTAAAGATATTTGGCTCTAGTTCTGGTAGTGAAAACTCACAGTATGGACAAGCGAATGATTCGGAGAATAATAGTTCTTTGGCTTCTTCTCCTAGTATTTGAATCAATACTTTTCCATGACGTCCTCTAATGTCTTCTTTTAAAACAATTCTATCTACTACTACATCAATATTTTCACGTTTATTTTTATCTAAGGTAATCTCTTCGCTTAAGTCTATCATTTCTCCATTAATGCGGACGCGAATATAACCTTCTTTTCTAAGATTATCGAGTAACTCCTTATGTGTTCCTTTTTCACGATAGGCAACAGGAGCCATAATGATGATTTTGGTTCCTTCTTTATATTCTAAAATTTTATTCGCCATTTCTTCTACACTTTGAGATGTGATTGGAATATTGTGATTTTTACAATAAGCCGTTCCAACACGAGCGAATAACAATCTTAAATAATCATAAATTTCTGTTACTGTACCAACAGTAGAGCGAGGGTTTTTACTAGTTGTTTTTTGATCAATACTAATCGCTGGGGATAATCCTTCAATACTATCCACATCTGGCTTTTCTGTTCCTCCTAAAAACTGACGGGCATAAGCAGAGAGACTTTCTACATATCTTCTTTGTCCTTCTGCATAAATCGTATCAAAAGCAAGAGAACTTTTTCCACTTCCACTGACCCCTGTCATTACAATTAATTTATTTTTAGGCAATTCTAGTGAAACATTTTTTAAATTGTTCTCCCTAGCACCTTTGATTATAATTTTATCCATAAACTTCACCTGTGTCATATTATAGCACTTTCTTTTTATTTTGTCTTTAGAAGATTTCGGAAAACCAGGTTTATTTTCGCAATAAAAAAATTCTATCTTTTCGGTTTTGTGGATAGAACCTTTTCATACTGAGTCATAAAATCATTGGTATCTTCACTGCTGGTTGCAATTGTGGTTACAAGACTTTCCAATCTTTTATAGTGCTCTTCTTCACTTCGATAATCATACCAATATTGATCCATTTCTAACTCTTGATTGATTTCTCCTGTTAATCTTTCTAGATCGAACTTTTCTTCTTCTATGGCATCTACCAGTTTTAAAGAAAAATTAATATTGTTTTGGATTGTTTTCTTATTTAATGTTCCATTAGGATATCTAATTTCCATTCGACCATTTATTCTATAATCTTGAAGACTAATGCCATCTCTTCTTACAAAAGTAGCACGGTTACGATATAGTAAATCATACAAATAATCCTTATTTTCTCTAAAATCTATTTTATTTACTTTTCCAATTAAGTCTACTCGGATTGGGCGAGCATAAGTGTATCTTTCTTTTCTCTGTCCATACCTATCTCCCATATAGAAATCTTCCATTTCCCCTTCATAGACTGCAACTACTTTCGAAAGTGTTTCCATAAAAAGGGCTTTTTTTGTTATGGGTGTTAAGTTAATGTTTATTTGATTGCTACATCTCTCATTCACACTTGCCCCATTTTCTATCAATTGATTGCATATTTCTTCTATTTCCATCCAGTCTATTTCTTTATTTTGATAAAGTCTAGTGGAAACTTCTCCTCCAACTATTTCATTTCCTATTTGAGAAGATACTGTTCCATCTGTATCAAGGTAGTTTTTATTGTAGATCGTATCACTACCTTTATGGTCGAAAACGAGTGCGATTGGAATGGTTGTCTTTTTAAATTCTTGTTCTAATTGCTGTAGTGAGGCATTTATAAATTCTACTTCTGTTCCATATGGATATTTATTTAAGCCAATATCATATCTATATCTTCCCATAATCCCCCTCATTTCTATTACTGATGTTACTTTATTATATTAAAATGATTTATTTTTTTAAGACAAGACACTTTCTCATATTTTCTATTTGCAGATTCGCATAAGGAAAATTCTTTGTTGCTACTAATTCTGTTCTTTGTTCTACTTCGCCATAAAATTCTTCTAGCACTTGAAAGTCATCTACTCTCTCACATACTTTTTTGTTTGTTAATAAACTTTTGTTAGACGCTGCTGCTTCCGAAAAACTTTTCATAGATTTATATCTATCACTTGCTTGTTCTCTTCTTTGAAAACTTAACATATTATCTACCCATACTATTTTTAAATCCGTATGTAATATCGTCATCCATTCTAAAAATTCTAATGATTTCTCATCTATTTGCGTATTTTCTTCTGTTATCTTTCTTAAAATGGTTTGAGCTTTCTTTTTTTGCAATTGATACCAACTTGCCATATAGGTTCCATCCGAAAAACAAAAGGATGAACTTTTAGGTAAATAATCCTTGTGTGCAATCGCATTTTTATAATACTCTGCTCTTTTTTCACAATCTAAATCATGTTCGCTTGTTTCTGCTATTTTCAGTGTTTTTGTAGTATTCATCGCATGCTCCCCCTTCATGAAGGAGTATTTTAGTCTATTTTATGTTTGGTGTCAATACCGAACGCTTTAAATTCTTTTATCTTTCGTTTGGCATAACTTGTTTTTACAACATTTTCCCAATCTCTTTTTGGTCCAATAAAATCCATATCTGCTACTATTTTTACTCTGTCATCATTTTTTAATCTATAATCTAGAGGAACACCTTCACCATTTACCATAGCACTCGTTAAATAATGGGCTGTATCACTATCTATTCTATAAGCAAAGTCTATGGGTGAGGCATCAATTGGTAGTTCTATTACCTCCCCTGTTTGGTCATAGACATGAATATGATTAGCGAATAGTTCTGATTTTAGGCACTCTACAAAAGATTGATTATTCTCTATTGATTTATTTGCATCGATCAAATAACTATAAAACTGACTTTTCTTTTCTAATTCTTCTTGCATATAATATTTGGCATTTTGACCATAAAATTCCCAGTAAGCAAAAAGACCTCTAGCTGCAACTTTATGCATTCGTTCCGTTCTAATTTGTGCCTGAACATGTCTTCCTTCTAATCCAAATACCGTAGTATGAAGGGATTGATAAAGATTTGTTTTGGGATTACATATATAGTCTTTCATTCTGTTAGGAACTGGTTTAAATTCTCGATGAATCACACCCAGACTTTGATAACACTTTGAAAAGTTTTCTACTACTATTTTTAAAGCTAGGAGATCATTCATTTTAACTAAGTTACAGTTTGCTTCTAAATATCTGGAAATGCCATAAATACTTTTTATTCTAGGGGTAATTTCACAGTGAATGTCTTCTTCTTTTAAAGCATTTGTTATAATTTGTGACATTTCCTTTAAACACTCTTTGCTTTCTTCTTCTATTTTATCCCTTGTTTCCTTGGCATATTTATAAGTATCTGGATCTAAGTACATTAGAGATAAATCACGTAGTTCTACTTGCGTTTCATTATCTCCTAAGTAGTTGGCCATCTGTACCATAATATCCATTGTTTCTTGCGCATTTTCTATCTGTTTTTCCCTTTTTTTAAATCCCAGTGTTCTCATATTATGAATACGATCACGTAATTTTATATCATGGATTCTAACATCGGTTTCGATTCCTGTTACTAGTTTTCTAATATTAGCCACATTTTGTTCTTGTTTGGTAGAGTAATTTAATCTACTGATTTTAGAAACACCATCTGTTAATATTGCTACATCCTCATTATACTCTCTTGCTATGTCTTCTTTGCTGATGTCTGTATCTTCAATGGTGTCATGTAAAAGGCTGGCACAAATGGTATCTCTATCTGCAAATCTACTAGCTCCTAAATATGCCACATATAAAGGATGGGATATATATGGTTCTCCACTTTGTCTAAAGATTCCACTATGTAGGCTTTCTGCATCTTTATAAGCACGCATAATCATTTTAGCATCTTCTTCGTTGGTGTAAGTATTTACTAACATCATTAGATCTTCAATTGTTGGGTTTTTCATTTTACTCCTCCTTATAGAAAAATGACAGTCTTAAGCCTAGAGGACCTAAAACTGTCATTTTTTAGTTTTTCTTTATTTCTTTTGGACGCAATAATGGTGTTAGCGAAAAGTTTTTATTTCTATTTTGATTTTTTATCATCGTAATCACCATAGGCACCTCCAAAAATATTTATATTAATGTTATCACTTTTCTTTCAAAAGTCAATTATTTTTTTCGTTTATTCTTCGTTAGGCTCTTTTTTAAACTTACTTTTTAAATCTCTCTTTAAAAGTACAACTTTGGCATAACTCTTCACAGGGATTATGATTTTGAAAGCTTTTTTTCAAATTATTCAATCGTTGGGATGAGAGAATCGATTTAAAACTTTCTTTATGAATATTACCTAAGTCGATTATTCCACGGCTATCTAGACAACAAGGTACTACTGTTCCATCTACTAAAATGGCGATTTGTGTTTTTAGGGCCATGCAATATCCACAAGATTTGTGCATTGTTTTTTCTGGCCAGATAAATTCTTCATCTTTATCCATATAAATAGTGGAATTGATTTTTATATTTTTATCACTTTTTAGCTTTTCCACAATATTTGGAGATAAATGATAAAATGCAGTGAGCTTTTCCACAATTTTTGTGGACTTTTCATCTAATTTGTTGTCTTTTAATGTCCAGAGTCTATAAATGATGACGATGTCTTTTCTCAACTTTTTAGTAGATTTTAATATTTTATTTATTTCATCATTTGTTTTGTATTCGGCATGAAGAGAGAGATTTAGTTTTTTTACTGATGGATGTTGGTTTATCATCTCCACTTTCTTTGATAAAAAGATGCCATTCGTTGTAATATTCACACGAAAAGAGTAAGCATCTGTAAGTGATAAGAGGGAGTCTAGTTCTTTATGTAAAAGAGGTTCTCCTTTTACATGCAAATATATTGTTTTTGTATAAGGTTTTATCTCTTTTAGAATGTGCTCAAATTCTGCTACACTCATCCACCTTTTTTCCCTATTATCTTTGCTACAGAAAGAACAAGAGAGATTACAATGATTCGTAATTTCTATATATATCTTTTTAAATTTCATTTATTCTGATTTCATCTCGAACAAGATATCTCTTAATTCCATTGCTCGCTCGAAATCTAAGTTCTTGGCTGCTTCTCTCATTTCTTGTTCTACTTTCTCTATTGTCAGTGCTATTTCCTTCTTGGTCATTCTCTTTTTAGATGGCGCTTTTTCATCTACATTGCTAATTACTTCTCTTATTTCTTTTTCAATTGTCTTTGGTGTAATACCATGTTCTTTATTGTATGATTCTTGGATTTTTCTACGACGGGCGGTTTCTTCCATCGCTTGGCGCATGCTATCGGTTATTTTATCTCCATACATAATAACGTGTCCTTTGGCATTTCTAGCACAACGTCCAATCGTTTGAATCAAACTTCTATTGCTTCGTAGGAATCCTTCTTTATCAGCATCTAATATTGCGATTAAAGAAACTTCTGGAATATCAATTCCTTCACGTAGCAAGTTTATTCCTACTACTACATCGTATTTTCCTGCTCGCAAATCGTGAATAATCTTTAGTCTTTGTAAAGTTTTTACTTCAGCATGTAAGTAGGCTACTTTGATATCTAATTCTTTTAGATAATTTGTTAGCTCCTCTGCCATACGAATGGTGAGTGTTGTTACTAATGTTCTTTCATTTAATTCAATTCGTTTATTAATTTCTCCAACTAAATCATCGATTTGTCCTTCTGTTTTTCTAACTTCTACCGTTGGATCTAAAAGTCCAGTTGGACGAATGATTTGTTCAATGAATTTTCCACTTGTATGCTCTAGTTCATAGTCCCCTGGTGTTGCTGAAACATAAATGGCTTGATTCATCTTTTTTTCAAACTCATCGAATTTTAAGGGTCTATTGTCTAAGGCACTTGGCAGACGAAAACCAAAATCTACTAGATTCATCTTTCTAGCACGGTCTCCATTATACATTCCTCTCACTTGGGGTAGTGTTACGTGTGACTCATCTACTACTAGCAAATAATCATCTGGAAAGAAATCCATTAATGTTGTTGGTGTTTCTCCTGGACTTCTTCCAGCCATTGGTGCGGAGTAGTTTTCCACTCCAGAACAAAAACCTGTCTCTTCTAACATTTCAATATCATAGTTTGTTCTTTGTTCTAGGCGTTCTGCTGGTAGTAATTTATTATTTTCTCTAAAATATTCTAGACGCTCTTTTAATTCTTTTTGGATTCTAACAATAGCGTCTTTTAATTTATCATCACTTACAACGAAATGGCTCGCTGGAAAGAGGCTGATTGTTTTTTTATTCGAAATAATTGCTCCTGTTAGCGTATCAATTTCACTAATTCTATCTATCTCATTGCCAAAAAATTCAATTCTGTAGCCTGTTGTATTTTGATATGCTGGAATAATCTCTAGAATATCGCCTCGCACTCTAAAAGTTCCACGCTTAAAATCCATGTCATTTCTCTCATATAACATGTCCACTAGTTTGGTAAGCACTTGATTTCTTTCTACTTCATCCCCTACATTTAGGGTTAGCATTTTATTTTTATATTCTTCCACTTCTCCAATACCATAGATACAAGAGACACTGGCTACTACTATGACATCACGACTGGATAAAAGGCTACTTGTTGCTCGATGACGTAGTTCGTCTATCTCATCATTAATAGAAGAATCTTTTTCAATATAAGTATCGGTAGATGGAACATAGGCTTCTGGCTGGTAATAATCATAGTATGACACAAAGTATTCTACTCTATTATTAGGGAATAATTCTTTAAATTCGCTGTAAAGTTGCCCAGCCAGTGTTTTATTGTGGGCAAGAACCAGTGTTGGCTTGTTAATTTTTGCTATTACATTGGCAATGGTAAAGGTTTTTCCCGTACCTGTTGCACCTAGTAAAACCTGCTCTTTTGTACCATTTTCAATGCCTTTCACTAGGGATTCTATCGCTTTTGGTTGATCTCCGCTAGGTACATACTTTGATACTAATTCAAACTCTGTTTTCATATAATCAATCCTTTCAAAATGCGCACTATTAGCCAAGTGGGACGAATGTTGGAGTATTCTGTAATAGAAACACCTTGATTTTACCATTATATAAAGTAAAACACAATATTACATACAAAAGATAGCCTTTAATCTGGTAGTAAATAATCAATTATTCTTTGGTCAAATACTACTTCTTCTGTTTTCCATTCTTCCTCTGTATCTTTTAAAAGGACTTCAGTAATAATTTTTTCTAATTCAAGAATGAAATCATATATTATACTCTCTTTTTTTCCATAAATACCTACTTTTTTTATTTCTAAGTTCGTTGTAATTGTATAAAGAAGTACTGTTCATTCAGAATAACCTTGTATCCATTTGAGATAAAAAATACACTATTACTTTATTAATCTTTGTTTATTTTCGTTTAATTCAAATAGAACTGTAGGTATATTTGCCATATGATTTCTCCTTTTTATTCATTATTTATATTTTGGCACTTGCTTATTTTATATACAACCTTAATATTTGTATTTTGTTGAGATACTATTCTTATTTCTTTGATAGTGGTAAGTAAAAATTATCATAGTCTAGCCGATAATTTGCATCTAATGTACAAAACAGATCTTCTAAACAATGTATTTTAGAATCTGTGTCGACTGCGATTGTTGACAAATTATAAAAATAGTTTAAGTTTTCTTGATTAGTTTCTATTTTTTTTGATGCCTCCATTATATTTCCAATTGTTATATAATATAGTGCATTTGCATATGGGTGTTGTTCTAGCAACATGTCTTCACATTTTATCACATGATTGTTTAGTGTAATTAATTTTTGTTTTATTTCCTGTCTAGAGAGAAACTCATTTGATTCTGTTTCTTTCACTGAAACCTTTTTGAGCTCTTCTTGAAAATAATCCAAATTGGTTTGTTTCTTACTTCTATCCGTTTCTATTATTGATTCTATGTATTTTGTACGAAATGATTCAGCTGGGAGCTTGATACAATATTTTTCTTCTGCTAACTTTTTATTTTGATATAAATCATAGACTTTATCTACTGGGATACTAGAACAATCTTCTATTGTATGATAAATGCGACGTAATGATTCTAGAGCTGAAAAGTAGGAAACAGATTGTTCATTTTGATTTTTAAATGCGTATATATAATGCTCTAATTGTGCTAAATTCTCATAACTTATTTTTTTATTTCTTTTTTCCTTTGCATTTGGCAAATAGCATAGCTGTTCATAAAAGTTCATATCATCTTTTAGCACTTTACCTGTCTTCAAAATAGATTTAAAAAAGCTTCGGCCTGTTACTTTACTATAAACAAGTCCTCTTTTCACTTCATTTAATGGAAAAGCATGAATTTCCACTTTTATTCCATCTATCATTTTAGTTGATAAATAGCGCTTGTTTTCTGTTACCATAAAAATATCAAAATCACTGTTTGCTTTTTCAGTATTTGTAATACGACTACCATATGCTATTAATAGTAAAATGTTATCATCTTCTAGATAACCCGTTTCTTCTAAAAATCTATCCATTAATTTTTCTACCATCATCTTCTTACCTTTTCTCTTTTTATTATATAAAAATCCTATTTAGAATATCGTTTATCATTTTGTAGAGAACGAATTTTTCTTAATGCTCTTTTTTCTACTGCTAATACTTCTTTTTTTGTTTCTATATTGCTATATTCATAACCATCTAGTTTTCTTAGAATATGCGTGGCATCCTTTTCGCCTTTTGTCGTTGTTAGTGTTTTAATATCCGGAAAATAGTAATTAAATACAGAAAGCATTTTTTCAATTAAAAATTGTTGAGATTGTTTTGATATATCCCATTCCTGAATCCAACTTGCTTTTTTTAATAACTCACGTTTTAAAACATCGTCAAAACAGTTCATTTCTATTTCTGACAAATGATATTCTTCGGCATATCTTTTCCCATCTAAGCAAACATCAAGAATATCTAGTATATCTGTACTTATTGTTCTAGATTTTGACATAATGCCAGTTGGGTTAGTACGATATCCATAATAGAAATCATTTATTTTTACAGCCTCTTTCCCTTTAAAAAACAACCGATAGGTGTAGCCCACATCTTCGTAAATTGAACCAGTTTTGAAATATTCATGTTCTATAAAATCATGATGATATGCTTTCGCTCCCACAGAGACATTTTGTCTAAAAATATTCGTTCCTTCTTCTCCGTTAAAACTGATTTGACTTAGAATTAAAGCATCATTTGATACTAAGTTTTGATTTTCTAAATAACTTGATTCTGTTATCTTTTTCATTTTCCCTAATACGATAGGTACTTTATATCTTCTCGCTACTTCTATAAAGTTTTCTCCCATATTAAGAGAGATAATATCATCAGAATCAACATAAATAATGTATTCTCCTTGGGCTGTGTCTAGGCCTAGATTTCTGGCATAAGATAGTCCTTGATTCTCTTCTAAAGTAATTACTTTCATTTTTCCCTTATAAAGATTTTCATAATATTTTAATACCTGTATACTATTATCTTTACTAGCATCATTAATGCATATTACTTCTATGGATTGTTCTGTTTGATTTAAGACAGAATTGAGACAAATTGGAAGATATTTTTCGGTATTATATACTGGTACAATAAAACTGATTTTTGGCATGTGCCTCACTTCCTCTTATTTCTATAAGAATTTGGTTCTTCTATAAAAAACTTTCTTTATACTAGCATATTTTTCTTTTATACACAATAAAAAGAAAGCGGTTTATACTTTCTTTTGCATTATACAATATACAGCGAAGTTTTTTAAGTAAAGAAAAACTGGCAAAATTTTACTTATTACCAGATTTTATTATCTATTACTCCATCTTGATGGAAATTGAACATATCTGCTTGGGTTAATTGTACTTCTTTGATATTGTTTCCAAGTACATCCTCCACCTTTTGATTTCCAATCACATGTTGTAACTTCTAAGTGAAGATGTGGTCCTGTTGAGTATCCAGTAGATCCCATTAGACCAAGCATTGTAGTTGGTGTTACTACTTGACCTTCATTTACATACCAAGACCTCATATGTGCATAAGTAGAATAGATGATTGTTCCGCCTACGTTATGTCTTATTTTTAAAACAAGAGCGCCATAATTATCATAATATTTTGCTGTTACAACACCAGTTGCAATTGGATATATTGGTATCGCTTTATTACTACTTGATAAATCTATTCCTAGATGACCGCCATATCCTCCATAGCTTTGTGTAATATAACCATATTGCATTGGACGATAGAAACCATTTGTACTAGGGGCAGAGATTCCCGCATCTCCAACTGAGATATTCCCTGAACCTATATCTGGTTGAGGTTGTTTTCTCGTCATACAAGCGTTAATTGTTTCATAGCTGTAGCAACCTTCACTCTTTAAATAGTCTACCTGTGCTTTGGCACTTTTAATTTGTTCTTCTAAACTTGGCATTCCTGCTTTTATCTTAGAAGTATCAGCATCTATTCTTTCTTTTTCAGATTGTAATGATTTTTTTAGTGAGCTTAATTCTGATTTCTTTTTGGCAAGAGTTTCTTTTTGTTGTTGATTTTTTTCCACTAATACTTTTAACTCTTTCATTACTTGATCATTATACTCTGTTAATTGTTCTACTACAGACATTCTATATATCATATCAGTAATACTAGTAGAACCAAAGGCATATTCCAAATAAGCATTATCGCCATTTGCAATTTGATAGTATTCCATTATCTTTTTGCTTTCTTCCTTTTTGGCTACTATCTCTTCTTCATTCTTTTTTATTTCTTGTTCTAGATTTGCAATATCTGTTTCTGCCTGCTTAATTTGTGCCTCAATATTTGCAATTCTTTTCTTAATTTCTGCTACTTCAGCATCATTTTTGGCGATTTTATCTTTCTTTTCTTGTAATTCTTTGGTGTATTTTTTTACTTCTGCTTCAAACTCTGCTAGTGTCTGAGCTGCTGCTTTTGTCTCTGTTGGTAGAGAGAATATTGTGATACTCATTACTAAAATACTGAATAATGCAATTTGTTTTTTCATCATTATACTTTTAAATACCTCCTTACGGCATGAGCACTTCCTATCATACCGACAATAATTCCTATTATTAGTATGGCAAGAGATGCACTATAGATAAATGGTTCTGGTTTGATTAGAATAATGACTGGCGAGAATAGATAGCCTTCAAAATGATTATAGAAAGCTAAATATCCAAACGTTGTAATTAATATTGGAACGATGGCACCAATTGCTCCTAAAACCATTCCTTCTATAATAAATGGTGTTTTTATTGTGAAGTTGGATGCTCCTACCAATCGCATAATGGAAATTTCTCGTTTTCTTGAGAAAATAGTTAATTTTATGGTATTGACAATCAAGAATACAGTTACTAGTATTAGAGCAATTACAACTCCATATGCTACTTTTTCAATAGAGGCAAAAGCAACTACCATTTTGTCTACCATATTTTCTCCATAGCGAACAACGGATACTTTATCCATTTTTTCAATTTTTCTTGCTGTGGCACCAATTTTCAAAATGTCTTTTACTTTTACTTGGAATGTATCTTTTAGCGGAGAAGATTCTTCATCCCAACCATCCATTACAGTCTTAAAGACATCTGATTCCTTTATCATTTCTTTTTTAACATCCGCTTTGCTTTTAAAGTCATATTTTTCGACATTTTTTATTGCTTCAATTTGGTCCTTGACTGATTCTATATCCTGCTCAGTTGCTTTGGTATCAAGGAATACTACAATTGTCATATCCTTTTCTAATTCTTTCGTAAAATTCTTTACATTGAATGATGCAATGATGGCTATTGCTACAATAATTAAAGTAATTGTAATACAAGATATAGAAGCAAGGGACAAGCTGAAGTTTCTGAATACACTTTTAAAGGCATCACGGAAGCTTCTTCCTAACATTCTAAATAGCTTCATGATAAGTTCCTTTCTCTTTAAAGTCAATTAATCTGCCATCCTTTAAAGTAAGTACCTGTTTTTTCATATTATTTACAATTTCTTTATCATGCGTTGCCATAATAATTGTTGTACCTGTTTCTTTATTAATATTGTCTAAAACTTTCATGATTTCCATACTCATATCTGGGTCTAAGTTTCCTGTTGGCTCATCACAAAGGAGAAGCTTTGGTTCATTTACTATAGCACGAGCAATGGCTACACGTTGTTGTTCTCCTCCTGATAATTGATCTGGATAATTATGAATTTTATTTTTTAGACCAACTACTTCTAATGCTTTTAGCACTTTGGTACGAGCTTCATTCTTGCTAGCTCCGATTACTTCCATTGCAAAATTTACATTTTCATAAACTGTTAATTTAGGAAGAAGTCTATAGTCTTGGAAAACAATCCCTAGTTTTCTTCTTAATTTATATACTTTTGTATTTCTTAGCTTTACAACATTTACTCCACCAACTACGATTTGTCCCCTACTTGGGCGCTCTTCTCGGTAAAGCATCTTTATTAGTGTTGATTTACCACTACCAGAACCTCCAATTACGAAAGTAAAAGACCCTTTTTTGATTGATAAATCCAGGTCTTGAATAGCGGTAACTCCATTTTTATATTGTTTGCTTACATTCTTTAATCTGATTAGATCCACTAAATTCACCTACCTTGATATACTGGTATATATGTATTATAGCATATTAATCGACAAAAAAAAAGGAAGTTAGACTACCTTTTTCTGGAAGTTTACATTATTTTCCACCTTCTACTTGATAGGCATCACAGGCTAAGAAGAAGGCATCACTATCTAACATTTTAATTCCTGTTGTTACTTGGAAGTATTCACGAGAGGGAACAACGGTTAATAATACTTTTCTTCTTTTCTGTAAAAATCCTCCTTTTACATCAAATACTGTAACACTGTGATTCAAGTGATTAATAATATACTCTTTTACTTCTTCCTCTTTACTTGTAATAATATAGAAAGCTTTGTTGTTGGAAATCCCTAGTAAAACTCGATCTATTAATAAGCTTGTAATAAATAGAATTATCATGGCATACATAACAATGGCAAATCCAAAGAAGAAGCCGCCAATTAATACCACTATCATATTAATAATGAAGCTAGATTTAGAAACAGGGATATTAAAGTACTTAAATAGAATTTGACTTATAATTTGAAGTCCTCCATTACTAAATCCTACTTTAAATATGATTCCATTTAATACACCACTAATAGCACCTATAAAAATAGATATTAATAATAAATCGCTCATATCAATTGTGATAAAACTTCCAATATCTTCTGTTAAATGCACAAAAACAGGATAAATTAGGGTTGCTACAATGGAACCTGATGTTTTTTCCACTCCTAAATATAGAAAACTTAAAAGTAAAAGAGCTCCTGATAA
>CAJUCU010000001.1:156981-157509 GCA_910585335.1 uncultured Bacilli bacterium
GTTCCATCCATATAAGTATTTCGTAATAATCGTTATACCACCTACACCACCAGTTACTAGTTTGGTTGGTAGTAAGAGAAGATTAAAAACGCAAGCAGATAAAAATAAAGCGATAATTAATACAATATAGCGTCTTATTAGTTTTTTACTGTGGATTGTTTCGATTACTTGTTCTATATTCATCTACTCACCTCCAAACACTTCATATGCATCGGTTACTACAAAGAAACTATCTGGGTCTATCTCATGTAAGCCTTCTTTTAGTTTATAGTATTCTTTGGTAGGAAGAACACACATTAGGACTGTTTGTTTTTCTTTTTTGTATCCACCTTTGGCATTAAAGATAGTAACACCATGATTTAGATATTTTAATATATAATCTTTTACTTTTTCTTCTTCATCTGTAATGATATAGAAAGCTTTGCTATCAGAGATTCCAAGGATAACACGGTCTGTTATAAAACTTACTATATATAAGATGATTAAGGAATACATCAACTTGTTTATACCAAAAACGAAAGCAGAAGA
>CAJUCU010000001.1:157519-160094 GCA_910585335.1 uncultured Bacilli bacterium
ATTAATCCATCACTCATCAAAATACTGTTTCCAATGCTAATATGTAAATATTTCGATAGAATTTGATTTAGAATATCTGTTCCACCACTTGTATATCCTGCTTTAAAAATCATTCCTGCTCCGAAACCATAAAGCACTGCTCCAAAAATAGTAGTTAGAAGTAGTTGGGTGGAATCAATATCGATATAAGCACCAATATTGGCTGTTAATTTTACACAAACTGGAAAAAGAAGACTTCCCAGTATGGAACCTCTTGTTTTTTCCCAGCCTAGAAGGAAGTAACTCGCTATTAATAGTATACAGGACCCTGTTAAAATTACTAGTGAATTATCCCAGCCAAAAACAGAGTTTAAGATGACAGATGCTCCACTCATACCACCTGGTACTAAATTATTAGGTGAAAAAAAGAGATTAAAGGCACTTGCTACAATAAATGATCCTATTAAGAATTGGATAAAACGTTTTATTTTTGCTTTTTCATAAATCTTTTGCAATATTAAATCTGTTTTCTTTGATTTTATAAACTTCATTTTATTCTCCCCTTTTTAAATTACTTTCTATAAATAAATCTATATCTCCATCTAATACTTTAGATACATTACTTGTTTCTGTGTTTGTACGATGGTCTTTCACCATTGAATATGGGTGCATTACATAACTTCTAATTTGTGAACCAAATTCTATATTTCTTTGTTCACCTTTAATGTCATTTAGTTCTTGTCTTTTTTTCTCTTCTTCTAATAACAAAAGTTTCGTTTTTAATACTTTCATAGCTTGTTCTTTATTTTGGATTTGACTTCGCTCATTTTGACAAGTTACCACAATTTTAGAGGGAAGATGGGTGATTCTTACGGCAGAGTCTGTGGTATTGACTCCTTGTCCACCACAACCACTAGAGCGATAAACATCTATTTTTAAATCTTTTTCATCTATAGTAATATTTACTTCATCTTTCATTTCTGGTGTTATTTCAATTGAGGCAAAAGAAGTATGTCTTCTATTATTAGAATCAAATGGGGAAAGTCTTACTAGTCGATGTACTCCCTTTTCGTTTTTTAAATATCCATAGGCATTGGTTCCTTTAATTAAAAGTGTTGCACTTTTTATTCCTGCTTCTTCTCCATCCTGATAATCTAAGAGTTCTATTTTATAGTTTTTTGACTCACACCATCTTCTATACATTCTATAAAGCATTAAAGCCCAATCACAAGCTTCTGTTCCGCCTGCTCCTGAATGTACTTCTAAAATACAATTATTACTGTCATATGGCCCGCTCAAATATAAATAGTAAGAGATACTTTCTAATTCTTTTTCCATATTTTTTATATCGAGTGTAATCATTTTTTTGGTTTCTTCGTCCTCTTCTTCTAATATTTCTAAAAACTCTTTATCAGTTTCTAGACGACTTTTTATATCTACTATAGGGCTGGTTATTTTCTTTAATTCACTTACTTTGTTTATGATTTCTTCACTAGACTTTTTATCATCCCAAAAGGTAGGTTTTAACATTTCTTGTTCTAGAGATTTTATCTCTTCTAATTTCTTTTCTACGTCAAAGTGACCTCCATAGTTCTTCTAAGTTTTTTTCTTTTTCTTCTAATGATTTTACTATTTCGCTTTTATTCATGATTTCGCCTACTTTCATCTCTATTATACACAAATTTATAAGGTGCGCCAATTACTTATTTTTATTTTGCACAAAATCTCCATTTTTAACATATTTTCGCCATCTTCTTTTTCCGTTTCTTTTGATTATGAGATTAGTAAAATGAATCTTTTTTCCTTTGGCTGTTTCGAAGTTAAAGTCATCTTGTACTTGAAAATGAATATGTGGTCCATTGGTGTTACCACTATTTCCAACTTGAGCGATATAGTCTCCTGTTTTTACGATATCCCCCACTTTTACCTGAATGCTATCTTTTAAAAGGTGGGCAATAAGGCTATATTCATTATTTTTATGTTTGATTAGAATATAGTTTCCTTTGACATCATCTACATCACATACGATTGGTCTATTTTTTCTAATTTTTGTATCTTTGTAGTCATTGCAAAGATCTATTACATAGCCATCTAAAGGAGCATAAATTTTCTTCCGATAAGAGTAGTAATTTTCTATTTCTAAGTAGTCATCATGATAAGGTAGATTGTTCTCTCTGATTTCAAAATCATAAGCATATCTCTGTGAAGAAATATCCCAAGAATGTGAATCCTTTTTTGTGATTCCGCCAAACTCTATAAAAAATTCTTCTTTAAATGGTAAATGATATTTATTTTTACTCATAAATTCTCCTTTTTTTGAATATTTAGTAGAAAGCTGCATAGTATATTAGTGGGGAGGGTTCACTGTTAAATGTGAAGATCCCCTGTATATAGATTGGTACTTAGGTTTACACTAAGTGCCTTTTTTGTTTTTTTATCATACTCAATACTATCTTATGTTTAAATCCTCATATGAGATTTTTTATAAATACAACTTTTCTTATTATATATTTTTTTCTATTGGTAGTCTATGTCATTTTGAAAAAATAGAGTTGCTTTTTTGTTAATCATCTATAATAAAATGGAAAAATATGGT
>CAJUCU010000002.1:0-26054 GCA_910585335.1 uncultured Bacilli bacterium
TATAGAAAAAGCAGTATATTCATTTTGAATATACCACTTTGTCAACAACCTGAAATCATAAAGTATTGTCCTTTATGATTTTTTATTTTGACATAAATACAAAAAAAGACCATTAAACATATTTGCCAATGATCTAAAATAATTTTCTTAATTATTGAATTTTTTCTTTAAAGTGATCAATCAAATGATTGACATAAGCACAACTCATGAAACAAACAACATTTCCTTTTTCGTGACTTAGTCGTTCTACATCTTCATCATTTTTAATGATATCACCATCTCTTACTCCATCCACTAATAGCTGTGAAGTAATACCAGGATAGTCTTCTTGACGTTCTCGATTACAATCAATTTCTGTAACATATGCTTTATCTGCCACATTCAAAGCATCAATAAACTCCTGAGTAAAATCTTTCGTCCGCGAATAAGTATTTGGTTTAAAAACGACTGCAATTCTACGATCAGGATACTTCTGACGAACGGCCTCTAATGTTACTTTCACTTCTGTTGGATGATGGGCATAGTCATCAATAATCACAGTATCTCCAACAAATTCTTCTGCAAATCTACGTTTTGCATTTTTAAATGTATGAAGTGCCTCTTCAATTTTAGTAGCATCAATACCTAACTGATAACACATAAATATAGCCGCAGCCGCATTTAAAACCATATGACGTCCAAATAAAGGAATACTAAAATGGCCAATTTTTTCATCTTTCACATAAATATCAAACTCACTACCAGAAGAAATCAAATTAACGTTTTTAATAACGATATCATTTTTCTCCCCAAATCCATAATAATAAACCTTAGTATCTGTCTTCATTTTTAAAACAGCAGGAACATCACCACAAGCAACTACAAACTCATGTGTTTGACTAGCAAATTGAGAAAAAGCATGAATAATATCATCTAGATCACGATAACATTCCATATGCTCTGCTTCGATATTAGTAATAATTGAATATTTAGGATGATAATCTAAAAAATGTTTATTAAACTCATCTGACTCAATAACAAAGTATTTATTTTCTTTTGAAACATAACCATCTCCAGCCCCAATAAAATAATTACAACCTAATGTAGTTTCTAAAATATGACGAACCAGAGAGGATGTTGTTGTCTTCCCATGAGTCCCTGCTACAGATACTGTATCAAACATATCAATAACACTACCCACTAATTCACTATACTTCTTAACTTTCAAACCATTTTGTCTTGCCCGTTCCAATTCAGGATGATTCTCTCCAAGGGCAACAGAATAAGTAACCGTCATCTCAGAATCTAGCGGATGATCATGACCGTAATAGATTGGAATACCACGCTCTTCTAAACCTTTCTGCGTAAATTTTTCTTCTTTTGCATCATCATATCCACATACTTCTTCCCCTAAATCAGAAAGAATTTGTGCAAGTGTTGACATTCCCGTACCTTTTATTCCTAGACAATAATATTTCATTTTCACACCTTCATTTCTATAGTTCTATTATAACCTATGATAATACAATTTGCAAAGCCACAATTTTCTTAATTTTTGCAAAAATAAAAAGGAGTATTTCTACTCCTAGTTTTGTTTTCTGTCTTCAAAACGTGCAGATCTTTCTGCTTTTTTCTTATCACGGCATTCTTTACATCTCTTAGGTTCGTTATCTAATCCTTTTTCTCTGTAAAACTGTTGTTCTCCAGCAGTGAAAGTAAATTCACAACCACAATCAACGCAAGTTAATGTCTTATCTTGAAATTCCATTTTTCTCCCTCCTCACATAAAACTTGGACTTACTTTCGTAATAGATTTATACTTTTCCAATATTTATAAATGAGAAAGAATAAAGACTATATACAGATTCGTATGTTCCAATGGCTAAGCCATAAACTAATTATATCATAAATTAATCTATAACACAATTTATTTTATGCTAGAATAGTTTATGCTATTTTTTTCTTTTTGTGCCATACGTTCCAATTTAGAATAGATACATCCACAATAATCTTGACGATACAAGTGATATTCCAAAGACAGTTCAATACTTCTTTTATAACCATTTTTCTTTTTAAAATCACTATATAAATAAGAAGGTTGGTATTTTTCATCTAATATTTTACCAATTTCATTGATAGCATCGCTATTTTTATAGGGGCTTAAAGTAAGAGTGGTAGCAAAAAAAGGATAATGATACTCTTCTGCTAATCGAGCCGTCTCTTCTAAGCGCAACTGATAACAGCGAAGACAACGTTTCCCTCTTTCTGGTTCCTTTTCAAGACCTTTACTAATTTCAAAAAATTCTTCTTTTTGATAACGTCCTTCTAATATAGAAACCTGGTATTTTGTCTTCAATGCACCTACAAATCTTTGTAATTCTAAAAGTCGTTTTTGATACTCCTCTTCTTCTGTAATATTAGGGTTATAAAAAAGACATGTAATTTCAAAAATCTCCCCTAACCGTTCTAAGACCGAAGAAGAACATGGGGCACAACAAACATGTAAAAGAAGCCTTGGACTTTCTCCCGCCTTCATAATCTGTTCTTCCATTTTTAAATTGTAATTCATAAGCATCGCTCCAGTACTATATTTTATCACAAAAAAGCATATTTTAAAAGGATTACACATAAATAACTATAGGTGATACTATGGCATTTGTAATAACAACACTCGCAGGACTCTCTACACTTTTAGGAATGATACCAATTCTTTTTAAAATAAGAAACAAGGAAAAACTAATTACTTTTGCTTTAGCATTTTCAGCAGGTGTTATGATGACAGTTTCTATCCTAGATTTAATTCCAGAATCCATTCATTATCTATTAGTATCAAATAAAACTTTTCCTAGTATAATGATAGCTCTTATTTTTATAACAATAGGAATAATATGTTCCAGTTTCATTGATAAAGAGATGGAAACAGAAAAGAAATATAATAGTAAACTTTATAAATTGGGTCTAATTTCCATGCTTGCTATCATCATGCATAATATTCCTGAAGGGATTGCAACTTTTATTTCATATGAAAAAAATGCAACTCTAGGGATTACGCTAGCAATTTCAATTGCACTTCACAATATACCAGAAGGAATTTCTATAGCAATTCCCATTTTTTATGCGACAGGCAAAAAAAAGAAAGCATTTCTCTATACTTTCATCTCGGCTTTATCAGAACCCCTTGGAGCTCTCCTAGCTTATGTTTTCTTAAGTAAACTAGTAAGTCCTATGTTAATGGGTATTTTATTAAGTATAATCGCTGGAATCATGATTCACATTTCTTGCTATGAACTATTACCAAATGCCAAAAGTGCAAGAGATTCTAAAACATTAATCCAAGCATTCCTACTTGGTATCTTAGTGATGTTTCTATGCATTAAAATACTACATTAAAACATATTCACATTCCAGTATAATAGCAACAACATTTTATAAATCGAGCATTGCCACAAGCACTGTAGGTTTTAAAAAGTCAAATCCAGAAATATTACGAAGTACGCCATAAATTAAGAAAATGGCAATTAAGAAATACCAAATTCCAGGCTCTGCCTTATGAAGGCTAGGTCTTTTTCTTTTGGAAAAACAATACAGATAGTCTATATAATAAAAAATAAAAAATGGCAGACAAACGAATAATAATGGATTATATCGAAACGCCTGATAGAACTCACCTTTTAAAATACTAAGGAGCATCCTAGTCACACCACACCCAGGACAGTAAAGTCCTAAAAATTTCTTAATAGGACAAAACAAGAATACATGATAATAATCTCCTATCAATAAATAGCCTATCAACAATACGATTAGAAATATCAAAAATATTATTTTCTTCTTCATAACATGACTCCTAACAAAAAAAGAATTTAAAAAAATCCTTTATGCTGTTTGACTTACAGTTGTTCCTTTGTCAGCAATCGCATTTAAGTCGTTTTGTACTAAACAATATACTACGATTCCAAGGCCAAAGATTTGTAAGATTACATATAACATTGCATTATCATCTGCTGGCATATCATTCTTTGCTTTTGCTTGCATTATAGCTTTTCCCATTAAATAAGCCCAATAAAAGCCATAAATACCACATGTAACAAGAGTAAGTAAGAAACATTTTCCACCTGATAAACGATCATCTCCACTTACAATACGAGCATCATCTGTAATACTAATAAACCAGAATATTCCATAGATACCGCATGTTACAAAACTTAAAAGAATACTAGTTACAATATCTCTTCTTTTAATCATTCTAAAACTCCTCTCCTTCTACACTACTATTATATCACAAACGAATGGATATAGCTACGGTTTCTAAATTTTTTTGATAAAAATATTTGGCAAGTATTTCTTCAAAGTATTTATCTTTTACTTAAATACATACACATTTGACATAAGTAAAATACATATTATGAATAATTAATCTTATTATGTTTAGGTATAATTAACTATGTCATAATATACAAACAAAAATTCTTTTAAATATTTTAGAAATCCTAGTTTTTTATTTCAGTTAATACATCAGTCAAAATCGTATCACTTTCTATTTTATTAATGGCAAAACATTTCTTTCCTAAGTCTTTAAAACTACTACCACAGTGATATATATTTTGCTTATCTATAATAATAAATCTATCATGGAACTTATTGTTAAATATTAATTCAACGTTATGATATTGACTTTTATATTTTTTAATTAGTACTTCATTCATATTTGCAGAATAAATTATTATATTAACACTTATTTGTTTTAAAATATCTAGTAATTCTTTACCAGCATAATTATCAATAATAATAATTTCTTTTTTAGCACTTTGTAAAATATCTAATAGTAACGAGTAAGCCTCATAAATCTGACCATCAAAAAATATTGCGTTTGCTTTTTCTTTTTCTTGTAATTTATCAAATGAATCCTTTAGTAATTTTATTTCTTCATCATGCTTATATACTAAATTATTTATAAAATTTTGATTTACTAATGTGCTAGAAATATATTTTCTCATAGCAACAAATGCATCAATAATTTGAACATTAACTTTAACTGCAATATCGCTTTTAAGAAGACCAGATAACATCATGATTCCTTGCTCAGTTAAAACATATGGTAAATACCTTGTACCTCCATGTGTTATTTCGTTTCTTAAACTTGAGGTCACAATTTGTGATTTCAAGTTTGTTACTTCTTCTATTGTTAATTGAAAACAAAATGTTTCAGGAAACCTCATAATATTTCTTTTAATTGTTTGATTTATAATTCTTGTTTCTGTTTTATATAATTTTGCAACATTTGATGATAAAATGACTTGTTTTCCTCTTACTTCAAATATCATTTCTTCAATCCTTATATTTTCTTTTAACATTAGTTTATTCATAATCTAAAACCCCCTTTTGTAATTTCAACTGAACAGCTCACTTTCCATTTATTATAAGGATTTACCTTTTATTTAATACACATACACATTCAACATGCGTTGTTTGTATATTATGAATAGTTGACCTTTATATGTTTGGGTATAACTGACTATGTCATAATATACATATCAAATAGGTACAATGTTTATTATGAATATATCATTTCTCCACTTCTACTCTTACTCTTATTTTAGTTTGCAATTCCTTATGAGTTTTTCCATTTTCATCTTTGTAAAATAGATAATATTCTTGATTACTATAAAAGTCAAATACATTTACAAAAGTTTCGCTATCAGAAAGATTATTATTAGATAATATCACATCTTTCTTTAAATCATTGCTGTTAGTTTCATTAAATTTTGTTTTGCATATAAATCTTATCATATTTTCTTCTTTTTTCCAGTTTCATCATAGCCACCTATGGTAATATAATCTACAAGAGCATCAAATACATCTCTATCAAAGCCTTTAAGAATCTTATTAGAATTTAAGGTACTTTTTATTTTATTTATTCCATCTTCTATTTTATCATCATCTTCAGATAATAAATTATATTGCTCTATTTCTTTGTTAATTTTCTCTAATTTACTATCTAATTTTTCTTTTTTTGATTATAAGTTTCTTTATCAATAGTACCATCTGGCAATGAACTACCTCGGGGCAGAGCCTCGGGGAATTACACCCTAAGAGATTAATTTCCGAATGTATATGAATATAAAGGATATAACGAAAATAATCTCATATACTCGAAACCTAATAAAACTAATACTAAAGGTACACAAAGTATCAAAAGTCCCAAAAATATAGTTTGAACATTATTCTTTTTCCAAGCGGAGATAGCTAAAATAAGCATTGCCATAATTATTCCAGAGAAAACTTGGATAAAGATTTTTAATAAAATCAAACCTATAACCAGTATCCCAGAGGGCAAATTATGATAAATAGATATATCTTTTGCTGACAGTAAAAAGCCATTTATTGGGAATGCCCTAGAAACACTAATGAATCTACAAACAAATGGTAAAATACAAAGTAATAAAACTATAATTATTGTTGCTTTGACTTTAGTTTTAATAATTGCTTTTTTTCCTTTATTTGTCGCTTGAAGTACATTTATTGCCTTATTTTGATACTCAATCGCCATAACATTGCAAAACATAAATATAATACTTAAAGTTAAAAGAATAAAATCATTAAGTATGCCCTCATCCATTACTCCAAATAAATATAAGTATCCAGTATCATAAATGTAATTCCCATTGTTTTCTTTTACATACTTATCTTGTTCTAATACTTTCTCAAAGGTAGGATAAAAAGCAGTAATACTATACCATTTTACTTTCATTGCTTCTCCAGTTGTATCATTTATCTCACCTTTTGCAATTTGTTCATCAATTTCTGATATTTTTGAAAAGGCTTCATCAAATCTTGATTTTTCTGCTTTTATAAGTTCTGTTTTTTCTTCAGTTGGCTTTCCCTCTAATTTCAACATAATATTTTGATAATATTGCTCTTGAAGTGATGGACTATATCTTCTTTGTAATTCGTTATAACAAATTAACAAACTAAATATCAAAATAATTATAATTCCTTTATTAGTTATTAAAATTTTATAAAGTTCGTGTTTGAATAAAGAAGTATGAGGCTTAAATTTCAATATAAAGTTTTTAGTAGATCTTTTTAATTCTAAACTTTTACCTTTTAAAAAGAACTTAACACACAAGAAAATTCCTAGCACAAGCAACCCCACTATCATAATCCAAGAAAAGGTTATTCTTGGAATTGGATATTCAAAAAAATTAAAGTTTAAATATGAGCCATATAAATTTTCTGTTTTTAAAATTCCAAATATATTTAAGTGCTTTATTATATTAAGATTAGATACTGCTGGTATAATTTTATAAAATAACCAACTTATACCTAAAAATGATATACCTAACATATAAGGAAGTATCATACTATCAGAAATAATGCAAATGGCTGTAATAATAGTACCGATTCCAAATACAACTATTCCTTTTGTTAGAATAGAAATAATAAGATATTCTAATATACTTCCATTAAAATTGCTTTCCATATATGGTGCTAAAGATTGCAATTTTATTCCTAAATCATTAAATCCACAAAATATTCCAAAAAACAAATAATTTATACTAAAAAGCAAAATGCTAAATATTATACAATGAATAAACAGGGCTATAATTTTTGCAAAAATACTATGTACTACTCCATACTTTGTACTACGAGTAACATAAAATAATTTCTTTTCTTTTTCTTCAGTTATTAAATTTCCAATAAATAAAAATGTAATTAAAATCAAAAGTATGTCTGTTCCTATATTTTCAATAGTTGATATTATTGTTTTTGATGGTATAAATTTAACATTACTAGAATTTAACCCTGAATAATCTTTTGCACTTTTCTTTATATTACGAGTAGAAAAATTATTTTCATCTTGATTATTAAATATAGAAATTCCCTCTAATTTACCTTTGTCTTTTTTTATACCTTCTAAATAATCATCATATCCTGATACTTTGACTTGTTCATTATATATTTCATTAATAAAAATTTGTTCTTGCTCTAATGATGAAGTGAAATGTAAATAATTTCCTGATTTATATATTTCATAATAAGTTTCAAAAACCCCTGGATTCTCATTCAATTCTTGTTCAACAAAAGAACTTCCAATTTCATTTTTCTGCATATTTAATATATCTATTACGAAATAAATACCATCAATATCTTTTTTTAATTTTTTTACATATTCTTCTTTTTCACTTTCACTCATGTTTAATATTTCAGTTTGAAACATTTTGTAAGAAGAAAGTGATGGTCTTTTTTCATTTTCTAAATTTGTGTACCAAAGGAAAAATATATTTATAATTAACAATAAACAAGTTATAAAAACAAAACTTTTTTTATTCCATATTTTTTTTAATTCAAAATAGATTAAACTCCACATATCTATTCATCTCCAAATAATTTCATATATACTTCTTCTAAACTAGAAACATTATTTTTTTCACAAAGAGCCTCAACTGAATCCGTATCAATTATCTTTCCTTTTTTAATAAGAATTATTTTATTTGCCACAGACTCAATATCAGATACAACGTGTGTAGAAACTAAAATTATTTTTTCTTTTGATAATGTAGAAATTCTTTCTCTTATTCGCACTCTCTCTTTTGGATCTAACCCTGCAGTAGGTTCATCTAAAACTACTATTTTAGGGTTTCCAAGTATCGCTTGTGCTATTAAGATTCTTTGTTTCATTCCTCCAGAGTATGTTCCTATTTTTTGGTCTTTAACTTCCATCATATTAACGTAATTTAAAACTCTTTTAATTTCATTATTTAACTCTTTTTTTGGTATGCCTTTTAAAGTCGCCATATAAGAAAGAAATCTTGTGCCAGAAAAACTATCATACATTCCTTGCTGTTGTGGAGCAAACCCTAGTAAACTTCTATAAGAAGCCCTCAATTTTTTTATATCTTCTTTATTCCATTTTACATTTCCTTGTGTTGGACTTAAATTACCCGTTATTATATTCATAAGAGTTGATTTTCCTGCTCCATTTGGACCTAAAAGTCCATAGATTCCATTTTCAAAAATCAAATTAACATCTTTAAGGGCTTTTTTATTTTTGTATTCTTTTGAAATATGTTCAAGTTCTAGCAATTTACTCACCTCCATAAACTCTTTTAATATTTTGAAAACTATCTTTACCATTAAAAAATTCTTTTTTACTAATCACACCATATTTATTACTATGAGTGGTGTATGAGCCATCGTTGTTAAAAGTAACATCAGAATCATATATTGCTAAAATTTTGTTTTGAGATATGCTAATTATTTCTATATAAGATTCTGTACTCTTATTAGCAAGTTTTGATTCTGCCATCTTACCTGTATCTACATCAATAAAATAACTTGTAGGATTTTTACCACTATTTGTTATACATAATAATTTATTATCAATTACTCGATCAACCCAAACATTAGATAAGTTGGCTAAAGTTTCTTCCTTACCATTTTTTAAATCAATTTTTAAGATTTTGCTATTTCCATCTATGTTATAATACAAATTTTTTTCATCAACCGTATATGTGCGTGAAGATGCTTTCATACGATAAACTTCTTTTAAGGTATCATTATCGATATCAAGAAGTGCAAAAACATCAAAAGAATTTTTATACAAATCATTATTATTATGTTTTTCTTCATCAGTCACTTGTCCACCTAAATCTATACCATATAAAATAAGGTTTCTCCCTGTACTGCCAATAACTTTCCAATCAATAGTGTCATTTCTATTCAAAGAAAGAATAGTAGATTCTTTTTTAGTGTTTAAATCTAAATAGATAAGTTTTCGTTCACTAGAAGTGCTATAAGCATTTCCACCGGTATATTTAGTTTCAACTTTTTTTGCAATCAAATAAATTCCATTCCCACTACCAATTACAAAATCTTCTATTGTAGCATTATCATCAAATGTATAAATCTTCTCTCTATTTGTTCCATCTAAATTTAACTGATATAATACAGCTTTGTTACTTTCCACATCGCTTTTTGATGTTTCTCCTAAAACTCCCATTGTAACCTGCCCTGATGTATCTGTGCTTTTGCTTATAACATAAATTTTATTATTCCAAATAAAGACTTTAGAATCAAACTGAAATTCATCTTTATTAAAAACTGAAGTACAATCTTCTGTTTTATGAGTACAAGCAGAATTATTACATAAATGGATTTCTTGTTTTGTTTTAAAATCAATATACATTAAGTGTTTAGCAAGTTTACCATTATTTAATCTGCTATAATCTGTTAAATAATAATATCCATCATTCGTGGTAGCACCATTACTTAAAAATTTTAAATCACTACTATTATTTGTAATTTCCCCTTCTTCACCTTTAGATGGTAAAAATACTTCTTTTATATTTTTTTGACATCCACAAAGTGTGAAAATTCCACCAATTATAATTAAAATCGCTAATAGTTTTTTCATAATATATCAAATCCTTTCTTTAAACTATTTAACTAAATATCAAATATCTAAATAATACCTGACTTTTTCTTTGAATTCCCCTAGTCTTTTATTCTTCAATATATTGTGAGGACATTCTTTTCCAGTAAAATCGTTTTGTAAAAACCGGAACACCATATACTTCTTTCGGAAAAACGGAAGACTCTTCAATATTTTTACTTTTATTATCTACTTGTGTGCTAGTTTTATTTGATATTTCATTTTTACTTGCGTGAGATAATTTTAATAAATTATTTCCAGTATGTATAATAAATAATGATAATAGTACAAATATAAATATCTTGATTTTAGGTTTTAATTTTCTTCTTTTATATCTTCTCTTTTGCTGCATTTATCTAACTCCTTACTAAGCCATTTTAGACTTACAAGAATATGATATAAAACAAAAGTCAAAAATCCGTCAAATTTATAATTTTTTTATTTAATATTAAAATAATTACTTGCCGTATTAAGAGTTATACCTTTTAAAGTTGCCATTTCTTCTATTGTAACAAAAGCATATCCATTTTTTGATAATTCTTCCATTGCTAGTAATGCCCCATCTATTGATGTTTCATATAAATCGTGTAATAAAATTATTCCTCCATCGTGAGCATTATCAATAATATACTTTGCTATTTTATTCTTATCTTTATATTTCCAATCTTCAGTATCTAAATCCCAAAGAATATTATACAAATTAGCAAGATTTTTAATATTTTTATTTGTATTACCATACGGAGGTCGTAAATAAAGAGTGTTGCTACCAGTTACTTCCTTTATTACATTGTTTGTTTTTTTAATTTCATCTACTATTTGATTATTGTTTAATTCAAAAAGGTTTTTATGATCGTAAGTATGGCTTCCTATTAAATTACCCATATCGTATGCTCTTTTCAAAGTATCTTCATAAGTTTTTACACGATTACCAACAACAAAGAAAGTTACACGTGCATTATATTTATCCAAATTATCTAACAATTTATTGGTAGTTTCAAAATTAGGTCCATCATCAAAGGTAAAAGCAATCAGTTTTTTATTTTTAAACTTATTTATATCTCTTTCAAAATTATTTATAGGTTCATTATTTGTAGTATAATCAGTAGTATTCATATCAATATCCTGTCTATTGTTTGGAATTTGATAACTATTATTTTCATTTAAAAGAGTATTTTCCTCTTGATTCTCCTTTTTTTGATTATCAATAACGTGTTCATTCTCATTTATCAAAGGCTCATTTTCACTAACACGAAAAGACTTTAAGATATTGTTTACACAATTTAATATTAAAACTGTAAAAATAATAAAACAAATTACTTTTATTCTATATTTTAATTTCTTTTTGATATAAATTTTTCTTTTTCTCATAAAAAAACTCCTTGTCGTGCCATTTTAGGCTTACAAGGATATGATATAAAATAGAAGTCAAAAATCTGTCAAATTTGTATTTTTATTATTACTTTTGCACCATTTTTTTCATCATTGTCAAGTTTTAGTTCTCCACCGTGCTTATTACATAGAATACGACTTATAGTTAAACCCATACCATAATGTCCATCTTTATTATTTGAAATAATCAATTTATGATTTCCAGATAAAACACTTTCACTAAAACCAATACCATCATCTTTTACAATAATTATCAAAAAGTTATTTTTTATCTCAAATGAAATTTTAATTTTTTTCTTTGCATATCTTAAGGCATTATTTATAATATTTTCTACTATTCTATAAACAACATCAACATCAATGTTAAAAGTTCCATTTGGTATATGATCTGTAATTTCTAATTTAATCTCTTTAGATTTAGTCATCAATAAAAAATCATTACAAGCATTTTCTATAAATTCTTTTGCGCTTACTTCTTTACGCTCAATTTTTATTTCATCTAATTGATTTATAGCACGAATAGAATTAGTATAGTTTTCTAATCTTTCAGTTGTCTTATTTATATTATTTATTATTTCAATAATTTTTTCATTAGATAAATCTTTATGTTCTAAATTTTCTTGTAAATATTCTGTGTACCCTTTTATAATGGTAATAGGATTTCTTAAATCGTGAGCAACAGAAGTTTGTAAAATTTTTCTTTCTTCTATCATTTTCCATAATTCTTTATAATTTTCTTCTAACGCTTTTCGCATTTCTTCAAATGAAGAACATAACGCCCCCATTTCATCATCAGATTCATAAAAAACATTAAAATCAAGATTTTCTTTTGCTATTTCTTGCATTGAATTTGATAAAATTCTTAAAGGTTCTTTTAATTTTCTTTTATAAAAAACAAATCCTGCTATCAAAATACCACTAATTGAAAATAATAAAGGAAGTAATACCATTAACACTCCTGTTGCTTGATAAGCAAATTTTCTTTTAGGAGTAAGTTTTTCAATACTATTTTCTACTTTTACAACTTTTATCTCAATATCATCTAATGATATATAATTTTTTGATGACTCTAAACTATTTATTATCATTGGCATTTTTACTGCTTCACTACCTAATTCAGTTTCTACTACTACATTCATTTTTTGCCCGTCTTGATTCGTAAGTTCTAATGTTAAAACAACATCATTTGAATTTGGAACTAGATAATTTCTAAATTTAGTACCACCCCAAATACATATTATTGACAATACAATGACAATTAGGAATGTACTAAAAACAACAAAAGCAAAAAACTTTCTTATTGATAATGATTTATTCATTTTTTTTAATTTTTCCAACAATAACCAACTCCCCAACTTGTATCTATGTACTCTTTTCCAGTAACGTCTTTAAATTTTGCACGAATTTTGCGAATATGCTCTTTAACTACATTACTATCTCCTAAAGCATCATATCCCCAAATTTTTTCATAAATTTGTTCTTTATCAAAAACCTGTCCAGAATTAGCAATTAAAAATTCAATGATATCAAATTCTTTTTTAGAAAATGATATTTCTATCTTTTCAAAATATATTTTTCTACTTGATAGATTTATTATTAAACCATCTGCAAGTGTCATAATTGATAAATTGTTTTTGCTTCTTTCATCTCGTCTTAAATGCGCTTCAACTCTAGCAGTTAATTCTTTCAAACTAAATGGCTTTGTTATATAATCATCTGCTCCATATCTAAATCCATTTATCTTATCTTGTTCACTAACTCTAGCAGTCAAAAAAATGATAGGACAATAAATATAATCACGAATATTTTTGCATAGTTCTAAACCATTTACGCTTGGCATATTTATATCTAAAATAATCAAATTAGGAGATTTAGGAATATATAATAGTGCTTCTTCACTACTGTTAGCAACCATTACTTCATATCCCTTATCTAATAAACAGGTAGATATTAAGTCTGTTATCATTTCTTCATCATCAACAACTAAAATTTTTTTCATTTTTAACTCCCTTCAAGTTATACAGTAACAGTAAATAAAGACATATATGTAAGAATACTATCTATTACTTAACAAATTCAACTAGTAAAAACATACCAATTAGGGTGGTATGAGGAAACATATTCTCCACAGACAATCTCTATAATATTTTTTCAAAAATCACTCAAAATATCAATGATTTACTCGTTTTTCACCATTTTTCCTCCCCTACTGAACAATTGATTTTCCAAGTATTTATAGGGGGTTATCGCCTATTTAACAAGCATACACATTCCACATGATAAGTATTTGGAAACATATCAAACAGTTTAATACTGTCCATTTTATAAGCGGATTCCATTCGTTTCAAATCTCTAATCAACGTTCTTTTATTACAAGAAATATAAATAATCTTCTGTGGATAGATACGAATCATTTCATCTAATGCTTTCTTTTGAATACCACCACGAGGAGGATCTACAATAATAAAGTCATATTGATTTTGAAGCTTCTTAATATAATCTGAAACATTACCACAAAGAAAAGAGACGTTAGAAGCATGATTCAATTCTTTATTATAATGTGCATCCCCGATCGCCTCTTCAACAATTTCAATTCCCAAAACACGTTCTACTATATCATGAATATAAATACCAATCGTACCAATCCCACAATATAAATCCAAAACGTTTTTAGCCCCTAATCGCAAAACAGTTTCATACACATAATCATACAGTTTTTTAGTAACTTCTCCATTCACTTGAAAAAAAGAACGTGAAGAAATACGATATTTTTTAGTACCAATAAAAGAGACAATTGTTTTTTTTGTATCTCCAATTAACATATCATCATTCTGGTTGCTCACACGAATCATCACATCTTTTTCAACAGGAAGTGTTGGTATTATTTCATTAATTCGTTCATCTACAAGTAAACATTTTTCAATAGGCACTAACTCATGGCTTTCTTCTTTATAAAAACCTAAATTTTTACCATCACTATGAAGCGTTATTTTATTTCTATAGTGATATGGCGTTCCTTTTTCTATCCCTAAATATTGAAAGTCTGTAATATCATTTTTCGCTAATTCTTCTAATACTGCATTCTCTTTTAGTTTGAGAGATGCCTCATAACTCATCTCACCTAAATCACAGCCACCACAACTTTTATAATAAGGACAACGTGCCTCTATTCTGTCCTTAGATTTTTCTATATACCGAACTACCTCAGCGATACTATAGTTTTTCTTCTCCTCTATTATTTTGATTTCTACAACTTCCCCTTTTTGAGCACCGATAACAAAACATACTTTGTTTTCTATCCTAGTAACACCACGACCAAAATAATCAAAAAAATCAATTTTTACAACCATAAAACTTCCTCTTTTCTAATAATATTATAACACATGGACATACTAATATTGGTGAAGAGAATGAAAAAATTCGTAAAAACTTTAGAGAAACAATTTTCATTAAATGGAGACTATATTTTTAAAGAAATCAAACTGGGCAGAAAATGGATTTACTTTGCATTTAATGAAGTTTTAACTTCTTCTACTTATGTAAATGATTTTATTTTAAAACGAATCACAAAAATAAAGCCACAAGACTTTTATAATTTAATGAACGTTTTACCAGATGCCAATATGAAGGAGATTACAAAAGAAGAAGTCATCTATTACATGCATCAGGGATTTATTATTATTTTTTCTGGTAATATTATTGCTATTGAAGCGAAAGCCTCTCTAGATAGAGGGGTAAGTGCCATTGAGAGTGAATTAAGTATCAAAGGTCCAAAGGATGCTTTTTCAGAAAACTTTAACACCAACCTCGGACTAATTAGAAGAAGAATTAAATCAGAACATTTAATTGCAGAACGAAGAGAAATTGGAAGAAGTACCAAAACTTCTATTGGTATTTTATATATGAACGATATTATTGATAATGGTCTCTTAGAACAAGTGAAAAAAAATCTAGAAACTATCGATATTGATGGTATTATGGATGCTACCTATTTACGCGAAAACTTAGAAGCACATAAAACTTTCTTTCCAACCATCTCATCTACAGAGCGTCCTGATAAAGTAGCAATGGCACTACTAGAAGGAAAAATAGCAATTATTGTAGATATGAGTCCTTATGTTTTAATTATGCCCACTTTTCTCATTGATTATTTTCATACTGTAGATGATTATTATCAAAAACCAATCAATATTTCTTTTATTCGAATTATTCGTCTTTTAGCCTTTCTCATGGCGATTTTTACTCCCGCGTTTTATCTAGCAGTAACAACACATGACTTTGATATGATTCCCCTAAATCTTCTCCTCAGTTTGAAAGCACAAAGAGAAAGTGTCCCCTTCCCTGCTTTGATAGAAGCGATGCTAATGAGTATTTCGTTTGAAGTGCTTAGAGAAAGTGATATCAGAATGTCATCTACTACTGGTAGTGCTGTCTCTATTTTAGGCGGATTAATCTTAGGAGACGCTGCTGTTTCTGCTGGAATCATTTCACCGATTATGATTATCGTAATTGCCATATCGGCAATTTCTGGTCTCGTTTTTCCATCGATTGAACTAGTTAGTGCTATTCGGTGGTGGCGCTTTATTATGATGATTTTAGCAACCATGTTTGGTGTATGGGGAATCTTAATTGGTACCGTAATTTTATTTATTCGCCTTTATTCTCTAAAATCACTAGGCAAACCATATCTTTATCCGTTTTTACCATTTAATAAATTAGAACAAAAAGATGCCATTATTAAAGTCAATAATCGAGGAGAAAAATATCGTAATCCACTTCTTACCAAAAATAGAAAGCGAGGATTTTACCGATGAAAAAAATATTACTTTTATTTAGTTTTATTTTTCTTTTCACTGGTTGTATCAAATATCAAGAATTAAATAACATGGCCATCATCACAACCATGGCAATAGAAAAAAAAGAAGAGAAATATCTAATTACACTAAAAGAAACCATTCCTAAGAAAGAAGAAAACAAAGTAGCAACAGAATACAAGTATTATAAAGGAGAAGGAAAAAATATCGAAAAAGCGTTAGAAGACGCTAGCAATAACTCGTCCAAAGATATTTATTTAAAACAAGTTCAAAACATCATGGTAACAGAAAACAAGCTTTTAAAAGCAGTTCCTGCCAATTTCAAAAATAATATCGTCTTATTTCGAGTTAAATAATTTAGCCAAAGACAAAACGGTCACACTAAAAGATTTTAGAAAAAACAAGAAAAAAAAGATACCTTTCATCAAGGTATACAAAGGTGAACTATTAATAAAAGACTAAGATTCTAATTTCGTACAAGTATATCCCAAACCTTCATAATACTTTTTCTGGTTTGGCAACAAATTAAAATAATGATTAAGTTCGGAAACACTACTGTTTTGCTGTAGTGTTTCTTTTGTTAAAACTACCGTAAAATGATTGGCATCTTCTGTAACAGATGTATCCACTAAATTACGAAATAAATCAATGGCAGGATCCATAATCATAACGTTACTTTGAGCAGTGTTAGGTGCTGTTTGCTCCTCTGCTGCATTATCACCATCAGCAGGAACATTTTCAGAAGGATCAGCACCAGTATCAGTATTTTCTTGAGCAGAAACTTTATAAGTAAGTGTTACAGTATTAGCCTCTCCATTTAAAAATTTTGTTTTGCTATTAATCTGATATGATCCGTCATCACTTGTCTTATTACAAGTCAAAAGAACCACTTTATCTTTTAAAACAGGATTATTGTTTACTGCTTCTTTTGGCACGGCTACTCTAAGTACAGGTGGAACTATAATAAGTAATGCTAAGAAAGCCATTCCAATGTAAACCAAAATATCATTCGACTTTTTCTTCATATTACTTTTCTTCCTCTAACGAAATAATTTCAGGTTCTTCTAATACTTCCACTTCTTCTGCTGGAACAGAAGGAGAAGTAGAAAATTGTTTCATTTCTTCTTGAATAGTCTCTTCAATTGGTGGCAAAGTAGAATCTACTTCTTCTAAACTAGGCACAACTACTTCACTTTCTAAAACTGGAGACTCTAACGGAAGCGTTGGCGTTGGAGCAACCTCAGAAGAAGGAAGTACTTCACTTGGCTCTACAGGAGCATCCATCACTTGTTCTGTGTCAGTAGCAGCATTCTTTAAAAGCGATGGAGTAGCTTTCTTTTTCTTAGGCTTATGATATATTGTCTTTAAGAATTTAACAATATACCAAATAACAAAGATAAATGGAATAACTATGAAATACTTAAGCAAATAATAAAGCATTTTCTTTTCTTCCACCAAGCCATATTCTTGCATTTTTTCAGTCATCGCAACAGAAAATCCTACTGCAATAGCTAAAATAGTTCCCGTAATAATAATCCCGATTAAAGAACTCCAAAAATCCATTACAAAATTATAGTGAGGATCATCATGGTCTTTATTTTTTTTAGAGTAAACAAATAAAGAAATACCCACTAGTAATACAACGATAACAACCGGGACAAAAACATATGTCATAATCCCCTTCATATACGGAATATCGTAAAATATTTTCATATCATCACCTATTATATACTATAACATAATCATATATAGATTTCAAACTCTTTTCATGAAAATTATCACGATATATTTTTACTTAACACTTTAAGATACACTTACCTTTGACATTTAGAACAAAAATAAGTTCCTCTTCCACCAACTACAATTTTTTGAAAAACACCTCCACATTCTGGACAACATTCTCCGCTTTTTCCATGTACAAATAGTTCATTTTGAAACAAGCCATGAACGCCTTCACTTGACGTAAAACTTTTAATAGTAGTACCCCCTAAAGAAATCGCTTTATCTAAAACAATCTTCGTATTAGCAATAATAATTTCACATTCTTTTTTGGTAACTTCATTAGAAGGACGCTTAGGATGAATATGACTTAAATATAAAATCTCATCATCATAAATATTACCAATTCCGGCAATAATAGATTGATCAAGTAAAGTTGTCTTAATAGGAATTCTCTTTTTCTGAAACTTTTGATAAAGATATTCACTCGTCAAATGACAATCATCATATTCATATCCTAACTGCGAAAGTGGTAATCTAGAATAAACATCTACCTTGTCTAGCAAATGCATTTTTCCAAATTTACGAACATCAGAAAAGCGAAACTCTTCTTTTCCATCTAGTGTCAAAACAACATGTTCATGCTTTCCACGTTTTTCTCCTACAGGACGAAAGAAAAATTTCCCTTCCATCCGTAAATGAATCAGCAAAGCCTTTGTAGTAAGCATTACAACAAGCCACTTTCCACGAGTTTGAATACTTTCTATCTTCTCGCCCTTTATATCATGTCGAAATGCCCGCACACTAGGCTCTGCTATAATATTATCCCAATAAACATGACAATCCGTAATTGTCTTCCCAACGATTCTAGTTTTTAAACTCTTTGCAACAGTCAATACTTCTGGTTTTTCTGGCATAATGTACCCCCTTTACAAACTATTTGGCTTCGTACCAATTTCTACCAACAGCAATTTCTACAGAAAGTGGCACTGCAAGCTCCACAACATGTTCCATAATATCTCTGACAATATCTTTTACCACTTCAAGTTCTTCTTCGACTACATTAAATACAAGTTCATCGTGCACTTGAATCAGCATTTTACTTTGAAGTCCTCGTTTTTCAAACTCGCGGTAAATAAGAACCATCGCTTTCTTCAAAATATCTGCTGCACTCCCTTGAATGGGTGTATTAAGTGCCATTCTCTCTCCAGCAGAACGAATCATATAATTCTTACTTTTTAATTCCTCAATAACACGCTTACGATTCATAATAGTTCTGACATATCCTTTTTGATAAGCTTCGGCCTTTTCTGTTTCCATATATTGTGCAATTCCAGGATAAGCAGCTAAATAATGATCAATAAACTCCTTCGCTTGTTTAAAATCAATATTCAAATCCTCACTAAGTCCAAAACTACTAATACCATAAAGAATACCAAAATTAACCGCTTTCGCTGCCCGTCTTTGATCTTTGGTAACATTATCCATTGGGATATGAAAAATATCAGAAGCAGTTTTGGTATGAATATCAGCCCCATGATTAAACGCATCAATCAAGTTCGTTGCGTTAGAAAAAGAAGCAAAAATACGAAGTTCCACCTGCGAGTAATCACTAGAAAGTAAATACGAATTGGTATCAGCTACAAAAGCTTTTCGAATAAGCCGCGCATACTGATCACGGGCTGGAATATTTTGAAGATTAGGACTCACACTAGAAAGTCTTCCCGTTCTAGTTAAAGTTTGATTAAACACCGTATGGATTCTTCCATCCTCTCTTACTTCTTCTTTTAGTCCAACTGCATAATTGGTATAAAGCTTAGAAAGGGTACGATAATCTAATACCTTTTGAATAATTGGATGAAAGTCCACCAAGCGATCCATAATTTCTTTATTAGTAGAAAAACTATTATTTTTTACTTTTTTAGGATATGGCAGTTCTAATTTAACAAACAAAATCTCTGCTAATTGCTTAGGAGATAAAATATTGAACTCCTCCCCTGCATCTTGATATATATCTTGCGCTAAAACATCTAACTGTTTACGCAAATCAACAGCAATATCTTCTAAATAAGTGGAATCAACTTGAATCCCTGTAAGTTCCATATTAGCAAGAACAGAAGCCAAAGGCATCTCAACATCATAAAACAATGCCTCTTCCTCGTTTTCTTTCAACTCACGAAGCAAACGTTCTCTTGTTTCATAAATAACACGAGCCTTTTGAATAAGTACTTCTTGTAAATGACTCTCTTCTATTTCTTTAGGACGCTTATCTGTTCCATAAGTATCTTCATAAGCCTCTATTTCATAATCTAAAATTCTAGAAATAAAACTGATATCATCTTTCACAACATAATCAAGTAAATATGATGCAATCATCATATCATAAGTAACATTCTTAGGATAAATACCATAAGTATCAAAAACAACAATACTCTTTTTTAAATCATATGTATATTTAACAAAGTCGTTCATAAACAAATGCTGATACTCTGAAAGTTGATTAGAAGAAATAAAATATCCTGCCTCTCCATCATAAATACCAATTCCTAAAAGAGACGACTTACTATAATTAGAACCCCTAACTTCTATGTAAAAAGAATAATCTTTATTAGGAGAAAACGTAGCAATATCACGAATTGGTATTTCTACTTGTTCCATCTTTGGCTTTTGTTTTTCTTCTTCTGTTATATTTAGCTTTCGAAGTAGAGAATTAAATTCATATTCTTCTAACTTTTCGATAAATAGTTGCCGAGATATACCACGATATTTTAAATCTTCTAGTTGAAAGTCAAGTGGTACTTCACGATAGATAGTAGCAAGGTCATAGCTCATATAAGCATTTTCCTTATCTAGTAAAAGCTTCTCTTTAGTCTTACCAGTCACTTCATCAATATGCTCATATAAATTATCTAAATTATCAAATTTAGAAAGAAGACGAATCGCTGTTTTTTCTCCAATCCCCTTTACACCTGGAATATGATCACTAGCATCTCCCATCAGAGCCTTTAAATCAATCATGCGAATAGGATCCACTTGATAAGTTTCACGAAATAACTTTTTATCCATCCGAATAAAACCAGTCTGTTTCAATAATTTAACATCCACTTCATCACTAATTAACTGCAATAAATCTTTATCACTACTAATAATAGTAGCAATAAATTCATCTTCATCATCGACTATTTTAGAAATCGTTCCAATAATATCATCCGCTTCATAATTATCAATCTCATAATGATAAATACCCATAGCATCCAAAACACACTTGGCCTCAGGAAACTGAAGACGCAACTCCTCAGGCATCTCCTGTCTACCTGCTTTATAAGAGTCATATTTGTCATGTCGAAATGTTTTACCCTTGTCAAAAGCTACCATAATATACTGAGGATTTTCTTCTTCGATAATTTTATTCATCATGTTTATAAAACCATACAAAGCATTCGTTGGAAACCCTTTCGAGTTTCTCATAATAACCCCATTGTAAGCGGTAGCATAATAACTACGAAACAATAAATTATTCCCATCTACTAATATTACCTTTTTCATTTTTATCACCTACTTATTTATCATTATAACATGATAAAATTATAAAAGATATTTATTTTACAGAAAGTGCCACCTCACTTTCTAGAACCTCATTCGCTTCTAATCTTTCAATCCGATTTGTTAAAACAAAAGTACAAAGAATGGCAACCAAATATATCAGTGTAACACAAACTCCTCTTTTTACTAATTCTTTCATTTTCCTCTCTCCTTTCTTTGATAATTCTATTTTATATCATACACTTGTTCGTGTCAATATGTTTTTGAAACATTTGTTTGACATATGACAAATTTCGTGTTAATATATAGTCATGAAGGAGGAACAATATGGAAAAATTAACACATAGACAATCATTTATTTTACAGATTATTAAAGAGTTAATTGCCAAAAATGGATACCCACCTACAGTTAGAGAAATCGGTGAAAAAGCAGACCTTCATTCTCCTGCAACAATCCATTTTCATTTAACAAAGCTAGAAGAAAAAGGTTATATAAAAAAGGGAAACAGTAAAAATAGAACGATTGAAGTTCTAGTACCCAATGAATTTATTGAGAAAAAAGACGATGTGGTAGAAGTACCCCTACTTGGAAAAGTAACAGCAGGCTCTCCTATTGAAGCAATTGAAATGCCGAATGAGTTCTTTGCATTACCAGCCAATTTAATCCCAGCCAAAAGTGATGTTTTCACTTTAACGGTATGTTGGAATCTATGATGGAGATATTCTAATTGTGGAAAAGAAAGAAACCGCACATAATGGACAAACCGTAGTAGCAATGAATGAGAACAATGAGGCAACTGTAAAAACTTTTTATAAAGAAAATGGTCATTTTAGATTACAACCAGAAAATGATACAATGGACCCAATTATTTTAGACAAGGTAACAATTCTAGGAAAAGTAATTGGCTTATATCGAAAATTTTAAAGGATTTCTTTTTACGGAAATCCTTTTTTTATTTTATAAATTCGTCAATAACAAAATGAGCAATCAACAACCCTGCCGTTGCTGGAACAAAAATACTAGAAGCAAGAACATTGGATTCCATTTTCATCGCTACTTCGCTAGAAGATAACACCCATAACTTCTGATTAGGAAAGTTCTCTCTCATGAACTTACGTATAATCCTAGCAAGTGGATCAGAATTAGTTTTAGAAATATCTACAATTTGCAATTTGGTAGGATCCATCTTACGAGCTGTACCCATACAAGAAATCAACGGGATATCTTCACTCATACATTTTTTAATAAGAGCCTGTTTCGTAGTAATCGTATCACAAGCATCTATTACATAATCATAGTGATGTTCAAAAAGAGAATCTATATTAGAGTCTGTAACAAAAAGAGGATAAGAAAAAACAGTAGCCTCTTTATTAATATCGAAACATCTCTTTTGAATCAGATCAACTTTCTTCATCCCAACCGTCGACTCAAGTGCTATAATCTGTCGGTTTAAATTACTAAGTGAAACGACATCATGATCTACAATCGTAAGATGATAAACACCAGAACGAATGAGCGCCTCGGCAACATAGCCTCCAACGCCACCTAAACCTACAATTAATACACTCTTATTTTGAAGGAGCGATAAATTTTCTTTTCCTAATAAATTTTCTAAGCGATTCCACTTACTTTCCATATATATCCCCACGACTTTTCACTTTAATCAAATTTTGTGTTTCCTGAAGCCAACCAAATGACTCCCCTGTTAAAACTTGTGACAAATATTCCAACTTGGTATACTGTTTTCTATTTTCTTTGGCAATTTGATAGTACTTCTTCATCTCTCTTGTCGTATCTGTATTCATATTTTCCATAGAAGAAACTAACGTATGCACCACTTTCTCATCCACTGTAGAATCCAAAACCATATGACACTCAAATTGTTGAAAAAAACCTAAAAACAGCATCAATTCATGAAATCGATTCCCTTCCATTCTCTTTTCCCGAAGCAGTTTCCATTCTTCATCTGTAATATAATCTAAAACACCTAATTTTTCTAAAGAAATATAGCGATCCTTTGCATTACCAAGAATATCCCGTTTCATATTCAAAATAACACTGCCATAAAGTAAATCTAGGCCTTCTGCAACATGGGAATATGGTAGAGCCACTTGATAACCAATCGCCTCCCCTTGTTCGTTTTTCTTAGAAAACACTTCAAAAGAAGAACAACTACTAGAATGAGTACGAATAAAATCTACGACATTATGAAATGGCGCATTTTTCACATGATAAATTGAACTATTATAATCTTGCCCATTTACAAAAACATTGTTCTCATACCCTAGTTTCAGATTAGAAACCTTCCTAGACTCGTATATATTCTTGAGTTTTATTTCTAAATGATAAATTTTTTCTTGATATAAAATTGGTAAGATTACCATTAGAACCACCTCATTTTGTTGATTATTATAACACAACGTATCTGCTAAATTCAAGCAAAAAAAAGTCCAAGAATGCGTCTTAGACTAACGATAAAACCTGTCCTTATGTCCAGGTGGGCACCTCGTGATTTGCCTTTAGGATTCCTACGAACTGTAGGCATTCAACACCAGCAATCATTCCCAGTTCCCGTATCGTCAATTTAGTCGGTTTTATATAAGTCTGTTCGCATTTCTTAGACACTTATAGTATATCACAAATAAAAAATAAAATACAATATCATTTCACTACTTTACAATAAAAACTTTCTAAAACATTTATATTCTTTATATAATAGTAGTTTTTCTATTTTTGCTTTTTGACAGTTTTTGATTTTTTTTATTTTCTACTCGATATACTTACTTCATCACATAACTGTTGGATATCCTCCTCTATATGTGTCGCCAATATAATTATTTTTCCCTTCTTTTTTTAAATGTGTGATATATCTCATCATCATCGATTGTCGATTGAATAGACGCTAAAAGTCTTAGATTATCTATACCAGATAAATCAGGTAAAAAGTTAGGATTTTCAATCAAAGCACGGATACTAAGTGGAAACTCTCCCTCTTTTATTATATTTTTATCATCAAAAAATATCTCTCCAGAAGTTGGTTCATAAAACGCACATAATAATTCAATAATACAGTTTTCCTGAACCATTTACTCCAACTAACCCATAAATAGTTCCACTAGTAAACGTAAGATTTATATTATCTAAGATAATCGTATTTCCAAAAGTCTTTGTAACATTACCCATTTTTATTTTTATGATATCCCTCCTACTATTTCCATTATTTTTCTTCTATGAATTTGGTAAAACTTATTTTCTAACAATAACAACAAAATATTTAATACGACTAAAGTAGGTATATATGAAGTATACCATACAATATCCTTAGGCACGAATATTCAGTTTCAACATAAATTACTATAGGTGAATGCTATGTATTATAAAAATAAAACAATGAGTCTTTTTTACGAAAAATATGGAAAAAATAAAACTACAATCATAATATTACCTGGTTGGGGTGATACTAGAAAAACGTTTGGCTGTCTCATAAAAAATTTAGAAAAAGACTATACAATTTATATTTTTGACTATCCTGGTTTCGGCAAAAGTACTTTTCCTAGTAAAGATTTGACTATCTATGATTATGGAGAATACTTTAAAAATTTTATAGAAGAAAAAAATATAAAAACACCAATAATAATAGGACATTCTTTTGGAGGAAGAATAGCAATTTTACTATCAAGTACTTATAAAGTGAACATTCAACAAATGATATTGATAGATGCTGCTGGTATAAAACCAAAAAAGACATGGAAACAATATAGAAGACAAACACTTTATAAAGGCTTAAAAAAATTAAAATATTTACTTCCTTCAAAAATAAAATTGCGATATCAAAAATGGTTATTAAAAAAATTTTCATCTTCTGACTATCAAGCTTTACCTTCAACCATGATGAAAACATTTCAAAATATAGTAAATGAGGATTTAACCCCTTACCTATCCAAGATAAAAGCAGAAACATTATTAATTTGGGGAGAGAAGGATGTGGATACACCACTTTCTGATGGAATCAAAATGGAAAAAGAAATCAAAAACTCTGCATTAATAAAACTTAAAAATAGAACGCACTATTCTTATTTAGAAGAACCACTTTTAGTCATTAGAATTCTAAATGAATTTTTACAAGAAAAAAAGATAGATTAATAATTTCTATCTCTTAAGAATGGAGGTAAATCAT
>CAJUCU010000002.1:26064-53595 GCA_910585335.1 uncultured Bacilli bacterium
TCATAATCCCCATCTCCATCATTATTATCAGCGGTTATATTTTCAACTACCTCTGTTGTAGTAACATAACTTGGTTCTGGATCAACACGAGTAGCTCTCCTTGGTTGTTGAACATTAGAATAAACTGGTTGCACCTCTTCTGGTGCTTTTTGTTTTAAACGTGCATTTTTTTCAAATCCAGTAGCAATAACAGTAACGATAACTTCATCTGATAAGTTTTCATTAATAACAGAACCGAAAATAGTATTAATGTCTGTATTAGAAGCAGAACGAACTACTTCAGCCGCTTGTTCAGCTTCAAATAAAGTTAAGTTAACACCACCAGTAATATTGATAATAGCATCTGTTGCCCCACTAATAGAAGTCTCCAAAAGTGGTGAAGATACAGCTTGTTTAGCCGCTTCAATAGCCCGATCTTCTCCCATACCAATACCGATACCAATAATCGCATTTCCAGAATCTTTCATAACTGCTTTTACATCAGCAAAGTCAAGATTGACAAGACCGACAACAGCAATCAAATCAGAAATAGATTGAACACCACGACGAAGTACATTATCTACTTCTTTAAATGCTTCTAACATTGGTGTAGTTTTATCAATAATTTCACGTAAACGATCATTAGGTATTACAATCAATGTATCAACATGTTTTCTTAATTCATCAATTCCTGAAAGTGCATTCTGCATTCTCTTCTTTCCTTCGAATGAAAATGGTTTCGTAACAATCGCAACAGTAAGTGCCCCCAACGCTTGGGCAATCTCAGCAACAACAGGCGCAGCCCCAGTTCCGGTTCCGCCTCCCATTCCACAAGTAACAAAAACCATATCCGCACCAGTCAAAGCATCTTCTATTTCTTTTTTAGATTCTAGTGCTGCTTCTTTGCCGATTTCAGGTTTTGCTCCTGCACCAAGTCCATCAGTAAGAGAAGCACCAATTTGAATTTTAACATCAGCTTTAGAGTTATTTAATACTTGTAAATCCGTATTCGCAACAATAAACTCTACTCCTTTTACTCCTGATTCTACCATTCTATTAACAGCGTTTCCACCGCCACCACCAAGACCAATCACTTTAATTTTAGCTAACTGATCCATTTCTAATCCATTCAACATACCCTAATCCTCCTTAATTGTCAAAAAAATGTCCAAATACTTTATTAATGATACGCTCATTTGATACTTCTTCTTTTTTTTCTTTTAATAATAAATCAGCATCATATTTTGTAAACATACTATCCTGTTTTCCTCTAAGACTTAATTTATCATCATAATATTTTAAGAGTCCTAAAACACTAGAATACTTATTGTGTCTCACACCCATTGTAGTAATATTACAAACCCTAGCGCTTCTACCCAAAATATCTTCTACTGCATATTGAAATCCCGCAAGTTCGCTAAGACCTCCTGTTATAATTATATAACTAATTTCCCGATTTGTTAAGCTCTTTAATTCTTTTTTCACAAGTTTTAAGATTTCATAAACGCGGGCTTCTACTACTTTCGATAATTCTGTTTGACCAATTTGCATTTTTTCATGCTCAGAAAGCATAAGTTCATAGACATCGTTACTATCTGCATAACGACCTACGGCAGTTGCAAATTCTTCTTTCAAACTTTTACTAGTTGCTTCATCAATTTTATAGACATAAGAAATGTCTTTATCAATAAAGCGACTTCCAACAGGAATAAGTGCATTTTTAATCATGATTCCTTTGTTAAATACGGAAACACTAGTAACTTCACTTCCGATATTAACAACAGATCCTACTTCAGAATCAATGCGGTCATTTCTAATTTCAAAGTAATCTCCAGTAGCATGAAAAGCAACATCTACCGCTTCAATACCAGCAAGGCGTACTACTTCTAAAATTCGATAAAGAGGCTCTTTAGGAACAGTAGCAATAACGGCCTTTACTTCTAAAGCCTCTCCCTTCATTCCTTTAGGGTCCTTAACGAACTCTTCCCCTACTTTAAAATGAATCGGCATCACAGTAATCAATTCCTCTTCTGAATCAATGTGACCAGACACTGCTTTTTTTAAAACACGACTGACATCTTCCCCAGTTAGAAAAGAAGAGTCTTCCGCTTCCACCTCTCCTGTTACAATAGTAATGGAAATATGGTCAGTTGGAATACAAACCACTGCTTTTTTCAGTTGCAACCCTAACATCTCTTCCGTTTGCAAAATACATTTTTTCAAATGATCTGTAGCATCTTTTGTATTAACAACCTGTCCCTTTCGAATTCCTAAAGATGGATAAGATGAGACTGCAAGTACATGGAACTTCTCTTTCATCTTATTAGCAACAACAATTTTCATACTATTAGAACCTAAATCAATTCCAGTGTATATCTGACTCATCTTTAATCTCCTTCCTACTATCATAATCCATTATACTATAAACTTCTTACTTTTCAAAGTTTTTTAATCAATTTAATTGATAAACATCAAAAAACATTACTTGATCAACCTTTTTCCCTTTTTTTATAACCCTCCGTAAAATCTCTTTATCTATTTGATTATCATAGAAAATCTCTTTCTCATTAACGAAATATAACGTACGTTTAGGATCTTTTTTTTGAATCTCCTGCCATATTTTCTCAGTTCCACAAACACCAAGGTTTCCTCGGTTAATCAAGTCTAATTTGGTAATTTTTAAATGATTAGATAATTTAAAAATATAAGCAGAACTAGAGAGAATAACGATATCTTTATCCTTATTTTTTTGATAATAATCACGTAAAGTTGCCAAATGATGATACTCTTTTTCACTTAAATAACGATATTCATAATTAGAAATATCATTAGGATACACTCCTTTTTGTAGCAATAAGAAACAATTAAGAATTGGAATCAAGAAAATCAGTAACCAAAGGGCTAATTTCACATGAAAAGAAAGAGAAAAACCAGAATGAGCAAGAAAAGTAAAGAAAAGAATAAAAAGTCCTGCTAAAAAATGACTAAGATCAAAAAGTGGAATACATATGGAATAAAAAGCAAGCGCATAAAAAAAGACAAAATCATATTTTTTCTTTTTAAAATAAAAGAAAAAGAGAACAAAAACACCTAAGACCAAAAATGGCATAATCGAAAACGCAGGTGCATTTTTAGAAAAGTCAAACATTCCAAGGATACACTGGTCAATCATCGGAAGAAAGCTACCTGTTATAATTAAATAACAAACAGTAAGACCACTTGGTACAAAAAAGCCTAATAACCGCTTTAGAACGCGTCTTAAATCTGTTTTAACAAGATAACAACCAACAAGAAAAACACAACCACCAATCGATTGCTTTGTTAAAAAGGTAAGTCCCAAAATAATACCAATCATAAAATCTGAGTTTTCATTCTTTTCTAAATAAATAAGCAAAAGAACAAGCGCCAAACATAACGTATTATAACTTGGCAAATTATAAATCATAGGTGCCAAAACTAATAATGCAAGTACTAACAACAAGTACTTTTCTTTTGCTAACTTTTCAAGAAGATAACAGATGAAAGTCATCATAAGTGCTTGTTCAATATGAAACATTAAAATCCCTTTATAAAAGACTAAACCAATAGCAAAAAGAAACGAAAAAAATGGTGGTACAATCATATTAAAATCACGATAAGGAACAAGACCTGTTGCAACATTATAGGAAAACCCATAACTCCAAGTCTCATCCGCCGCTATAACTGGTAGAAACAAATACGAAAGCAAAAACAAAAGAAAGAGTAAAAAGTATTTACCAAATATGAATAATTTTCTTTTCATAAAACACCTCTTTTTCTAGAAGTATATAAACATCAAGCACAACTACATGGATGGATGAGACAAATCACGCCTTACTACTCCATGATCTTAAAATGATTACCAGAATCTAAATATAAAAATCCCCGACGTCCTTCTAACTGCGTCAAAACATCATTATAATAGTTAATCATATCAAACTTCGTCAAAGTCAAATAAACACTGTTTCCATCATCCATATATAATAAGAATCGATCTTTATCATGTTCATTAGGTTGATATTCAATTTCTGATATTTTTCCTAAAACATCTTTTTTAATTTTATACATCCCTTTTACAAATTTCTTATATTTGGTATTTGGTACATAATTCATGAGTGTAGGAATCCTAAGATCATAGGAAAGTTCTACTTCTTTTTGATTTTCTAAAACAACTTTACCTGTCTCTTTTTTAATAAAGAGCGGTCTATTCTCTTCTACTTGAATGTGAAGAATATGATAAAAGCTTTTAGAAACTTCTACTTCTTTAACCAAAGGATTCTTTAAAAGACGTTTTTTAATTTTACTAGAAAATGTAAAATAAAAACTAGGATAATCCTCCACTTGTGCTTCTACCAAAATATCATCATCTGTCAAATAGTGATTCCCTGTTACAATTAAGTTTTTAATTTTTGTATTCAAATATAAATAACCAGCAAAAAAAAGAAGTCCTAATACCACCAATATTAGAAGTAACCGAAATACTCTTACTTTTTTCTTTTTTACAATTTTTTTTGCCATGGTATCTACTCCCAATTTACAAATTCTTGTTCTACTTTCAATGTTACATGATAGTGTTCTTTTACAGTGTCTTGTACAAACTCAATTAAACTTTTAATATCCTCGGCACTAGCCCCACCAACGTTTACAATGAAGTTGGCATGTTTTGGACTAATTTGTGCGCCTCCTTTGGTTAGACCTTTTAAACCGACATCCTCGATTAGTTTTCCTGCTGCTGACATATTTTCAGGATTTCTAAATACACTCCCTGCCGAAGGAAAATCAAGTGGTTGTGTCTCCATTCTTCTTTTTTTACGTTCATTCATCACTTCTTCAATAGCCTTCTTTTTTCCATGTTCTAATTTTAAAGTAGCTTCTAAAATAATATAGTCACGATGCTTTTGAAAAAAGGAACTGCGATAATGGAAATCCATCTCCACATTGGTAAGTTCTATAATACGAAGATCTGGTGTTAAAACTTTAGCACTTCGAACAAGGTATCCCATATCACTCTTATAAGCACCTGCATTCATAAAAACAGCCCCACCAACAGTTCCAGGTATTCCCGCTGCAAATTCAAGACCCGTAAGTGATTTTTTCATTGCCTCACGAGCAAGTTTGATTAAAGGATAACCTGCTTCTACAACGATTTTATTAGAAGTAATTTCTAAACGATTCAAACATCCCAAATGAATCAGTACTTTTTCATATTTACGATCACTAAATAATAAATTAGAACCATTTCCTAAAACCTTATAATCTAATTGATACTTCTTAATTAATTTTACAAGTTCTACTAGTTTATCAACGTTTTTAGGATAAACAATGCATTTAGCAAGCCCACCAACTTTATAAGTTGTATAGTTACTTAAGAATACATCTTGTTCAACTTTTCCAATACTAAACTGTCCTACTTCTTCTATAAATTCTTTCATAACTACTCTCCAATTACTTTCTTGATTTCTTGATATACTTTGGTTGCAGAATCGACAACGCCTAAACTTTTGGTACTTAGTTTCATACTTCTATAAAGCCCTGTATCAGATAAAATACGATCAATAGCGGGAATTAAAGTATCTTTAGAAAAATCTTTTTCTTCTATAATTTGAGTCGCTTTAATCTTTTCAAGCTCCTGAGCATTCTTCATTTGATGATTTTCTGTAACATAAGGCGATGGTACTAAAACAGAGGGAAGCCCGATCGCTGTTAGTTCCGCAATCGTAGAAGCACCTGCTCTTCCAACAAATAAATCAGTTCTTTTTAAAAGTTCAATTAAATTATCTAAATAAGGAACCATGACAACATTTTTAGGAACTGAAACATCTTTATATTGATCATAATAAGTTTTTCCTGTAACCACTACTACTTGATATGGTTTGTTTTTAAAAGCAGGAATAAGCTCCCTTAATTTTTCTGTCATTGTAGCACTGCCAAGTGATCCCATACAAACAACAACAAGCTTTCTAGATTCATCTAAACCAAGTTGAGATTTCTGAATTGGCTTGGCATCAAGAATCTGTTCACTTCTAGGATTCCCAGTATAAACAGTCTTCGCTTTTCCAAACTTAGAAATAGTATCAGGAAGCGATACACATACACAATCTACATATTTCGCAATATACCGATTAGAAACACCTGGTGTAGAATTTTGTTCATGAATCAGTGTCTTACACTTCAATTTATGGGCTGCAATAATAACTGGTGCACTAATATACCCTCCCACACCAACTACAATATCTGGTTGAAACGAAGAAATAGTTTCTTTTGCTTTTTGAATCGCTTTTCGAAAAGTAAGATAAACAGAAATATTTTTAATAAGATTTTTCCGGTTCATCCCCTTCATTTCAATACCAACATAAGAAATTCCTAATTTAGGTACAATATCTTTTTCCATTCTGTCAGTAGTACCAATATATAAAATTTCACTTTTGGGTTCTAATTTTTTAATTTTCTCAATGATAGCAATGGCTGGATAAATATGTCCACCTGTTCCGCCTGCCGTTATTACAATACGCAAAATGATCACATCCTTATTAATTATATCGCAAATCTAGAAGTTTTATGAAAAAAAGACCATAGGGTCTTTATTCTCCAGTGTCATAATTTGTATGCCCTTCTTGTATTGCTTTTATCTGAATTTTCCCATGAAAATGTGTTCCCATCACTTCATTTCCAGTCGCACTATCAATCCATAATCGAAGTGTATATGACTTTGTCTCCCCTGGTGCCAAAACACCAGTATCTAAAACACCATTCGTCGTGTTAAGTATTCCCATAATAGTACCATCACTTCTCTCGAAAGAATACTTAATATAACGCTGATCCATCTTTTGAGATAAGCAACCATGATCTGTATACTTTTCCATATCATCCACTAAAGAAACTTGGAAATTAGATTTCAGTGTTCCTGTATTTTGAACAGAAAAAGTATAGGCAGGAAACGTAAGTCCTTCTTCATCTGTAACCGGAACAGTATCAGCAAGTGTGATTCCTTCAGAAGTACTCTCATTCAAAGTTAAAATTAAAGTACCAGTGGAAAGTTTATTTTCTTGTTTACCATAACCAGTATAAGTAAATATTGCATAAGAAATTGCAAATAGGAAAACAACACCACATATAATAAGCAAACCTTTTTTTACTACTTCACGATTTTCTTCTACCATAGCTTACACTCCCATCATATATAAATTATATCGTTAAATGAAAATATTGTAAACAAAAAACAGCGAAAATTATTCAGTCGCTGTCGCAATATCTACACCATTTTCCAAAACTTGGATTTTTCCATGAAAATGAAGATCATGATTCATTGGTAAAGTACTAGTAGTAGTCCAAAACCGAACGGTATAAGAGACTTCAGCACCACCTTTTAGTTTCCGAGAAAGAATCGTATTATCTTTCAAATCAGATACCATAAAAAAACGATTTTCTTCTTTGTCTTTGTGAATAGCACCTTTAATAATAGACAGTGGCATTTGATTTTCAGAGCAATCATCTTCTAAAACAGTCTCTAAATCTTGAACCAACTTTACACTATACCCCACTGTAGTAGACATATTATTTTTAATAGTAAAGGTATAAGCATGAGAACTCAATCCAACTGAGTCAGAAACTGGAGTGACTCTAAGTAATGACACCTGATCACTCGCCTTTTCATGAAAAGTAACAGATAAGGACTTAGAGTTACTAACATGATCTCTCGTATCTTTAAATTTATAATAAATATAATGAGTCATCACAAGGGCAAAAACCAAAATAAAGGCAATAATAATTCCACTTTTTATAAGTTGCTTTCTATAATATGTTAACAAAATACTCCACTCCCGTCTAAACAATACTATATTACGAGTTAAAATAAGAAGTCAACGAAAATGAAAGCAATTGACATCTACATTGACAAAAAAAGAACGATTATAACTCTTTCGCTTCTATCGTTCTAACAATAACATCTTTTACATTCGCTTCATTAAAAGGTTTGGCAAGCAAATCCACAATCGCATACTGTTTTACCATATCAATCACTTCTTGTGTATAAGCTCCAGTAATAACAGATACTGGAATTTTAGGAAATAAATTATGACTTTTAAAGTATTCAAGTACTCCAAATCCATTCACATTAGGCATATAAATATCTAATAACATACAAGCAATTTTCCCTTCAGTATCTCCTTCTATAATCTTTAAAGCTTCTGCTCCATCTGATGCTGTAATAACATCATATTGATTACTGAAAATTTTCTGCACAAAAGAAATAACAACAGAAGAATCATCTACCACTAAAATCTGTTTATCATGAGATCCAATTACTTCAGGACTAACTTGACTAGAAGCATCTTCCACGCCTAAGTAAGCACTAACTACTTTTAAAACACGAGCAATTTCTGCCATTAAAAATTCAAAGTTTTGATAAACGAAATCAGAATCATTTTCTTTACTTTTCATCTCATGTTGATAAGCCAGTTCTCCAAGTGTCATAAATCCAAAATATCTAGCATCACTTTTTACAGAATGCACAATAATTGCATAGTTTTGCATATCAGCAGAGGCTTTATACTTTTGAAGTTCACCTGTCTTCTCTTGTAATCCAGATAAAAAATCTGGAAGTGTGGCATTATAAGTATCAATATCACCAAACAGTTCTAAACTTTTCTGAACATCTGCCCCATTCGCAATTAAAAAATTAACATCTTTCATCTCTACACCTCATATCCATCTTCATTATATCATAATTTTCCTTAATTCAAATATTTTCTAATGACTTTTTCTAGTTCTGCTTTATCAATTGGTTTTGCCAAATAATCTTGGAAACCATCTTTTAAATATTTTTCTCTCATACCAGAAATAGCATTTGCTGTAAGAACAACAACTGGTGTAGAAAATCCATCAATCCCTTTTAATTTTTGAAGTGTTTCTACGCCACTCATCTTTGGCATCATATCATCTAGTAAAATTAAATCATACTGCTTTTGTGCCAAAATTTGATCAATCGCCTCATAACCACTACCGACCTGAGTAATATCTAACTCATATTTTGAAAGAAGCATACTGGCAACTTTTAGGTTTAATTTATTATCATCAACAAGTAAAACTTTTTTACCACCAACAGATAAAGGAGTATCTTCAACTTGTTTAGAAACACCTACTTTTTCTGATACAATTTTTTGATCAATCGCTACTGTAAATTTAGAACCTTTACCATAAACACTTTGTACGACTACTCTTCCATGCATCAACTCAACCAGTCTTTTGGTAATAGCAAGTCCAAGTCCAGTCCCTTCAATAGTAATATTTTTCTCCAAATCCAGTCGTTCAAATTTCATAAACAGTTTATTAATTTTATCTTGTTTAATTCCAATTCCACTATCCTCAACAGAAATAATCAAGCGACAAACTTTCCCACTTTGAATCGTACTAATTTTAAAGTCAATAAAGCCCTCTTTGGTATATTTAGCGGCATTAGTAAGTAGATTTAAGATAATTTGTTTAAGTCGTACATAATCTCCATACAAAACAGCAGGAATACTAGAATCTAAATGATAACGAAAGTCAATCGCTTTTTCACCAATTCTTGCTTTTGTAAGCAACACAAGTTCATCAAAGACTTTATGCATATCGTACTCAGTATTAACAATTTCAAGTTTATTCGCCTCAATCTTCGAAATATCTAAAATACCATTTACTATTTCAAGCAAATTGTCAGAAGCCATCAAGATATCTCGAGCTTTTTCTCTAGAGCTAAGTGGCATATCCTTCTCTTCTGCTAAACTCTGAGAAAAACCAACGATCGCATTTAATGGTGTACGAATCTCATGCGACATATTAGATAAGAAATCTGTCTTAGCAGCATTAGCACGCTCTGCTTGATTACGAGCAATATCAAGTTCTGCAATCATTTTCATATCTGGATTTTCAATCGTAAAATACATAAGCGCTGTAATAAAACTTAATGTACTATTGACCAATAGTAAAGAAGGATTAATCTTTTGAATAATTACAACCATAATAAAGAAAACAACAAAGAACACAATAGGATAATACTTTTTTTCTTTTAATCTTTTCCAATTTTTTAGTAGAAATATTATAGAAAAAAGCATAACAAGACCAACTGTTGCAAAAACAAAATTAACACTAGGTCCATAAGAGTACTTAGTAGTTGGAGTATTATAAAACTCAATTGGCAAAATTAAAATACAAAGCAATGATACAACGTATAAACATAAATACATAATAGGAAGTTTTTTAGTTGTAAAAGAACTTTTAGAAGTTTCATTTTTACCAACAATAAAAATATAAGCAACGAAAGTAGCGATCCAGCTAAAACAACAAACCAAATATACCTTTAACATAATATTGTAAAATGCAGGAACTGTCTCATATGGAATAATTGTTAAAGATAACTCTGAAACAAGCGATAATAAAGAGACCAAAATAAGATACTTATAAATTTTATTTTCTAAACTCCCTATTCTAGGCTTCGAAAAATATACAATTGCAATTAATATTGTATATAACAAAGCAGCAACTGATAAAAATATTGTACTAGTCATAATACATACCACCTTAATATTATTGATACTTCTATCATACTACAAAATAAAAAGGATTCAAATAAAGAATCTCTTTTATTACATATTCTTGACAATCGTCATTTGACTTTTTTTCTGACTTTGAATATATTCCTTTCCAAAAGCCTCTAATTTTTTAAAGTCTTGTTTATTATTACTTGTATATGGCATTGTATCTAAATTAATAAAATATTTAGGAATTGCCTTTTCTTTTAAATGCATAGAACACATATCTTTCACTTCTTCTAATACTGCATTTTCTTCACCTTTAAACGGCTCTTTAACTACTGTATAAAGCATTGGAACTTGTCCCTGTTCTTCATCTGGAACAGCAACTACAACTGCTTCTTTTACTGCAGCATGTTCTTGAGCAACTTCTTCAATTTCACTAGCAGAAATTTTAAAAGCACCTACAGAAATAACTCGACTAAGCCGGCCTGTCAAAGAAATATATCCTTCCTCATCCATTTTAGCTAAATCATTAGAATGTAACCACTCAGAGCCATCAGGATGAACTCTCTTAACAAGTTTAGTTTGCTCTGGATTATTGTCATAACAAGCAAATGCTGAATCTGTTTTTGTGCAAAGTTCTCCCTCTTCATAATAAGATAACTCTTCTAATGTATCTGGATCAAATATCGAGGTAACGTCTCCATCCATAGGAATACCAACAGTTCCTAATTTATTAGCATATAGAGGGTTAGCATACCCTGCCCCACACATTTCATTATTTCCTGCTCCATTAATAATTTGAGCATTAAATCCTTTTGTTGCAAAATTCTTATGATATTCAACTAATTCAGATTTAGCAATTTTGTCTCCACCACTAATACAAGCTTGTGGACGTGATAAATCAGAAATTTCATTAAGATGAGCATTTAAATAACGATAATGAAGAGGAACAGCAAATGTAACATCATATAAATTATTATAATTTAATAAAATATCATCACCTAGTAATGGAGTCATCAACACTTCCATACCATGAGCAAGTCCAACTCCTAATGTATTAATTAAACCATATCCAACCCAGGCAGGTGCCGTCTTTAATAAAACATACTTTTCATATAAAGGCCAATCCATATAAGTAAATTTTTTAATAGAATTATTGATAGAAAAATCAGTATGTACAATAGACTTAGGTTTTCCAGTTGTACCACTAGATTGAATTTTCAATACAGGTCTTTCTTTATCATAAGAAACAGAAGTAACATCTGCCTTTTTACTACCAGTCTTAACAAAATCACTAAATTTCATATATCTAGGATCAGGTAATGGATTTTTATCTGCTTCCTGCTTCATAGATATCATTTTTTTAACTCCAGCGAAAGACTTTCTAGCAATTTTAAAAGGTCTCATATATTGACTAGGCTCTACCACCAAGACACGTTCAACATCGGTATGATCAATAGCCTTACTAAGTTCAGGAAGTGCCGCAGCAAAAGCTATTACAGTTTTACAATGATCTTTGTTAATTCCTTCCTCGAACTCTCTAGCAGAAAATGTAATATCAGCCCACTTTGAAACGGCACCTATTCTGTTAAGGGATAAAAGTGTCAACGGTTCTTCAGGACCGCTAACAGTAGCAACATACACACTTTCATCTTCCTTGATACCATGTTTTCTCCACGCATCAGCAAGTTGATTTCTCATTTTAAACAATTCTTTATAGGTCCATTGATTTCCTTTAATACCCATAAAATTAAGTGCATTATAATGTAAGTTTTTACAATTAGCTTCTTCTATCATCTGATCAAGTTTTTGATGAACATTAAATTCACGTATTGGCGTTTGACGATGATATTTTTTCCATGGCTGTTCTTGCGATGGAAGTTTTTTTTGATTTGAATTCATTTTTTTCACCTCTATTATATTTTTTCCTACAAACTACATCAGGATTTATATTTATTTTATAATAAAATTAGAAAATAGTCTATCATTATTTATAAATAATAGCCCACTTCCCAAAATTAATCTTATATCTTTATTTTGATTCTTCCTGAAAGATATTTTTAATAACTGCTACTCTAACATCCAAGATACCAAATCCACTGGCTTTTTTATGTCCTCCACCACCAAGTGCACTTGCAATTTCTGCTAGATCAACATCATCTCTTTGTGTCCGAAGACTAACACCACCCGCAATGTTAATCATTGCAATAAAATCAAGTTCTGGATGAGCATTTTGAAGTAGCATTCCCAGTTCGCTACGATAACTTTCTGCAAAGACAACCCCCATCTTATAATCTAGGTAAGAACATGTCATCAATTCCTCATTTTTACGTTCAAAATAACGTTTGATTCGATTGGACTCTACCTTTAATAAACTCTCATCTTCCGCCGAAATAATAGCAGTACTATCATCTGCTAAATTTAAAACAAAATGATCAATATATAAAAGGTTTCCATATATCTCAAATAAATCCCCTAACTCTTTTGCAACATGATCCCCCTTTTCTACCCAATGCCACAAATCAAGATTTCGTACATGATCAACATATTGTTCTATTTTTGGAAAAGTAAATTGGGGAAAGCACTCTTTTAAATATCGATAAAATAAAGACGTACCACATTCTGTGATATCTAATGAGGCAAAAGAATAATCCTTTGCATAGCTCCCACTAATATGGTGATCAAAAACATGAATTTTCTCTTTCCACGGTTGCACATCAATCCATTTGTATAATGCTTCACTAAGTACTAAATCTGTAATATAAATATTTTCATACTTTTCTAAGTCTTCACCTAATAAAAGTGGAACCTTCTCCTCCACATCCTCTATTTCCAACAAATGAAAAACAACCTCTCGTCCTAAAAGCTTCAAAAGAATCACTGGACTTACACCATCAACATCTTTTGCATGAGTTATTATCATATCCTTCATCATCATTTCCCTCACTTATCTATAATTCTATTTCTTTATTATTATATCATGTTTTTATATAAAACACGATTCTAAGTTTATCTCCTACTATTAAAAAAAGTTGCCAACATAGCAACAATCTTAATGAATATTAGGAATTTTTCCTACCGATAACACAAGCGTCTTTACATTCTTTAAACTTTCTTTCTTTATAATATGACTACTCTTTTCATCTGTCATCCCAATCAATTCTGTTAAATTCATATTTTTACAATACTGAATTTTACTTAAATCCTCCACTGGCACAACTCTATTTTCCTGCCAACTTTGCACCAATTGATCATCTAAATAAGAATGTCCAGAGCAACGAATATAAGAATATCTTTGATCCTCCATATGAGCAGAATACTTGATTAGACAATTATAGTTACGATCTAGATCACCATTATAAAGTAACGTATCCACTTGCTCATATCTTGTACCATCTGAATGCATTCTATATACACTCCACCATTTAGCATAGCCGATATCTAGAAATACTAATTTAATGATATCATTATCTGTATGTACAACAATTTCACCATTTCCCTCTTCTATTTCCTCATAGATAATCTCATAATCTTTAAATTGTTCTAAATAATTTGTAATAAAGTCTACCCTTAACACTGCAGAATCTAACTTTTCTATTAGCCTTTTCAGACACATATCACCTGCTTAAAATTATATCATACATCATCGATTTTCCCTAGAAATATTAAGAAGAATTCCCATACTGACCATACTAATAAGCAAACTACTTCCTCCATAACTCAAAAATGGTAATGTAACACCTGTAACAGGAATAAGTCCTACTACAACCATTAAATTCATAAGTGCCTGAAAGATAATCTGAAACACCATACCAAACGCCAAGTACTTAGGAAAAGCTTCTTCTGTATGAAGTGCAATATGAATACCACGATACAAAAGAAGAACAAAAAGCCCACATACAATCACAACCCCCATAACCCCAAATTCTTCAGAAATAATAGAGAAAATAAAATCGGTTTGTGGTTCTGGGAGATAAAAGTGTTTTTGAATGGAGTTTAAATATCCATTCCCAAGAAGTCCACCAGGTCCGATTGCATAAAGAGATTGAATAATTTGAAACCCAGTTCCAAGGGCATCACTCCAAGGATCTACAAAGGATGTAATTCTATCCATTCGGTAAGGTGCAATGATGATTAGAATAACAATACCAACAATACCAATGGCACCACATCCCATAAAAAACTTCATATTAACCCCGGCAATAAAAAGAAGCGATACAATGGACACTACCAAAATAACACCTGTTCCAAGATCTGGTTGTAGCATAATAAGACCAAAGAAGAAAAGAGTCACTCCAAGTATTGGGAAAACACCATCTTTCAAACTTTTCAAAAACTTATTACTATTTTCTAAATATTTACTAGTAAAAATAATAAGGCCCAATTTAGCAAACTCACTCGGTTGAATACCAAGGGAGCCAATTCCAAACCAACTTCTACTACCGTTACGAATGCTACCAATTCCAGGAATTAAAACTAAAACTAAAAGAATCAGACAAATAAGCAAAATAAGATTCGATTTCTCTTTATAAATAGAATAATGAATCTTAGAAATAGATATCATAACAAAAACACCTACAGCTAGAAAAATTGCTTGATACTTAATATAATGGAAACTATCGTGAAATTTATATTCTGCCCAAATACTAGAAGCAGAATAAATCATAATAAGCCCAAATACAGCAAGTGTAACAACGGTCATAAATAGTATTTTATCCATTCTTCTTTTCATGGCATCACCTTATTTAAGTATATTTTAGAAAGTAAAAAAAAGAACCAAGTGGGACTAGAATACCTATATAACAAAGATTTAACTTTTATGTTTCCTGTAGTTCTTAAAAATTTTTATAAAAATTACATATACATAAAGACATATGTATATTTATGTCCTCTATATTAAAACTCTAGATCATCTTAACCATTCTAAACATCTTTTGCTACCACAAATCTTATCTACAAACAGATTTTTGAAATTAAAAATAAAGGCAATATAAAAAGAGTGAGTAATACACTCACTCCACAGTGGCTCATTTACCAAGCTTATCGTTTACCACCATTATTTAACAAAACTAACATTTTTTTTACACCTAGCATAGAAATTGATATTCTCTATAAAATAATACTTTTAGCAACATCGAAGATAGATGAGAAGACAGGAGTAACCGCTTCCATCATTTGATCGCCGCTTAATATTTGCTTATTGCCAGCAAGTAAAGCTTTACGAATCTCATCCACGTCTACTGTAATCACAAAATTCAAGCGATTATGATAAGAATCTTTCAAACGAATAGTTTCTGTTGTACTTTCCTCATATATCTTAGTAAACACCATGGAATTGCTTACCATTTCCCAACCCTTTGGCGTAAATACTGCTTTTTCTGTTTTTATAGTTGCTTTTATTTTGTTATCATTCGTTAAACTATATTCAATCTCTGTAATCTCTGGTGGTGTCTTATCTATATCAAAGACTTCATACTCTACAAGCTCTTGATTACCAGCTTTATCTTGTATCATAACACTAGCTTTAATATTAGAACTAAACACTCTAGAAATTGATTTCTTATCCTCAGAAAGTATCCAACCTTCTACTTTCTCTATTTCTTCTGAAGAGGAAATAGTAACAATAACATCTTGGTTAGTTGGTTTTCCATCATTACTTGTCGTAACTCTAATATCAGATACTTCTTTATCAATATTTTGAACAACATATTTTACAACTGTTTGATTACCAGCTAAGTCTTCGATAACTACACTATCTTTTACGTTCTCATCAAAAGAACGAATAAGTTCTTTTTTATCTGTACTAGAAATCCATCCTTTTACTTCTTTTATTGGCTCATTAGCAACAATTTTACCAATAATACTTTGATTTGTCTTTTGAGAATCAATAACAAATACTGCCTCTGGAGGAGTCTTATCTATATTAGTAATTTCAATAGTAACATAGCCAACATTTTTATAGCCATCCTTTAAAGCTACTTTTTCTACTGTATTTGCCTTGTAAGTCTTAGTAAACACTCTAGAACCACTAACCATTTCCCAACCATCTGGAGTAAAGATATCTTTATTCGTTGTAATGGTTACTACAACATCTCCATTCGTAAGAGTGGTAATGCTATAGTGAATTTGATCTTCTTCTACCATTGGCAAATCACGATTAATATCAAAGACTTCATACGAAACTACAGTTTGATTGCCAGCTAAATCTTCAATAGTAAGAGAAGAAGTTGTATTTTCTTTAAATACTTTACTTAACTCTTTTTTATCACTAGAAAGTACCCAACCGTCTACAGGTTTCACCACTTCATTAACTTTAATATAAACAGTAACATCTTCATTTGTTTTCTCACCATCGTTACTAGTAGATACTATAGCAACTGGTGCAGTCTTATCAATCGTAAAAGTGACAATTGTCTTATTGAAAGCAGCATCTAAAACTACTACTTCATACTTACCTTCTTCCGTAAATGTTAGCGTAGTCTGATTAGAAACTACCTTTCCATTTACTTTTATTTCTTTAATATTTTGCTCTTTTATCGTTAGCACGACATTTTCTTTATAATATCCTTTATGAATAGCACCTTCTATCACTGGTTTTGCTTCATCATTCAAAATCAAATTAACAGAATTAAGAATCGCTAACAGTTCCTTTTTCAAAGCAGCATCAGTAATTTTTTGTACTTGTGCTTCAATAGTATTACTATCTCTATAAATTTTAGCTTGCGCAATATCTTCTTTATTTTTAGCGTTTTTAACTTTACTTTCTAATGTAGCTACTAATTTTTTGATTTGGTCATATTGCTCTTTTTGTTCCTCATTAGAATCATCTGGTTCTACTGGTGGAACTGGATCAACTGGATCAGTCGGCTCTGTTGGTTGATTGATATCCCCCTCTGATGGATTAGATGGTTCAGTTGGAACAACTGGTTTTTCTCCATTTCCTTGACCTCCTGTATTTCCACCATTATTACCAGAGTTATTCCCTCCACCACTAGTGTTACCACCTTGATTAGAATTTGGAGGGGCAGCATTATCACCTGTAATAAAATCAACAGCATGATTCATATTTACATAATCCCTAACAAAAGTCTGTATAGCAACTCTTGTATCATCAACCTGTCCAGTCTCCTCTGTAATTTCATCACTAGAATGAAAAGAATCATAATTAGAATCGTCTTCTGTAGTATACTGATCACCAGTATCATCACTACCATATCCATCTTCTTTTATTCCTGTTTCTTCATTATAGGCTTCACTTGGATTTGCAAAAACAAAAGTACCTAACCCTAAAAATAAAATTAGTGCTATGACAATCACTTTTTTCTTATCCATTCTGTCACACTCCCTACTATCCTATCTTATTTAATTATACCATGAAATAGATAAAATTCAATCTTTTTTAGAACAAAAAAAAGAAAAAGGCAATTTTGTCTTTTTCCATCAATAGTTTGAACTATGAAATAAATTGAATACGATAAACAGGCCAGAAACGAAATGAAATTTTTCCATTAATATCCTTTTTTTTAATCAATCCAATCTCTCTACTATCTAAAGAATTTTTTCTATTATCACCAAGTACTAAGTAAGTATCTTTAGGTATACTCTCATAGCCTAATGTCTTTAATGAAAAATCATCATAAACCAAATCATCTGGTAAATAATCTTCTTTATATTGTTTATCATTAATATATAACTGACTATTTTTAATTTCTACTTTCTCACCTGGTAAACCAATTACTCTTTTGATTAAATATTTTGTATCTGCATATTGTAAAGAGATAATATCGCCTCGTCGAACTTCTGAAAAGCGATACTTCATTTTATTTAAGATAAATACTTCACCATTTTTTAAAGTGGGATTCATAGAATCACCTACTACTTGAGTAATAGACGCAACATAAAAGATAACAAACATGATAATAAATATAATCACAATATATTTTATACTGTCTAACAAAAACTCACGAATATCTAGCCAATCCATATTATATACCTCTCTATTCAGACTTAATTATATAATAGTTAAATTACGAATGCAAGAAGGAACCCTTCAAAAGACATCTTGTTGTCATGTTTGAAGTGCTTCTGAAGAATTTTCTTCATTTTCTTCATTTTGACCTACATCCTCATCTATATTGGTAGAATCATTTTCTTGTTCTATAGTATTAACTGGTGGTGGTGTTAATACCTCTATATCTGGTTCATTCGCATTAACAGGTGGAGAATTCACTGTCTCGCTTTCTTCTGGTCGTCTTTTTAATTGAAAAATTAATTGATGATCTTTAAATTGATAAATATCATTTTCTCTTTCCGCTTGGAGAGCATCCATCATTAAATCCATAATCTTTATAGCATCTACTGTTTGATCATCAATATGTTCACAAGAAACAGCAATATCATAATACAACTCTTCTTTGGTAACAATAACTGGACAAATGGTAATCTTACTATACTTTTCTTCTCTAACAATTTCTATCACAACAAAGTTCTCATCATCATCCACTTCAAAATATTTTTGTGGCTCTAATGCTAGGTCATTGCTTTCTCCTACGGTATTAATCAGTTCTTCATTTAACAAAATTTTCTCTTTCAAAGAATCTGATAAAATTTGGTTTTGAGAAACACTAGCTAAAAATGTTCCTTTTTGATGTTCTTCGTCTGTCTGATAAACAGAAATAGAATAATCTTCATCGAAAGTTTCAAGATACTCTTCTATAGTATCATCAATGGTTAGTTTTCCCTCTGCCTTACTATATGAAAATCCAGAAATAGTTTTTCCATTTAAAATAACGGAACTAATTTTCTCAGCAGAAGCAATATAATTAGTAATACGATAATACTGATCTAAATGATCAAAACAATAATATGTTTTTAAATAATAAGAAAATATTTCATCTATCAAAGCAGGATTGCTTTCAGTAAAATACATAGTATTCTTTTCTTCTACATCCCTATTTTCATAATAAGTACGAGCATATCCAACAAAATTATCTTCTATCGCATAAGTATATTGATAATATTCTTGATAGTTAATTTGAATCCCTGGTAAATGTAGTGGATCTTCCGAATCATAAATATAAGCTTTAATTTCTTGTTCATAAGGTTGATAAGATGTATTCATCAATATGTTCTGAACTAGACTTTCTTTAAATTGTAAAACAACTTTGTCTTCTTGTTGATAAGTTTCTGCCTTTTGTTTTTCTATCTTTTCAGAACCATGATACTCTTTATATAAGAAATGCATTTCATTATGAATACTTTCTAGAACTTGAACAGACACTTCTAAAAAACGTTCTCCTTCTTTTTCAACTAAATGTTCCTCTTCTATATTACAAGTAATTTCTACACGGCGTTCTTCTTCCCCATCAGAAAATACAATATCATCGGTAACATCACTAGTACAATAATCAGGAAGTAGCATTTTATATGTAGAACTTTCATTTTTTCCTACATTAGACTGATCTCTAGGAAGAATCAACTCTAATACTGCTTCTTTCTCATCAGATGATACTAGTGTTAATGTACCATCCTCATTTTTAGTCAAAGCTAAATTTGACTGATATTTTAAAACTTCCTGTGCTCCCTCTTCATACTTAGCAACTGTCACTTGACATTCAAAAAGGAAAATAGTTGCTAAAAACAAAAAGAGAAAAAGAATCGTTTTAGTTACTGCTTTATTATGACTCATAACATCCATCATTTCGTACTCTCTCCTTTTACTTGTACAGCAGAGTAATCTACTGTCACAACTTTTTGTGATACCGCCTTTTTCTCTTCATATCGATAATAAGGAATTTTTCCCTCTTCTTGATTATAGAAAGAAAGATTTTCTCCTTTATATTTCACTACTAACATATACTGCGTATTCTTTGCTTCATTAGGTGCAGTTGTTTTTTCTAATCTAATTTCATTGTTATCATCTCTTGTAAAATCTACACTTTGATAGTCATCATCATCTAAAGATTTGGAATAAAGTCCTACAATTTCAAAATCCTCAGCAACATGAATCGTAAGTACAAAGAAAACTCTTACTTCAAATTCTGTAGTTACATTAAAGTAGTATGGAATCTCACTCATCGGTCTATAAAGTCCCGTTTGACAAATGGTCTCTTTTTCTCCAGGTTTACATCCCTCTACTTCAAGATAATCAACACCAACTTCGAATTTCGCAACTCTAGAAGATGCCTCATTCGTAAAATGTGCAATATATTTAGAGTAAGTTACAATAGTTGTAAACAACAACATAACTCCCACATACATAAAAATCCAGCGAAATAGATTTCTTCTAAAATTTACATTTGAAAATAGATTTTTCACAACATCACCCTCTTCGTTGTTTTCGTTTAGCCCTCTTCTTCCTTTTTTTATGATTATTTTTATGTTTTTTTCTTCTGTTTGAATTTTCATCTAGCTTGACCACTTCTGGCCTCTCTTCCAAAATCTCCTTTTTATTCTTATATTTCAAAAACTCTTGATACACTTGATCATTTTCTTCTAACATTACCTGATTTTCTGATTGCATCATTGAAATCAAAATAATTAAGATTATGATAATAATAGCTACTACTGGATTTTTTAAAAGTGCTATCACTTTTCCAGCTCCTTTTATTCGAAAGGAATATTTTCCTACAATTTTCTTCTTAGAAAGAAGCCCATCTTCCGTTTTATTATGATCCCCCTGGGTAATGACATGACTCTTTTTGACATCAATAATTCTATGTGTTACAAGCATTCCCTTGTTATCATAAAAAGTAATAATATCACCTTTTTTATACTCTTTATCATTTTTATTAATTACAATAAAATCATTTTTTAAAATCGTAGGTTCCATAGAACGAGACATTACTTCTAACAAGGCATATCCCTGAATAAAAGTAAGATCTTTTTTTAAGATTTTTAAATTAATCACATTGTATAAGTTATAGAGAATTAAGAGGCTTAGTAAAATGGTTAGAATCAACAAAAATACTTTTTTTATTCTTTTCATGTTTACAAAACCTCTTTTACTCTGTACAAGTTAAGTTTAACTTATAATGAACTCCTACAAATAGATTATATTTATCATTAATAGTTTCATCATAAGCACTAAGAGCCGCTTGATTTCCGATTAATGTATCTAATCGATCAGATTCTCGATCAATCTCTACCCATTTCCAAAATAAGGAAATAGCGATTTCTTCACCACTTTGAAGTGTGATTGGTTCGTTGAAGTGAACCATCTTTCCACCATATTGGAGATTATCTGGATGAATCGTGTCTAAATTTAGGATTTGATAAGAATCTTTAGCGCCATAATAATAAATCGCATCATTCGCATCTTTTGGTTGATAACGAAGAATGTATCCCATATTTAAGCATCCTTTTTTATTAATACAGATAGTATCTTCCTTTAAAGTAAGTCCAGTAATTGTTATACTTACATCTTCTGTATTTTTATAATTCATAATGAAATGTCCATTAGCACCAGGATAGATTACCTTATCTTCACCATGTTCTTGATAATATTTCTCATTATGGAAAATAGTAACATCAGTCAACCACTTAGTATAAGTAGTCATATCTCCTGTAACTGGAATAGATACTTCATCATAAATCGCATAAAGTATTAAATTTTCTGTCAAATCTTTTACGATTTTTTTATCTGTTCTATTATAGACAATTTCTCCTGTAGATGTTTTGCTATATCCTTTAAATGGATAGGCTTTACAAGAGTCATTTTCGTCTAGCTTATAAGGTTCTTCAAACAAGGATAAATCTGCCTCTTCTCCTTTTGCAAGTTCCAAACTATACTCTTTTGTTGTCTCATTGAAAAGCCCACCGTTTGCTAAAATACGCAAAATATACTTTTGAACAATTTCTAAAGTAACAGTAATCGGCTTAGTAAACTCTACTCCATTTACTGTTCCTGAAACATATATAGTTGCAGTTCCCTCTTCTGTTGCCACTACTTTGATTGGTAACGAGGTAGGTCCAAGTTCATTAGCATCATAATCTAGACTTTCAATCTGTGCACTATCTGTCTTTATCTTAACGCAAGTATCTTTATGTTTAAGAGAACATATTTTTAACTCTTTGCCATCATCACTCTTCTCTACAACTACTTCTCCTGTAAATAAATTAGTATCTACTATAATTTCAGCGTTTCCTTTAAAATTACCTTCTCCATCTGGTGTAATACTCATCTCTAATTTTTCTTTTTCAACGCTCAAGCTAGGATTGGCCATCTCAAAGCGAACGGTAGTAGTTGATTCTGCATCCTGATAAGAAATCGTTAGCTTCGCATCTTTATTCATCAAATCTTTCATCTTAGCACTATCAGGTTTTAATACAACTACTCCTTTTTCTGGTAACGTCACTTCTACAGCATCTTGGAATTTGGAAGATATCATAGCTTTTATTTCATTAAGGTCATAGTCCGTTGTAACAACACCATTTTTATAAACTTTATATAAAAGAGCAAATTCTAAATTATCAGTATACATCTCAAAAAGATAAGCATTCTGTTCAAAACGAATCGTATATTTAGATTCACGATAAACATTAACAATGTAGTCTCGCATACTTCCATCTTCCGCTTTAACTGTAATAACAATCTTATTGTCACCATAGTCAAGTGGAAAATCTTTTAAAGAACTAATTTCTTTACCATTATAAGTAATCACTGCTTTATCACTATTAGCAATAGCACTAATATCAATATGTTCAATATTAGAATCTACTTTGACAGTATATTCTTTTTGATTTTTATCAAAACTAGGCGATAAAGTTCCATGACTGACTTTAATATCTTTCAAATAATTATCATGATCCTTCTTTGGTGGATTCGGATACTCTCTATGAATGGTTACTGTATAATCCTTCATAGTTCCATCTTCTGCTCTAACTGTAATAATAACTGTATTATCACCATAATGAAGAGGAAAATCTTTTAAAGAACTAATCCTTTTACCATTATAAGTAATCGTTGCTTTATCACTATTAGCAATAGCACGTATATCGATATGACTAATATCTTCTCCCACTGTAACAGTATAAGATGTACGATTTCTATCAAAACTAGGTGATAAAGTTCCGTGACTAACTTTGATATCTTTCAAATAGTTATCATGGTCTTTCTTTTTTTTCTGTCCACCAGAAGAACTAGTATCAATTACATTTAGTGTGTATGAAGCTTTATAAGTTGTGCCATTATAAGAAAGAGTAAGATGAATCGTAACTTTTCCTGTTTTATAAGCAACGATTTTAAAATAACCATCTTTCATAAACACTTTAGCTATTTTTTCATTACTAGAAGTAGCTTTCACTTCTCCTGATAAACCAAATAGAGAATAAGGAACTAATTTTTCGTTCTCATATGCCAAATCAATAGTACCATTTTTACTAGACAATTTAATATACCGAGAAACAGCAGTTATTTTAACTCGAGTAGTTGCTTCGTAAATTTTATGATTAAACTCTGTTTGAAGAATAACGGTAACAACACCCTTCTTTTTAGGATTAATCACAACATGTTCTCCAACTACATAACAAGTAGCAATACTAGCATCTGTGGTGGTACAAGTAAATTTTTTAGGCCGAATATTCTTATAAGAAAAACCAAGTTTTCTCTTCGCATCAGAAAGTGGAATTTCTAAATAACTACGATGAAAACGTAACTGTTTATTTCTTATTACTTCTAAATTAGATAAATCTTTACTCAAATCATAATCTTTCTGGTTCCAAAAGCCATCACCAATTTTTCCAAAAAAGTTAGATGTACAACTACAACTAGTAAGAAGTGCTAAAAGAATTAGAATAATTATAATGATATAGATAATAATTCTTCTTCTATGTCCACTGTCTTGCTGTTCTTTCAAGTTTTTATTATTTTCTATATCCATTATCCTCATCCTTTCTGAATAATTTAATTTTCAAATAAACCTATGCATATACTATCATAGGCTTATTTGGAAGTTAAATAAACTTCCATTCTACTATTTAGTAGGTGCTTTTTCACTTTGTTCAACAGCAAGTGTAATATCTAAGCTAACTGTTGCTAAGTCAGTAGCATTTCCTAAATTAGTATCGTTTACGTCTCTATTAGAGTCTGCAGCATCTTCGAATGTCCATTCCCAACCGATTACATATACCTCACTTGGTGCTTTATTAGCAGCGTAAACTCCATTAAATTCAGTACCAATTCCTTTTACTAAATCTTGGATAGTGTTGTATTTTGTACCAGTAGTTGCGAAATCGAATGTTTCAAATGTTGCAGTATCAAGAGCACTTTGAGACATACCAGTTACTTTCTTTAGATAGTATTTGATTTGTCCATTTCCAGTTGTTGCAATTTCATCTAGAGAACCATTATCTTTGATTGTAATTTCATAGTTTGTTTCAGGTTTATTATCTCCTAATGTAAATGCATAGAATCCTGAAGTACCTGGTGCTACTACTTTATCTTTATCACCAGTATCTGGTGTTGCAGAATCAACGTCAGTTACAGCACCATTCTTATAAGAATCTTTAAATAAATCAACTGTGAAAGTTTCATCATTAAATCCCCATTTAGCAACACGTGCTGAATCTGCTAAATCATAATCTGCTACATATTTAGCATAAGTACCACTTACTGCGTAACTAGAAATTCCAACTAGTGCTAATAATGCACATAAAACAGTCATTTTCTTTTTCATGTTGTCACCTCCTTTCATGATGAATATCTATTTGTAAACCCTAAAAGGTGTTTACCACAACTTATTTTTTATTTTTAGAACGTGGAGACTTTTTATTAGATACAGTCTCTTTTTCTTTTTGCTGCTCTTCCTCCATTTTTTTCTTATATTCAAGGAACTCTAAACGTTCTAAATCTCTTTGTCTCTTATTAGAAATAGAAAAGCCCACTACAAATATTAATGTAATACCAAAGAAAACAATAAGAATCGTCACAGGATCAGAAAGAGATTTCATCATAGAACCAAGGGATGGAAATCTTGCGATATAAATTCCTTCTACATCCGCAAACTCTACTAAGTTTTTATCTTGAGTATTATTGTTATCACCCTTTGTAATAAAATATTTTTCTCCCTCTTTTTCTACTATATCAATAATTCTGTGTGTCGTAACTGTATTTTCAGCATCACGAAATGCGATAACATCATTCTTTTTTAATTTCTTAGGATTCACCATTTTGGTCAACACTAAATCTCCTTTATGGATTTCTGCTTCCATGGAGTTAGAAAGTACGATAAATGGTTTATATCCAAAAACATTAGGTACTTTATCTGTATTAACTTTTGATTGAATCATAATGTATAAATTCATAATTAGAATAGGTACTAAAATAACGCAAGCTACAATAAAAAACCAATTTCCTACACTTTTATACCATTCTTTTTTTTCTTTCATATTCTTCACCTTTTTCATTATTTTTCTAATTTTCTCCCCTATTTTTTCAAAAATGAAGGAGTTTAGGGCAAAATAATAAAACAATTATCATCTTTCTTCGTTTTCTACAAAAGTATTCAGATTATTGTTTTATTTTCTTTTTATTCTTAATTACAGAAGACTTATTTTGCCTTTGTAAGAAATATATTATCACAAACATTTAGAGTGATACAACAAAAAATTACTTTTTTTTCAAATTTTATAAATTAACACTCATCATCAGTTTATAAATACGCTTAATATTTTCTTTTTTATCATGATTCATTTCAATAAAATTAAGATGCATCTGATAACCACTATCTAAACTTAAAAGTATTTCCACTTTGCCTGGTTTATAGTTAATTGCACTAGTTGAGATAGAAGAATATGGAATAATATGAATCTTCTTATAATAAACAGCTAATGTATCTCGATCAAAAAGAATCATTCGCTTTGTTGTAAAAATTGCATAGTCCCTATTATTTTTATAAGCAAAGACAAACTGTTCTTTATTATCAATATACTCCTTCGCATAATCCTCGAGTTCTTCTTCCCTTACTTCTGTTTTAAAATCAAAATATTTTGCTAATTCTTTAAACTTAATATACGCCATACTACCACCTTTCTTTTCACTAAACTCAGTGTACCATAACTTCATCTAAAAAAAAAGAAAGTTTCTCTTTTAAATCTTGTTATCCTCATTTTCTTTGACAAAAATAAAGAGATATATTTACACATCTAAAAACACATTTATTGACTATTTTTTACGGTTTTTTTACACAGTTTTTACATAAATGATTCGTATTTTTGACATTTTTGACAAAAATAAAAAAATATAGATTTACATCCCAAAAAAAATTAAAACCGAGGAAAATCCCTCAGTTCTTTTACAAATTTTTCATACTTCTATATTATTTCTACAGCCCCGTATTTCCATATCCATAGGTTTTCCCCCACAACATAGAAACTTGCACCGCACATATAAAGCCTGCATTTCTAACTAGCATCTGAGATGCAATATAATACCTACCACTATAACTAGAAATATTCACTGAAATAGTATGATAACTTGTATCGCTCCAAGTAATAGTGTTTTTAATTGCAGATGGAGAGTGTAACCATGTACTACGGTCAGAGATAATACCAGCGTATAAAGTATATGAAGGTGCAGAACTCGTACAAATAACCTGTTGTTCTAACGTACCATAATCTGTAACATCATAACTGTTAGCTGTAGATGCCTGTCCTCTGGAGTCAAAGGAATCACAGGCAAATTTTAACTGGTTATCTGATTCCAATGCAATATACATCCGTGCCCCATCGTATAAAAAAGATCCCATACCACCAGTATTATTAGTTGAGTTGAGAAACCAAACAAAATAGTCATCTTTTTTCCAGTTTGGCCATACTACAGGAGATTTGCAGGTCGATGTTGTTGTAAAGGATTTCGAGCTACTTGCTATAGTAGTTTTGGTACCGTTCTCACAAACAACATTAGCTCCTTGATAGGTAAATCCACTAGTTGGACTGGTTGTAAAACTTACCGTCTCTCCAACTGAGGCTTTGGTAACGCCTAAGGTTATACTTCCTCCTTTTACATTTCCTTTTGATATCG
>CAJUCU010000003.1:0-15581 GCA_910585335.1 uncultured Bacilli bacterium
CATATCGCCTTTCTATTTTTCACTTTTTAGGTGTCACATCATTGACAACTACACATATCGTTAAATTTTATTTTTAACGCTTTTTAATCCATAGTTTCCATTGCTATCCTTTTTAAAAGTATAAATTGTACTCTCAAGCTTATTTTTTACATTTTCATAATCTGTTTCTGTTAACTCTTTCTCTTCTTGTCTCGTTATGACTGGATTTTCTTCTCTTTTTGCATCCTTGGCATTTTTATAATAGTTTAGCGTCGGTCCACAAGTTCCTCCACAATAATTTTCATATATTGTTTTTACTTCTACAGTATATTCTTCTTCGTTTAAAACATTCCCTGTTATTAAATAGTTGTTAGAACGATACGATTCTATATGGTCATGTCCATGATTTCCTGTTTGTTCAAATACTCTCGTTGTACTATCATACTTAAATAATACACCATCATTATGGTCACAAATTATATCTTCATATATGACATTATTATCTTTTCCAAAATAAGAATCTACTATTTTCTTTAATTCCCCTTGCATAAAGTCTTTATGCCCTTTTAAATCCAGCAAGGCATAGGCAAATAATAATTTCTTTTGATTGTCTAATTCCTTTATATCTTGAATTGGATAATACTGTGCTAAAAAGGTATTATAGTCATCAATCTGTGATAGTAGTATTTTCTCTTCTGCTAGAGATAGATTTCTTGTTGTTTTTTTCTTATCCACCTTCTCTTTTTTATCCTCTTTATCTTCTTTTATTTTTTCTTCTGCTTTCTTTTCTTTTTCCTTAGCTAAGTAGTATTTATCGTAGATGATATAGGCACTATTTAGTACTAATAAAATGGATAGTATTATTAGCATTACAATCTGACCACGGCTCGTTTTTCTTTCTTTCATATTTTCACCTTCTGTGTTTAGTTTAATATAGATGGCAAAATATTACTAGCGAAATATGTATATTTATTTTCACTTTACATTAGAAACAATCCCTTCCATTTACCTTAAATATACCATTTCAACAAAAAAAGCATAGCCAATTACTATACTTTTTCAAACTTATTATTTTTCTTCTACAGGATATACAGATGCACATTTATTTGATCTACCTAGACGTTCATATTTTACAATCCCCTCTACTGTAGCATAAAGTGTATCATCTTTTCCTCGTCTCACATTTGTACCAGGGAAAATTTTTGTTCCTCTTTGACGATATATAATAGATCCTGCTGTTACGAATTCACCGTCACTCGCTTTTGCTCCTAATCTACGTCCTGCTGAGTCACGCCCATTAGATGTAGATCCCTGTCCTTTATGGTGAGCGAAAAGTTGTATATTTAACTTTAATAACTCCATAGATTCTCCTCCTTACTTTACTTCTATATTATCTGGATAGTTTACTTCAAGTTCTTTCATTAAATTAATCATATTTCGAATTAAGATTTGCGTTGTTCTCTCTTCTGTCTTGATTGTAATATCCATTCCTTTTGTACTGACGATATAACTTAAACTCCCTTTATCCAAAGATAAAATTCCATTAATGGTAGTTGTTACAATGCTACTTGCTGCACTGCAAACAATATCTTTTCCATAATCATCATACATTGCATGCCCTAATACTTTTACTTTTTTGTAAAAAGGACCATTCTTCTCTGTTTTTACTTGTATCATGTTTTTTACCCATTAATTTTTGTAATTTTAACTTTTGTATATGGTTGTCTATGTCCTTGAGTTTTACGATTCGATCTAGATTTATTTTTATACTTATAAATTCTAATCTTTCTTTGTTTACCGTTTTTTACTACTTCTCCAGTAACTGTTACACCTTCAAGGTAAGGACTACCTATTTTGCTATCAAGCATTAACACTTGGTCAAATGAAACAACATCACCAGCTTCAGCGTTTAATTTTTCAACAAAAATCTCGCTTCCTTCTGTTACATAATATTGTTTTCCACCAACTTTAACTACGGCGTTCATACTATACCTCCTTTATCTATTTTGAAGACTCGCTCTTAAGGTACATATTGCATGTTTTTACCTTTTCAATGCGGTTTGAGCATGAAGCGTCAAACAACTAGATTCTATCACATTTTCTTTTCTGAGTCAAATTTATTTTTTTACTCATCATCTATTCATCCATTAAAATGTTCATTACTGTCAATTTTTTATCTTTTATTTTCATCTGTTGTTAATTTATCCATGACTCTTTGTTTTATATACGTTTTCTCTTTTTCCTTATCTTCTTTTATAAAGAAATGGTTCAAAAAAATATTTTCCTCTATAGATTCTTTTAAAGCTGTGCATTCTGTCATGAACATATTATGAGCTTCTTTTTTTGTTTTGCAAAATTCACTCGCATTTTCAATGAGCTTTATACTATCACAAATCTCTAATGGCTCTAAATAATAAATATTTTCACTTTGTGGATGCTTTACTATTGGTTGTTCTTTTTCTATTGGAACATTTAATAATGTACTAAGCGATTTTTTGTAAAGACTTCCAGCCTTTTCATGATGACCTTTTTCATATAAAATATCAGCCATTCTTAACAGCACTGAATAGTCTTGCTTATTCTCAACGGCTGCTCTTTTATAAAAGTCATAAGCCACATCTTTCTGCTTCCAATACTTCGCTTCAAGAAATCCTAAATGACAATTTACTTGGGATAGTTCATCCTCTATTAGACGTAGGTTTTGCCAGACGTTTTGATATTCACCGGGTAGAGATTGGTAAAGCTCTGCTTCAGAATAGGATAGGCTGTCTTGATAATGTGCCAATTTCATCGTTTTTTTTAATTCTGTACTTTTCTCTATATATCGCGTGCTCTCTTCAAAAGTAAAAAGGGTTAATCCTTTTTTGGGAGATTGCATTTTTGATTTTATTACTAAACTTGACAATTGCGTAAAATCATTGTCCCCTAGGCTTTCGAGATAAGTAGAAGCAGCTTCTAATTGTTTTATATCATTTAATATCATTTTTTTATCTAGAAAGCCTTTTTTTGCTATATAAGTATAATAATAAACTTTATTTTCAATAAAAAAATCCATTACTTTATCTAAATATTTATTGCGATCATCTCTATAATTGTAAAGATAGAAAGATTCTTCTTGTTCTATCCAGTCATAATAGCTCATGATATTAGATAGTATTCCTTTTAATTGGTCTTTATTACTGCTCTGAAGAAATGATTTTTGAATTTCAATTATGACATTATTAAAGCTTGCGAATATTGAAACTGGCTCTTTTGCTTCTTCCCCTTTTCCTTTTTGATTATTTAGACGTTTTTCAGTTAAATAACCGCATAATTCTAGCCATTCACTCAAAAATATTTTTTCGGCTGTAAATTCTTTTCTGTTAAAAATAATTGTTTTCATAACTTATGTTCCTTTCGTAGCTATACCTCAAACTTAAAAATAAATAAAGTCAACGAGAAACTTTAACTTTACTTATTACTACTATTTTCTATTATACCTCTTGAATTACTGTAATCACCATTGGTTTAGATTCTGTTTTTTGATAGAAGAATTTTCCTAGTTTTTCACGCACTCCATTTTTAATTGCCGAATAATCTACTCTTTTGCTATTTGGTTCGATACTTCCTTCAATTACCTCTTTTGCTAGCTCTTTGGTTTCTTCTAATAAGGTTTGGTTATCTTTGGCATAGATAAACCCTCTTGTTAGAATTTCAGGTCCACCCACTACTTGTTTGGTTTCTTTGTCTAATGTACAACAAACAATGACAATCCCATTTTCTCCAAGCATTTCACGATCCTTTAAAACAAGACTACCAATATCCCCTTGGCTCTTACCATCAATTAAGATTTCGTCTACTTCAATATGGTCGAAGCATTTTTCATTTTTCTTTCCACGAATGAACTCTACCACATCACCGTTTTGCTTCAATATAATGTTACTAGGAGAGATTCCTAATGATTCTGCTACTCTTGCATTCGCATACTGTAAGCGATATTCTCCTTTTACTGGAAAATAATATTTCGGATTCATCAAGTTAATCATTAACATTAAATCTTCACGCGAAGCATGATGTAAAAGATGTTTTTTGCTAGATAGACAGATTGCTTCACAGCCTGCCATAGCAATATCATCCATAATAATCGCTAGTCGTTTTTCAATTCCTTCATATGCCGGTTCTGTGATAAAAATAGTATCTGTTTCTTTTAGAGTAATATATTTATCGTATCCTTTGATGATTCTTTCTAGGTTGTTAAATGGTTTTTCTTTTTCATCAGATACTAAGACTACTACATTTTTATCATTTAAGTTTGATAAATCGCCAATAATTTTAGGGTTTACAGATAAATAATTATTTTCTATTGCCTTGTTAATCGTATCTTGTAATTTTTTGCCCATGATGACAATTTTACGATGTGTTTTGCTCACTTCATCAAATATTTCTTGAATTCTATAAAAATGTGCTGCTAAAATCGTGGCAATAATCCTATTTTCATTTTTATTTAAGACTTCTTTTATAAAACCTGTAATACGATTATGTGGCGAAGTGTGTCCTTCTCTTTCGGCATACATAGATTCTGCTAACAAACATAGTACTCCTTGCTTTCCAACATAGGCTAGTTTTCCAATATCTGTTTTGTAAAGTCCTGTCATCGTTGCATCAAAGACGAAATCACCCGTATATACGATAGCACCATCTTCTGTATATAAAACATAGCATAGTGCTCCTGGTATCGAATGCGTCACACTGATTGGAAATAAACTGTTTTTTCCAAATTCTATTTTGTGATGTGGTTTTAACTCTTTTAAGTTTGCCTTTTTCAATCCACTTGGATCTAGGTCTTCTCTTACCATATCTAACGTTAGTTTCGTTCCATAAACAGGGACTTCTTTCAATATTGTTATCATATCAGGAATCGCTCCAATATGACTTTCATGTCCGTGGGTTAGAAAAATTCCTTTTATTTTCTTTCTATTTTTTATTAGGTAATCAAAGTTTGGAATAATATAATCAATTCCTAAACTTCTATCATTATCATACTTAAGTCCAGCGTCAAAGACGAAAATATCTTTATCTACTTCTACGACATATAAATTTTTTCCATTTTCGTTTAGACCGCCTAGACTAAAAATTCTTATTTTACTCATATTTTTTTCCTTTCTATATTTTATTAAAGTGCTCCAAAAGACTTTCCCAGTATATCACAAGTCACTCATTTATTCAACTTTTACTTCGGCTAATTTTGATAAAGCATCTTTGGCTGCTTCTTGTTCTGCTTCTTTTTTGCTACTACCAACACCTAAACCTAATTTGATACCATCAATTTCTAGCTCTATCGTGAACTCTTTTTCATGGGCTGGTCCTTTTTCTTTAATTAAATTGTAAGATAGATACTTTTGTTCTGTTTGGACATATTCTTGTAAGGCAGATTTATAATCACTAAAGAACTGGGCAGTTGGGTCTTTGATGTATGGGAGGATGATATTCATTACTACTCGTCTTGCTGTTGCATACCCTAAATCGATATAAATAGCACCAATTAAAGCTTCAAAGATATCAGCGACAATGGCTTTTTTATACTTTCCGCCATATTTTTCTTCACCATGCCCTACTTTAATGTATTTATTTAGTCCCAGCGCCATAGAATACTCATATAATGCATTTTCACAGACATAACTAGAGCGTACCTTTGTCATTTCCCCTTCTGTTTCGTTTTCATTTTGAAATAAGTAGTCTGCTACCACCAAATCCACAACGGCATCTCCTAAAAACTCAAGTCGTTCATAGTCTTTTTTCTTTTTGTGTTCGTTGGCATAAGATGAATGGGAAAAGGCATTCTCATATAAAGACATGTCTTTTGGTTTAATATTTATTTTTTTAAAAAGTTCTTCCATTTTTTCACCTCTAACTTATTTTATTATACCATATACTTTCTTTTTTGTATCTTTTTATGTCAACATCATGCTTCGCCACCTTGCGAAATTGCTATCTTTATAGTAGAATAGTAGTATGGTGGTTATATGAAAAAATGTATCATTGGGTTCATTCATATTTACCAAAAGATTCCAGGAGCTTGGCATCACTCTTGTCGCCATATTCCGACATGTTCTAACTATATGATAGAAGCCATTCAAGTTTATGGCGTTTGTCGTGGTTTCATTTTAGGAATCAAAAGAATTTTGAAATGTAATCCTTTAGGAACTTATGGATTTGATCCCGTTCCTATAAAGAGGAAAGGAAGAGACAAATGAAAAGAATAAAAATAATCGGTACTAGTGTTTTTTTAATTCTAGCAACACTTTTTACAACGGGGTGTAAGCAAGATGATATGGAAGATATTCATGTGGTAGTTACTAACTATCCTAATGAGTATATTATTTCTGAACTATATGGAAATCATGCCCATATTGAATCCATTTATCCTGATGGAGTTGATATTAATACTTATCGTGTTACATCAAAGCAAAAGAAAAATGTCAGTACAAAGGATTTGTTTATTTATAACGGGTTAATCGAGAAAGAGCGTGATCTTGCTGTAGAACTTTTAGATCTTAACAGTGACTTAAAGATTATTGATACTGCTTATGTACTAGAAAGTGAATATGCTCCTGAGCAGTTGTGGTTAAATCCTTCTTCGCTTTTGATGATGACACAAAATGTTAGAATTGGATTAAAAGAATATGTCAATAGTACTTATTTAAAAAAGGATATCGATAAGCGATATAATAAACTTAAGATTGCGCTTTCTGAGTTAGATGCTGATTACCGAGTAACGATTGAAAATACTAAGAATAAGACGATTGTAGTCAATAATAGTTCACTTAAATATTTAGAAAAATTTGGACTTACTGTGATTTGTCTAGATAATGATGCTACAGAAAAAACGATTCATGATGTGAAAAGTCTAATTGAAAATAAAGCCATTAGTTATATCTATTTATTTGAAAATGAGAAACTAAGTGATAATAGCAAAGCAATTATTGGGCTATATCCTGATATTAAAACATTAGAACTACATAAACTGGTAAATCTTTCTGACCAAGAGAGAGATGAAGAAAAAGATTATCTTAGTATTATGAATGAAAATTTAGAAATGTTAAAACAAGAGCTATATCAATGATGAAGCTCTTGTTCTTTTTTGTTTCGTAATTGGGATAGTTTGGTTGTTCTTTGGGCACTTTCTTTCATAAAAGCATCTATTAATCTTTGGGCATAAATATCATCATCATAGATTTTTTCTGGGTGCCACTGCACGCCAATATGAAAAAATTCACCAGGATATTCTAAGGCTTCTATTACGCCATCCTCACTACTTGCTACTGTTTTATAAATTTCATTTTCAAAAGCACATTTTTTATGAAAACTATTTACCCATATCTCTTCTTCTCCTATGATTTCGTACAACTTACTTGTTTTATCTAATTTTACTTTATGGGCATACTTTTTGGTTAAGCCAGCATTATGGATATCGGTAGATGGCACATCATAGAGTTTTACCTCTTCTTTAAAGCATGACATCAACTGCATTCCTAGACACACGGCTAGGGTTGGTATTTCTTTTTTGACTGCTTGTTCTAAGATATAGCGGTCATAATCTGTAAACTTTGTTCCTCCTGGAATCAATAGTCCATTGATTGAGTCGAGCCAAAAGTTAATGGTCTCTTTTTCTTCTGCTGTTAAAGGGATATAATCTGCATATTTTGTTTTATAATAATCTAAATTTTGTGGTGGTGTTAAAAAGAATGGCTCCCCTTGTGCTTTTATTACGGTAGTTCTTACAAATTCCATCGCATATTGTATGGATGTCTTTTCGGCTGTTTCTTCACAGCGCATCATAATTCCAATTAGTGGTTTCATATCTCTTCTCCCTACTCTTTTACTTCTACACCTAACATGCCAACTAAACTTTGACATTGGAAGGCATCTACGGTAATTCCTTTTAATGAATAAAAGTCAAACATGGTACTTGAAATATCACAGGTAGAAAAATCTACTCCCTTCAACTTGGTGTGCATAAATTCTGCCTCAGGAAGGCGTACTTGCACTAACTCCATGTTTTTGATTTCATTTTCTAGGAAAGATGCTTCTTTTAAGTCGCTGTTTTCTATTTTTATTCCTGCTACTTTCGTTCCTGCAAAATTTAGATATCTCGTGGTACAGTTTTCTATTTTTATATCATGGAGTGAGGCGTCTATGAAGGAGGTTCCTATCATTTTACAGTTTCTAAATATGATGCGATAAAGATATCTTTTATCAAAGTTTTGATTGGATAAGTCGCAACCATCAAAAATGACATCTACTAAGTCTACATTTTCTAGTTTTATCTTATTAAAATCAATCCCATTAAAAATAGCACCATCTATTGTTTGGTTCGTGATTGTTATTTCTTTTTGTGGATTTTCTTTGAATATCCCACTGATTCCTTCCTCTTCTTCTATGCTCTCCCAACTTTTTTCTACTTCTTCTTTTATGATTGGCTCTTTCAATTTCATAGACTTCTCCTTTCCTTGCTTTTTATTTTTATTGTATCATATCTTCTATAAATAATCGTACTAAATTTTAATCTAGATTTTTTGCTCCATTTAAAAATAATCTATATAACTGGATTGTAATACTTAGAAAAATCATGGCAAACTTGCTTGCTATACCAAAAAAAGAAGACTTTATCCATCTTCTTAAAAATTCATTTTATCTTCGATATATGCTCTTACTTCTTCTACTTTTAAAGTAATTTGCTCCATCGTATCACGATCACGAATCGTTACAGTACCATTTGATAATGTTTCATCATCTACTGTGATGGCAAATGGTGTACCGATAGCATCTGCTCTCCTGTAGCGTTTTCCAATTGATGCTGATTCATCATAACTTGTCATGAAATATTTATTTAATTCACGATAAATTTCTAGTGCTTTTTCACTGTGAATCTTTTTGTTTAATGGAAGTACTACTGCTTTATATGGTGCTAAAGCTGGATGAAAATGCATTACTTCTCTACTATCGTCTCCTTCTAGTTTTTCTTCTTCATAAGAGTCACAAAGTACTGTTAAAACTAGTCGATCTACTCCTACAGATGGTTCGATAACATATGGAATATATTTCGTATTATCTTCTGGGTCTAAGTATTCTTGAGAAACACCTGAATATTTTTGATGTTGTGATAGATCGTAATCTGTACGTGAGGCAATTCCCCATAGTTCACCCCAACCAAATGGGAATTTATATTCGATATCTGTTGTGGCATTACTGTAATGAGATAGTTCTTCTTTCTTGTGGTTACGAAGTCTTAAAGACTTTTCATGAATACCAAGAGAAAGTAAGAAATCGTGACAATATTTTTTATAATATTCATGCCATTCTAATTCTGTTCCTGGTTTACAGAAAAATTCAAGTTCCATTTGTTCAAATTCACGAACACGGAAGATGAAGTTTCCTGGTGTAATTTCATTACGGAAACTTTTTCCCACTTGGGCAATACCAAATGGTACTTTTAGACGCATACTTCTTTGAACATTTAAGAAATCTGCAAAAATTCCTTGCGCAGTCTCAGGACGTAAGTAAATTGTACTTTTATTGTCTTCTGTTACTCCTTGGAATGTTTTAAACATCAAATTGAACTTTCTAATGTCTGTAAAGTTTTGGGCACTACAATTTGGACATTTAATATCATGTTCTTCAATGTATGCAATTAATTCCTCGTTATTCATACATCCAGCTTCTACATCTGGGAATGCTTCTTCGATTAATTTATCAGCACGATGTCTTGTCTTACATTCTTTACAGTCGATTAGTGGGTCTGTAAAAGTTGCTAAGTGTCCACTTGCTTCCCAAGTTTTTTGATTCATTAAGATTGCAGAATCTAGACCCACGTTATTTGGATCTTCTTGGATGAACTTTTGCCACCATGCTCTTTTGATGTTATTTTTTAGTTCTGCTCCTACTGGACCGTAATCCCAAGTGTTAGCAAGACCTCCATAAATTTCACTACCTTGAAATATAATTCCATACTGCTTACAGTATGCTACTAATTTCTCCATTGTTAAATCATTCATTTTTTTCACTCTCCTTTAATTTTTCTATGATTTCTTCTTTACTATTACTAATTAAAATGTATTCCCCTAAATTCTTCTCTAGAAATCCTTGACAATATAGATTGTACATTTCTTCCAACATTGGGCTAAAGAAAAAGTTTACGTTATAAACTATTATTTTTTTGCCTGGGTTTGATTTCATCTCTTCTAGGCAAGAGAATAGTTCACTATATGTACCGAGGCCTCCTGGTAAGAATAATAATACATCACTTTTCTCGTAAATTTTCTCGAGTCTTGTCATAGAAGATGTTGTTAGAATTTCTTCATCACAGGGAACTTTTTCGAAATCGGACTTATATGCGTTTGGTGCAACGCCGATTATTTTCTTTTTGTGTTTTTTAAAAATGTCATATGCTTTTCCCATTAAGCCATAGCCATAGGCACCAAAAACTAAATTTGTGTGTTCTAGACTAGCTACTTCTTCTAATAGCTCTGAGCAAATATTTCCATATTTGTCTAGTACTTCATCTCTCGCTGAAGTCGCTACAAACACATTCATTTTCTACCTCCTAAAATAAAAACTTCTAGAATAGTATGTAAGGACGAGTATACCCGCGGTTCCACCTTACTTATTCTAGAAGAATCTGCTTTCTTTTATACTGCTAGAGGATTCCATCCCTCGTCATCGCAACATCGATATAAATTGATTTTAATATTTTTTTTGGTTCTTGTCAATTCATTTTTCCATAACGACGATTAAATTTGTCAACTTGGCTTTCTCTTTTTATTTGTTTCGTCTTTACCTTTTCCATCTCTTCTTGATGGCATAACTTATCATAATCATTGATAGGCACATTTCTTGATACTTTTTGTGGATACATATTTACAATCTCTAAAGTATCTGGAAAGGTATATACTGCTATATGATTCGTAGGCTCACCTTCCACATAGCCAACATTTGGAATATTAAAATAATACTTTCGATAAAAGTCAAGTGAAATCACAGCGGATGACTTTCCTAAAATATTTTCAATATTATCATATAACTCTTTTATCTTAATTTGATGGTCGAAACGATTTCTCGGATTATTTCTGATATAGGATATAGCCTTGTTCTTATCATATGATGAGGCCTGTCTTATATAGTAGTTACTTAATTCTACTTCATCACAGCATCCCAATTTGGCACGACAAAATGATTTTACTTCTTCCTCTTGGGGATTTGCTCTAGCCATTTGTTCTAATGTCTCTAAGGCTTTTTCATAGTCTCCCATTGCAATATAACAATAGGCCCTCTCACGCATAACATGATTTTTATTGCTTGTACTTTGAGAAAGTACTTTTAGTGCTTCTTCTGGATATCCTTGTTGTCTTAAAATAGATGCGTACTCTTTTATGCCATAACTATTACCTGGATATTTTTTCAAGTAACCTTCTAAAGTTGTCACTGCTAGGTTGTAATTCCCATTTACAATAAGGTTTACTATTCCTTTAAATTCGTGAATTTTATTTTTGGCAATTCTTTTTTCTTCTGATATTTTTGCTGACATTCTTTTTCTCCTTAAAAAATATTTTCATTATCTTATCATAATTATGATAAACAAGCAAACGGTTTTTATTTTGTTTCTACCATTTTGCCGATGCTTTGAATGAAATGTTTACTTTTTAAATAAAGACCAGTATATCTTGTATAATAGTCATCTAAGAAGTGATTGATTTCTTTTTTGGCTACTTCTCCCACTTCTAATTTCGTGATTTTTTCAATGTCAACATAGTAAAACATTCGAATTAACTTAATGGTTTTATCACTTACTAGCGGTTCCTTTTGGTGACATTCACTACAGATGTAGCCTCCTTTATCACTACTAAGCGTTACAATTCCCTTGGTACTACCACAAATACAGCAGGCATCAATGCTAGGCATTACCCCTAAATAAAAAAGTGCTTTTAACTCTACAATATTGGTAATCACTAATGGGTCTAGGCCTTGTTCAATTTTTATTAAGGCTTGGGATAAAAGCGAAAATAAATCGTCTTCTTCATTTTGTCTTGCCACTTGATCTATTAGTTCTAGAATGTATGAAGCATAACTGATGGAAGAGAGATTCATCATTGTTTTAGGAAAAGAATTTTCTACATCAACTGAAATTAAAGTGGAAAGACCGTTTTCTTTATAGTATATATGAAAGGTTCCATAAACAAGTTTACGACTTACGCCTCTAAGCTTACTTTTTAAATTACGGCAACCCTTAGATATAATCCCAATACGTCCATATTCTTTGGTTAAGACGTTTAAGATTTTACTTGATTCGCTATAATTGGTTTCTCCTACTACAATTCCTAAAACACTCTCAATTTTCATTTTTCGCTTTTGTCCTCCATTTTACTGAACATCAAATAGTATTTGATATCTCCTGTTTCTTTGAATAAGTTCCATAGAATTTTTTTCATTTTATCACCTATTATTATCATGATAAAATTGGTGTTTTTTTATTCATCTTCTTCTCTAAGTCCAAGTTCTACAAAATATTTTTCTTCATCACGCCAGTTTTTTAGCGTTTTTACATAAGTAGATAAATAAACTTTTTTTCCTAAAAAAGCTTCCATATCGCTTCTTGATTGGGTTCCAATTTCTTTTAGCATCGATCCTCTTTTACCGATTAGAATTTTTTTCAAGTTATCACGATCTACTACAATTAGGACTTGGATTCTAACTAGATTCTCTTCTTCTTCATAATTTTCTACATAGCAAGTGACTGCGTGTGGAATTTCTTCTTTGGTTAAACGTAACACTTTTTCTCTTACTATCTCTCCCATTATAAAGCGGATAGAAACATTTGTTAAATCTTCTTCGTTGTAAGGTGTTTCTTGTTCTTCCAAATAGTTTTTAATACATTTTAACAACGTTTCTTTATTCTCACCTGTAGCAGCGGATATGGGAATGATTTCTTTAAAATCATATAAATCTTTGGCTTCCATAATTGTTTTTAATAAATCTTCTTTTTTCATTTTATCAATTTTATTTAGAAGCAGGAAGACTGGTGTTTGTTCTTTTTTTATTTTTTCTAGTATGAATAAGTCTCCTCTTCCCATTCCACTATGTGCATCTACTAAGAATAAAATTACATCTACGCCTGTTGTATTTTGATATGCTTTTTTATTTAAGAGATTTCCTAATTTATGAGTTGGTTTATGAATCCCCGGTGTATCTACAAAGATGATTTGACTTTCTTGATCATTATAAATTCCTTCTATGATGTTACGGGTTGTCCCTGCTTTATCTGATGTGATGGCAAGCTTTATTCCTAATAGATTATTTAAAAGTGTGCTTTTTCCCACATTGGGACGGCCTACTAAACTTACAAATCCGCATCGTTTCATTTTAAATCATCCTCTCCAAAGGGATAAGGACATAATTCTTCCACTGTATGAACTTCGCTATTTCCTGATTTATCATAACAGTAAATTTTGGCATCTTTTTCAAATAGTTCTGAAATCATTTGGCGACAAACAAAACATGGCATCCCTATTTTTTTAGATGATGTCATCACATGTATTTCTTGAAACTGGCCTTTTTTGACACCAGCTGTAATGGCATTAAAAATGGCACTGCGCTCTGCACAAGTCCCCGCTCTTGTACTAGCATCCTCCACATTTACACCAAAGAATTCTTTTTTATTTTTTGTTATGACGCATGCTGATACGGGAAATGATGAGATGGGGACATAACTGTTTTTTTGTAATTCTAATAATTTTTCTTTCATTTTACTACCTTCTTTCTATATTGCAACTTTTCAGTACTTCTTCTTGTTTTTGGAACATTTTTTCTTCGTCTTCTTTTGTTTGATGATCATAGCCTAATAAGTGATAAAAACCATGGACGGCTAAAAATGCGAGTTCTCGTTTTAGTGAATGATTGTATTCTTCGGCTTGACTTCTTGCTTTTTCTATAGAAATATAAATATCTCCTAAAATACGTACTCCCTCTACTTGAATCATTTCTTTTTCATCTTCTAGGGCGAAGGTGATGACATCTGTTTCGCGGTCTATTTTACGATAAGTTTTATTTAGTGTGTGAATATAGTCATTATCTACTATAATGACATTAAAAATCACTTCATCTAATTGTTCTAATTCTATTGCTTTTTCTAAAACAAGGGAAATGCTATCTATTTCTTTTATTTTTTCTGTTGTTAAGTTGTTTATTTCTATTTTCATAATTACTCCTATATTAGCATTAAACATCCTATTAGTAATAGGATAGATAATAAATTTAAAAACCATTCTGACTGAAATACTTTGGGCATGCTATTTCCTATTTTTAAAAGTAGATAGTAGACCAAGTAGCCAGTGGTTCCCCCTACTATATTTAAAATGATATCATCAATATCAAAGACACGTCCTATTGCCATTTGGACACATTCAATAGAAGTTGAGGCAATTAGTGTTAGGGCAAAAGGAATATAAGGCCTTCTTACCTCCAAGTAATAACTAGCAAAAAAGCCAAATGGTAAAAACAAGATTACATTTCCTAACACATTTTTAAAGAATAATCTACTTCCTAAATGATAGCGCAAGATTTCACGAAATGGGACAAAGTTGTTGTTCGACCAGGTTACGGTATCTTGAAATGTTACTACTTGGAATAAACACAAAATGTAAATGATAAAAGATAGGGCTAAGAACTCTTTATATAGCACAAATCTTTGTTTATTTTTAATTAAATAAGTAACCCTTAAGGAAATGATTACAATAATCGATATTAAAATCATGGGCCATGTGAAATTTACGACTCCCTTTAGTGTCTTTGATAGTGGACTTAACATATATCATTCCCCTTCTTTTGCTTTTGCCTTTTCTTGTAATTCTTCTAGTTTTATGTTTTTAAGATTTTCTGTATCTGTGATATTTTCTTTTACTTTAAAAAATATATCTACTACTATTTTACTATTTTTATGGGATTTTTTCAAAGTTTTTTGCGAAATAATTGTATCCTCTTTTCCTAGTTTTGCTTTTAGTTTCTTCTTTGCTAATTCTTGCGCTTTTTGATAGGCATCTTTGGCATTATGAATTTCTTCTTTTACTTTGATTTCATGAAAGGTTGTATAAGAGAAGGAGATGGGGAGCAGATTACTTTTTAGTAGTTTTCTTCTTTCTTTTGTTGAAATTTCATAAGGGGAAAAATCAAATAAGGTGTAGCTGTGATTTAAAAACTCTATTTCGAATCTACTTTTTTTCTTCCCTGTTTTTATCTCTTCTTTGTAATGGTATGGTACTTCTACTTGCACTTGATACCAGATTTCAGCAAAGACAGTTCCTTCTGCTCTAATCTTACTCACTGGTGTTTCTTTGTTTTTGATGATTCCACTGATAATGACATCCCCTTTTTGGACATAATCATTTTTCTTTTTTAGGATTTCGCCGTGACTCGCATGTATTTCTAGTATTCTTCCAGATTTTTTGGCAATGATACTTTGCTCTTCCTTATTTATTTTCGCATTATTTTTCTTACGTTCTTCCACATTAATGCGATAAGTTGTACCTACTTCTTCTATTTCCATCCATTCTAATCTGTCTTTTTCTTTTTCT
>CAJUCU010000003.1:15591-20225 GCA_910585335.1 uncultured Bacilli bacterium
AATATTTTCTCGGCAATTTGTTCTTTTTTAGAAAACGACACTTTAAAATGATATGGCTTAATTCCATATTCTTCAAGATCTGTTATAATTAATTCTCTTATTTCCTGTTTGGTATGAATAACTTCTATTTTTAATATAAAGCAAGATAATGCTTTTATTAGTATTAAAGAAAAGGCAATGGATAAAAGAAAGATGATATATTTTTGGAATAGATATTTATATCTGGCTAAACCATAACGGTTTATGATTTCTATTTTATAGATTGTTTTTAAATCTACTATTTTTTGATATGTTTTTTCATCTACTAGAATGATTAAGTTATTTTTTTCTACGTTTACTTCTATTAGTTCTAAACCTAAAGTGATTAGTTTGGATAGAAACCCTCTGGGGTTATGACCTGTAATTTTTAGACGATAGGATGAATTAAACATTTTCCACTCCGATATTAATAATATTTCCCTTAATTAGAATCTCTTCGTCTAATAAACGATTTAAGTGGAGATGGTCTCCAGTGATGGTTACTTTTTTTGTTAAAGAACGTATTACGATTCTAGTTTCTTCTAGGGAAATGATTTTAGTATAGTTCATGATATGAACCATATCAATATATAAAGTTAAGCGAAATTCACTATCGACGATATAGTTTTTTACTCTATCAAACATTTTATCACCTATTAAAAGGTATGAAAAAAGACTAGTAATTAGAAGAAAACTTCTAGCCTAGTCTTTCTTTTATTTTGGTACTTACCATTTTCATGTCCGTTTTTCCTTTTAGTCTTGCTGTTGCCTCTTTCATCACACGTCCCATATCACGAGCGCTTTCTGGTTTTACGGTAGAAAATATTTCATCAATTACTTTCTCTACTTCTTCTTCGGTTAACTGTTCTGGCATATAAGTCAGTAAGATTTCAAGTTCTCTTTTGGTCTTCTCCACTAAATCAGTACGCTCTGCTTTTGAAAACTCAGAGATAGAATCGTTTCTCATCTTAATTTGTTTACTTAAAACATCTAAAACGAGTTCATCTGTAATATCACATTTTTTGTTGATATGTTCTAAGTCTACTGCTGCTTTTACCATGCGGATTACATCTAGTTTTTCTTTGTTTTTCTCTTTCATGGCAACAACTAAATCTTGTTTTAATTTTTCTTCTAAAGTCATATTATCCTCTTACTTACTGAATCCTGTTGTATCTTGTACTTGTGGAGCAGTTGCCTCCGTTACCATAGAATCCATTATATTTTCATTACTCTTTATCTCTGCCAATATATTTTCTGTTAAGGCAAGAGCTTCTTCTCCTGTTTTCGTTGCAAATACTGCATCGAAAATTTCATCCGCATTAGATTGCTCTAAAATACTATCTTCTGTTAATAAATTCATAGTATAATGATAAGTTTCTAATGCAGAAGTTAAATAGGCCCGTCTTTCGTCCACATTCAAACTGCTTGCATAAGAAGGATCTGCTTTTACTGCAGCGTCTGCCACTTTTTCTACTAAATCATAATCTTCTCTTGCTATAACGCTAGGATTCATTGCCACTTTAGAAATGTAATCCATATTTTCTCTCTTAGTACTTATTAAAGTAAATACTCTTTCTTGGAAAGAAGATGAGGCATTTTGGAAATTATCATTTAAACGTAATTTTTCTTGTAATAGAATTTTTTCTGTATATTCTTTTGACTCTTTGCTTGTTTCAAAAGAAAATGCTTGATTTATAATTTGGCTTGCGTCGTCACGATTTAATATAGCATCATCTACCAAAATTCCCATTACTTCATCATAACTTTTAGCATCTTCCATAATTCTTTCTATCACTTGGGTCTTGGTTAAGCCTTGTGCCCATGATAAATCAGATTTTAGCCAACTTCTGCGATTTGCTACTGCTTGCATTACATCTACATCTTCTCTTTCAATTACTTTAGGATTCATTGCTACCTTTGCAATATATGCTGTGTTCTTTTCTGATTCCTCTATCAAAGTAAATGCGCATGACTTAAACATTCTTGAAGCATTATCAAAATCATCACTCGCATATAAAGACTCTTTTGCCTCTGATGTTGCTTTATCCTTTGATGAACCACTTACTCCGATTTTTGTGAAATCACTATACATTTCTTCCATATTTCTATATTCATAATCTAATTCTAGATTATATCTCCTTTCTATTATATATATTCATTATATTGTTATTTTCCTTTGTCTGTCAAGACGAGTTTACAAATTTTCACAAAAAAAAGATAGAAATTTTTTATCCCTATCTTTCTCTATTTCTGCTTTTATTTCTTTTTTGTGTGTTTTTGATGCCTTCTTTTTTCGCTTTTCTTCTTTTAACACCAGGCTTATCATAACATTCTCTTTTTTTGCATTCAGAAGGGACACCGTCTCTCGCTACTTTTTGTTTGAATCTTCTTAGAGCCATATCTAAGTTTCCATTCTTAACAGTTACTTGCGTCATTACTTTCCCTCCCTTCGTTTTTACTACAACGATTATATCACAGTCTTCTTTGCTTTTTCAACAAATTTATTCATTTTTTTCATTTTTTTATTTCTATACTATAAATTCATATAAATTTCTTAAAAATGTTCCAAAATAAATTCCTAATTGATTGAAAAAAAGTAGTAGTTTATGTAAGAAAAATAATATAGTCGGTAATAGTAATAGCCCTATCACTTCATATTTATATTTTATTAAGTACTTTTTTATTCTAAGGGACATACATTATTCTCACTAATTCTTCTAATCGAGGAACCTAATCCTCGTCCTGCATCTAATAATACTTTAATAATATTAGCGAATGAATTGATGAGGGTTCCAGAAATCGTTGCACCACCTACGACGTTTTCTATGTTTTTTATTTCTTTCATGTTTCACAGATTCTTGGATGTACTAGTCCTTCTATTATTCCTGCTGCAAACACAATACCTGCTGCTACTAAGACGCCTAGCCATGGACTTGCTCCCCCTGTTATCCTTTCTAATTCTATTTGTTCCATCTTTTTCATTTTTTTCTCCTTTCCAGCAAGATTCAAAAATCGATATTAATGACTTTTTCTTATCATATATTGTAATCGTGATTACCTCTAACAAATCATATTTATCTAGAGGGGCTATTGTTGTTATGGTTATTTGATGATATTGCTCTTTTTCTTTTTCCATTATATTTCGTATTATTTTTTGAATCTTTATCCGATATATTTTTCCTTTGATAGAAATTTCTTTATTTTTGTTTAGTTTGTGATAAGTGTCATCTTCTATTATAAATTCCAGTGTGTTTTTCATCGTTACTGTGGCAGAATATGTACGATATACTTTATAAAAAGTATGATAACTTTTTACTATCCCAACGATACAAGTGATAGAAAATAGCAAAAAAAGAGTATAGATTACTTGATAGTTATTTAATTTTTTCTTCATAACACTTTCCTTTTTCTAAATGTACGACTTGATTAAACAAATCTTTGTTATCAAAACGATGAGAGATTACGATAATTGTTTTTCCTTTTAATATAGAGAATATATTCTTTAAAATAGCTCTTTCTTTTTCTATATCTATTTGGCTTGTCGCTTCGTCTAGAATATAGATGTCACTATTTTTTAAAATACTGCGTGCCAGTATTATTCTTTGGCGCTCTCCCCCACTTAAATTGACACCATTTTCTTCTAAAATCTGGTGTAGCCCTAAGGGATTTTTACTGATTACTTCTTCTAAGTATAGTTTTTTTATTAGCATTTCTATTTTTTCATCTGCTAGGCTTCTATCCATCACAATATTTTTTAGAATCGTATCACAAAAGAGATGCTCTTGTTGAGAAATATATGTAATTTTTGTTCTAAGCGTTGCCAAATGATAATGGTTAATATCGATGTTCGCAATGCTAATTGTGCCATAAGGAACTTTGATATATTGTAACAGCATCTTTGCTAGTGTAGATTTTCCACTACCACTTTCGCCATAGATGAATACGTGTTTTCCATAGGGAATCGTTATATTTATCTCTTTCAAGAGAGGGAGACGATTGTAGGAGTATGAAAGATTTTTTATCTCTATTTTTCCTTCTAAGTTTTGTAGGGAAAAATAATGAGACATGGAAAAGGATTCTTTATGAATCGTAAATAAATCTTCTATTCTCTCTTTTGATATCTGGACTTCTTGTTTGCTTTTAAAAAAATCTAGTAAATTTGAAAATGATGAAGTGGTGTATGCTAACATACTCTGGAAAATGATGAGCTCCGAGATTGAGAATGAACCTGCAATCACCGCTTTACTACCTATTAGTAATAATAGAACCATCATAATATGATGAGAACTATTTTTTAGGAGTTTTTCTAAATAAGAAAGCTGCATTAGAGAAGTATGCAATTTTAATAAGCTATAATATTTTTCTTTCCATTTCTTCATCATGACTTCTTCCATATGAAGCCCTTTTACCGCATCATAACCTGAAATGAGCTCTATTAGGAATGAGTTTAGACGCTCTTCTTTTCGCCTATACTTCTTCATCCGTTTTTTGATTGGAGCTTTGAAAATAAGTTGAAGTATCAAAAGGACGAAGAAGAAAATGATACTATATGTTGCCAAAGTGCGATTTAGATTCCATAATAATAACAAAAAGGTACAGAAAGAGACTAATTCTGG
>CAJUCU010000003.1:20235-53501 GCA_910585335.1 uncultured Bacilli bacterium
ACATAAAAGTGTTATTATGAAGTTTTTTACCACCCCCAAATCTTTCATTCTAGCAAGTATTTCTCCTGTTGTTCTGTTTTTATAATAGAGATATGGAAATGAAATAATTTGTTCTAAAACTTTGTTTGTCAGATGGAAATCGAAAGTATTGCTCCATTTTAATAATGTGATATCTCTAAGATGATTGGCCATTTCTTTTATTAAGTATAATGCTAATACAAAAAGGCTGATTGCCATAGCGTTTTCTATACTTTGTAGTGTAATTGCATATTCCATTAGATATTTAAAATGATAAGCAGTCAAAATGTTCAAAACGGTAATTAAAATGCTTAGACTTAATATAATGAGAACCGGGATATATTCTTTTTTTACTTTATTCAAAAAGAGAATAGAAATGATTTTCTTGACTGTCATATTGGGTAGTTGCTTATTTGGTCTTAATAGAATGTATTTGTTACTACTCATCAATTTAAACTCGGATATTGGAACTGTCTTTTTGCCTTTGGCTGGATCCATTATTAGAATCTTCTTCTGTTTTTGATCTATATCATATAATACTAAAAAGTGTTGGTAGCTTTTATTTATTATTACATGGGCAATACAGGGCAAATCATCTTTACTAAGTTCTTCTATCTTTCCTTCTACACCGATAGCAGAAAAACCTAACATTGTCGCTGCTTTTATCAAATGATAAGCGCTCACACCATTTTTGGTAGTAGATGTTAATTCTAGCAAATACTCTTTCGATACATTTCCACCATAAAACCGGATGATGGAAAGTAGAGAACAAACCCCACAATCATGAATTCCATCTTGTAAAACGACTTCTACTTTTTTAACAATTATTTCACCTCCTGTCTTATTATTAAACAAAAGAAAAAAAATTCTAAGATTTTTTTATAAAAATTATAAAAGGAATATCTTTTTTTGATATTCCTTCCTATTTTATTTTTTTCTCAATAATCGATTTTCTAAGACATAAATCCGCTTTGGTCTCTCCAAAAACTTCACAACCACATTCTTTTTCATAATCTCCGATATAACTATCCAATAATTTTTGATATATCTGATCATAAGTAAGTTTTTCTTTATCACCAGTATTTTCGTAATAATTATTTACAACACCCTTTTTTGATTCTTCTAATACTGATAAATAATAATTGTAACCTTTATCTTCCCCATAAATATCGATTAGTTGTTGTGCTTTATGTTTTACTTTCTCTTCCGCATATTGAAATGCATAATATTCATCTGGTATCATTCGATAAATGTAATGTCTTTTCTTCATCATCTCTTGATTATTATAAATACTCATTGCTCCAACTCTACTACCCCAAACGATATATTCAGAATGTTCTTTATAAGCATTTTCCATCCCTGTTTGATAAATCCTAAAGTAATGAGAAGTCATAATATGATATTGTTCATGATATAGGCAGTCTAGTAGTTCATAATTTATATGACGAATACGAGTTTTCTTCATTTGTTCGTTTTCTTGTACTTGCATAATACCATCTTCGACAAAATTTCTACGACTATATATTTTTCTATTTTTCTTATCTACATAAAAATCCATGTAAAATTCATTCCATTTATAATCTGCTGGTAGAAGTTTTATTTCAAATGGTTCTCTTTGTAATTTTTGAGCTTCTATATTTTCTACTTCTCTTAACAAGATAATCCTATCTGTCTTTTTTATTTTCTCCCAATTTTTAGAATGAAATGCTGATAAAATAAAATGTTCTTGTTCTTCTAATGACTGGTTTTTATAATTTCTATTTCTTAAAATATAGTTTCCTATGCTCTCTAAATCACATATTTCTTCTATTTTTCTCATAGATTTCTCCCCCTTTATTTATTTTCCTGTCATCTTTTTTTGAAAATACTTTACTTGTTCTTGTGATATCTCCTTATAAGAATACACATCATCTTCTTTTGCTAAAGCATAATCTTTATTACTATTTTCTATTTTTACAGAAAATATTTTCATAAAGTGCCAACTGTTATTATCTGTTACTTGAAATAATGGTATTTCTGTTATCTTTTCATAGTCTTCTAATAGAATATGCTTTTGTAGATAAAATAGACAATTTTCTAAATCAGAAAACTCTTCTATATTTTGATATGAATGATAAAGTCTTTCTACTTCCTGTAGACGTTTTAGAAGTAGTTCTTTTGGACTATATATATCTTTTTTGCAAATTAGTTTATTTGCCTCTCTTTTTATTTTATTGTCATTGTATTCTTCTTTTAAATAACCTATCTTTTTATCCGTTTGTTCTATTTCTTGTCCGAATTCTCTTGTAATGTGGCGAAGTGGATAATAGCCATAAGTAGTAAGTCCCATTTTCACCCGGGTGAAGTCATAACCGTGTGTGACATCTGCTACTATCTTTCTTTTGTTGCTATCTTCTAACACTACATATTCGTGCCCTATTCCTGTCACTATGCTATCCTTATTCAAGAGTTCTTTTAGAAGCGTGCTATATACATAATTTGCATAAGAACTGCAGATTACCCATCTTGAATCTACATGTTCTAAATTTACTTTCTTCTCTCTAATTTCTTCCTGTATTTCTTTTCCATTTGGAAGGGCATTACACAAGAAAAATCTTGGGTCATATGAGAATAGTTCACAACTTCTGAGATATAGATAGCGCATTTTCTCATCTATTGTCCAATTTTTTCCTTTTAATTCATTTTCTAGTAGTGCTAGTACATTCATATAGACTCCCTTCTCTTTTTTTGTTTTAATATAAAACCTTTACTTTTTCTTCTTTATATCCCTTCATTGCAAGAACACGACTTTTTGCTTCTTCTCTTTTTACTTCCCTTAAAGAATATCCTTTCTTTTCTGGGTCTTGTTCTAGTAAGAAGAAAGTTTTATCATCTGTGAGATAAACTGGATAAATTTTTACGAACTCCCATGGCTTATCGTCATAATCCAGAAAAAGAGGCACATCTTTTACCTTTAGTAGTTCATTACCTTCTAATAACTTTATTTGCAAATATTCTGCGCAGAACTCTGCATCTGAATAGTTTGTAAATAATGGTTGTTCCTCTTCAAATATATTTTTTATTACATTCATTTTATATAATAATTGCTCATCTTTGGTTAGATTTTTACTTTGGACTATTCTTTCTAGATAATCTTTTTTATTTTGAATACTAACCTCATAATAATCTTCTTCAATATAACCAATCTTTTTATCTATTTCTTTTAGTTCTTGTTTAAATAAAGTGTTGTTATTTTCTTCCGTGTCTACAAGAACATAATGATTGGTTGATAAATTCATTTTTACTCTACCAATGTCAAATCCAGTAGTGGAATCTGCTTCTATTTTTCTTACGCCATCATGGAAAGTGCACCACCCGTGGTTAGCAAAGAAATGTTTTTCACAAGGAACATTTAATATCTGGCTTAGTAGTTCTGCGTAGACGTACCACGAATGAGATGTACAGACCACATTAAAATCATCTACATCTTCTAAATTGATGGTACGATTTCGGATTTCTTGTTTCTTCTTTTTCCTTTCTTTTGCTGGTAGAATATTATAGAAATCATATTTTGGATCATAGGAGAAAAGAGCGCAACTTCTAAGAAATAAGTAACGTTCTTTTTCTGTTAAAGTCCAGTTTTTTCCTTTTAATTCTTCGTCTAGTAATGCTAATACATTCATATTATCCCCTCATTTGAACCGGTCGTTATTTTAACATAAAAATGACATTTTGTCAAAAAAAAAGAGAATTTTTCAATTTATAAATTTTTCAATTTATAATTTTTTTATTTCTCTTTTAATACTGCTTCTATTTGTTCTATCGAAATAGGACCCATTCTTTGAATTTTCAAGTTATCATTCGTACAGTCCACTATGGTACTCGGGATACAAGAAGAAGTTTGACCTTCCATTATCCCGTCTATTTCTGGGAATGCTTTTTCTATTTCTTCTAAACTTCTTAATGGTGGTTCTCCACTTTTATTAGCACTTGTTAGAAAAATTGGACTATTCACTTTATCTAGTAGTTGTTCTAGCTCTTTGGTTGGTGTCATTCTTACTGCTAGTTCATCTGTTAATCTTTCACCTGCATTATTGATATAGGAAAAAGCTTCTTCTTTCTTATTTAAAACTAAAGTGATAGGCCCTGGCATAAAAGCATCTATTAATTTTTCTACTTTTTTATCAACATGTGCCAGCGCTTTTATCTGCTCTTTATTTCTGCACATAACAGGAATAGACTTACTATCTGGTCTATTTTTGATTTTCATTAATTTATCATAAGCTTTTTTAGAATGAATCCGTGCTGAAATACCATATACAGTATCAGTAGGAACTGCAATTATGCCATCTTCTTTTAGTATCTTTGCTAACTCTTCTAGTTTTTTATACTTTTCCATATTTACTCCTTTTTGGTCCTTATTATAGCACAACTTTAGACAAAAAGAGTGCGATTATTCCTCTTCGTCTTTATCGCGCTCTTTTAATTCTTCTTTTAGTTTGTTTGCCTCTTCTTGCGTTAGAAGCATTTTTAACTTTTTCGTATCTCTTTTTTCAATGGCATCAATAATCTCACGTTTTGTTACTACCTCATCATAAGGATCTGATGATTGTTTATTTCTGATTTCATCTTTTAAGCGATTTGCTTCCTCTTGGGTTAGAAGCATTTTTAAAAGTTTTGGATCTCTTTTTTCAATCGCTTCAATAATTTCGTCCTTTGTTACCACATCATCAAATAATGGGTCTTCTACTTCTTTTTCCACTGGACTAACAACCGATAAAACCTCTTCCTCTTCTTTTTTTCTTTTACCTAGAAGAAGTAACAATAACCAAAATAGAATAAAGAGAATCACTAAAATGATAATAATATATCTAATATCGATTCCAAATATTGTTATCGCACTACTTTTTTTGACATTGAGACGATAATAGCTACTATACCCATTTTTATCTGTTAATTTAATCAGGATGGTACTTGTCCCTTTTCCCAAATTTCTATTTCCAATAATTTCGACTTTACAATCTTTTCGTTCTGGAATAGCATCAATGGTTAGTTTCTTTGTTTTTTTAGGAACTGTAATACTATACTCATATTTATCCGAATTAAACTCTTCTTTTAAGCTTCCTTCTTTTACATTTAGAAGAATTAATCTATTGCTACTATTGTCATCTGATTTGGTAACTTTTAGTGTGTAGGTTCTTGTGGTTCCATCTTCTGCTGTTACAATGACTTTTACAACGGTCTTTTCTCCTAAATTGGTATTTCCTTCTACTTTTACAGTTGCTTTACTATCGTTTGTTAAATATTTCAAATCTAATTTTGTAACATCTCCAGCGACAATGACATTATATGTCAAATTATCTGGTGAAAAACTTGGACTCATTTTACCGTTATTTACAAATAAGCTCTTTAATTCATTGTCTGAACTTTCATCATTTCTTGTTGTTGTAGGTGCAGATGGTTTCTTTTTGGGGGCACTATTAGATGGTTTCTTAGTCGTAGTTGGTGTATTATTAGAAGCATCGACGATATTTATTTGCTTTTCCAAGATATTAGAACTATGAATAATTGCTTTGGTATCACCAATCACTACATCTTTAATATTCAGTGTAGTAGTTCCTATTTGTTTTGCTTTAAATGTAATATTAAACAAGTCATCTTTTGTTGGTACATATTCGCCACCCATGCCTAAGGCTACGAAACGTTTTGTCTTCGTTCCGTAGCTGACACTTAGTTTGGATGATGCTTGTTTGAATGATACATATTCTAAGTATGATTCATCAAATAGTAAATCTCCTTGTGCTGTTGCAAGACCATTCGTTAAACCACTAATATCATGTGCTGATACCGTTAGCGTAATATTATCGCCTACTTTTACCGTATCAGGTCCATTAAAACTTAGTGTAACACTTCCTGCTTGTACATTTAAAATATTAGCACCTATGATAATGGTTGCTAGAAAAATGGTTGTTAATACTTTCATATACTTCTTCATAAAATTGTCCTCCCCTAGTATAATGATTCATTTCCTATAATATGATTTACAATTCTTAAAGCATCAATCGCATTGATTGTATCATCATTTGTTGTTTCTGCTGCTACTAGATAGCATCCACTTAACAGTTCTGTTTCAATAATGTGATTTACTACTTTTAAGGCATCAATCGCATTAATCTCACCATTACCATCGGTATCCCCTTTTACTACAATTACTTTTTGGTCTACTACGACCCCACGAATGAATAATTTTACAATCATACCAGTTCCGATTTTGTCCCCTGTATACTCTGTTGTACCATCGGCTAGATAAATTTTTAATTTCTCATTCTCATTATCTAGTTGATCTTTCATCTCTTCTGCCGTTGTATCTACAGTTACGGTTTTAATCATACCATCACTAATATCATGACCGTATGCAATTGAGGTAATCTTTTCCGTTGACTGTGTAAGCAGTGCTACCTGATAGATTGTTTCATTACCATCTTGTGCTACTTTAATTTTAACTGTATTTTCTATTTCTAAATCTTCTACTTTGATACTACTTATTGGTTGATATTCCCCATCATTTAGTGCGATGGTAACACTTGACATAGCATCATTTACAATTGGTGTAATCGTCACATCTGTTACGCCTTCTCCAATGTAGGCAATGTATGATGTGATACTACTTTCAAATGTTGGGTCTAGTGTTCCATTTATCACTTCAATATCTTTTAAAGTGGTATCTATCTTTTTTTCTCTTACTACTTTAACAGTGTAAGTCTTCGTGGTTCCATCTTCGGCGGTTACCGCAAGTGGGAATGTATTTTCTCCAAAAGATAGGTTATGTGTACCATCCCCTGCTACAGTCTGACCTTTATTTAAGACAGCACCTATATCAATGGAAGAAGTATCACTATCCACTTCTACTGTGTATGATAAAGTGTCAGGATCAAAACTTGGCGAAAGAGTTCCACTACTTACAGTAATATCTTTCAGTTTGGCATTGCTCGATTTAATTTTGTTGATTGTAATATTATAGACACGATCAATTCCGCCAGCTGAAGTTACAATTACTTGATGATTATATGGAAATGCGGTTACATCAATATCACCAAGACCAGTGGCAGTACTACTTACCACTTCTTTTTCTCCTTCTACTGTCAGTCTACTATCTTCTTCATCAATCTCAATTGTATAGTTTAATGTATTTTTATTGAAGACTGGTGATAATGGATAAGTCCTGCCACTTTCTGATGTTACTGTAAGTGAAGTTAAGAAGTTGTTAGCTTGCGGTAGTCTGGTTACTTTGATTTGGTAAGTCTTTGTGGTTCCATCTTCTGCCGTTACTGGAATATAGACCATATTATCAGCACCTACGACAAAGTCACTATTTCCCTCGATATGGAAGACTGAGTTTGCGTCTTCTGTTACTGCAGTAATTGTTAATTCCTTAATTTCATAAGGTACTTGCATTGTATAATTTGTATTTTCCTTAGTAAAGGCAGGTGAAAGCATTCCTTCTAAAGTACTAAGTAATGCTAAATTATTGTTGGCTGACATCTTTCTTGTAATTTCTAGTGTATAAATTTTAGAAGTTCCATCTTCGGCGGTTACTGTCACATCAATGGAATTGGTTCCTGTAGATAAATGTGTTACTCCAGTTCCTGATGCAATCGTTGCACTAGCATCCTCTAAGACAGCTTGAATATCCACTTCTGTTACATCGTTTTCTACTGTTAATTTATAAGTTAGTTTCTCACGATTGAATCCTTCTACAGTAGCACCATCTACTTTTAAATCACTTAAGTAATTATTAGTAGAAGGTTCACGGTAAACATCAATGGTATAAATTCTAAATGTGTTATTTTCTGCTGTTACTGTAATTTCTACTTGATTGTGTCCCACATTTAATGATTGTACACCATTTCCTGTTACTGTTGCATTTGGATCTTCTGCTACACCAGTTACCTCCACTTCTCTTATGTTGTTTGCCACTGTGGCATTATAATTTAGTGTTTCTCTATCAAAAGCTGGTGTAAATGGTTGATCTAGTAAAAGAGAGGCTAAATAGTTGTTGCTAGATGCTGCCTTGTTGATAACTACTACATAAGTTCTTGTTGTTTTATCTTCTGCTTCTACTTCTATATTGAAGGTGTTAAGACCAGTTACTAGTGTTTTTTTACCAGTTCCTTTTACTGTAGATGTTGTCATTTCTGCTACTGCTTTGATATTAACTTCAGAGACACTAGCATCTACATTTAAAGAATAAGAATGCACATTTGGTGAAAATTCTGGTACGATAGTTTGACCCTCTACTTCTAAGCTTTTTAAATTGGCATTACTATTTTTATCACGAACAATATTGATGATATACTCTCTTGCTGTACCATTTCCACTAATTGATTTTACTACAAATCGGTTTCCACCTACGTCAAGAGTTTTTACGCCATCTCCCTCAACCGTAGTAGAAGGATCTTCTTCGGTTGCCGTAATTGTTACAGTATCAATATCGTTTGCTACATTGATGTTATATGTCATAGTAGTTTTATTAAAGACTGCGATATATTCAGTACCATTATTGTCTGTTACTTGCAGGCTTGATAAGTAATTATTACTGGATGGCTGACGTGTAATTATTAAATAGTAGACATTTACAGTTCCATCTTCAGCAGTTACTGTAATTTCTGCATTGTTTGGTCCTACTTCTAGATTGGTATTTCCACTGATTCTAACCGAAGCGTTCGCATCTTCTGCCGTTGCCTGAATATCAGCATTTTCAATTTCGTATGGTACAGTTAGCGTATAATTATTTTGTGTTTTATTAAATGTTGGCTGAATGAGACCGTTTGTCGAATTTAAGCTTTGTAAGTAGGCATTAGAAGAAGCTTGGCGTGTTACTTTCAAAGTATAATTTTTCTTTGTACTTCCATCTTCGGCGGTTACCGTAATCTTAATATTATTATCGCCTGTTTTTAAATCTACATAACCAACACCTTGTAGTGTAGCATTTACGTCTTCTGTTTCTGCTGAGACTAGGATTCTAGCAGCCGAATTTGGTACTGTCAAAGAATAGTTCTCATCGTTTTTATTGAATGTTTGATCTAAGGTGTAACCACCTGATACTGATAGATTTTTCAAAAAGGCATTATTATTTTTAGCACGATGTATCGTAATCGTATAAGTAGATGTTGTATTATCTTCTGCGGTTACTACTACTCGTACAATATTATCTCCTGTTTTTAGACTGACTGGTCCAACACCGGTTACACTTTTGGCATTTGGACAAGATGCTGTAGCATTAATTGTTACAGATGAAACATTGTTAGCCACACTTGCTGTATAGTTATAAACATTCTTTTGGAATACTTCGTTTAGAGCAGTCTCGTTAATAGAAAGAGACGCTAGTGTACTATCATTAGATGCTTGTTTCGTTACCACAACTACATAAGTTTTTGCTTGATTATCCTCAGAAGTTGCTATGATATTAAAAGTATTCACTCCCGTTTGTAGGGTTTTGTTTCCGCCACCTGTTACGGTTGTAGTTGGTACTTCTGGTGTCGCATGGATCGTAATAGAATCAACAGAAGAATCTACAGTTACAGTATAGCTGGTATGCCCTGCACTAAAACTAGGTGTTAAAGTATGTCCAGCGACCTCTAATGTTTTTAAATTATTATTGGTATTTTTACTTCTTGTAATATTTAAAGTGTATTTTTTCTTAGCTCCACTTGCTGCTGTTACTTCTACTTCAAAAGTATTAAGACCTGCAGAAAGGGTTTTATTACCCACTCCAGTTACTGTTTGCGTTAGTGCATCGGCTAAAGTTGCATTGATATCAACATTATCTATCTCATTTGGCACCGTGATGTTATAAGTATCTTTAGAGGAAGCAAAACCAGTTAAATAATTTGTAGCACCATTGGTTACTGTCAAATTATTAAGGGCAGTATTGGTAGATGGTTTTCTGTTAATATTTAATGTATAGGTATCAATATTTCCATTTTCGGCGGTTACCGTAATGGTATAAGTATTCAAGCCAACCGCAAGACTACTCGGACCAGAAACACTAGCAGTTGCTCCACTATACTCTGGAATTGCTGTAATTGTTGCTGTTGAAACGTCATACTCTACATCGATAGAATATGTTTTTGTCGTTTTGTTAAAGGTAAATGGCTTTTCAGCTAGTGTTAGTGTTTTTAAATAAGTATTATCTGATTTTGCACGATTTACTTTCACTTTATAAATTGTTTTCGTCACAGTATCATGTGCTGTTACTGTAATAGAAATTTCATTATCCCCCGTATTTAGATTGATCGTTCCTGTTCCTTCTACTGTTGCATCACTATCTTTTGGTGTAGCAGTAATCGTGATTGTATTTTTATCGAAAGGAACATCTGCTAGGGTATAGACTAATGTATTCTCATTAAACCCTGGTACTGTGGTACCATCTGCTTTTAAATCGGAAAGAGTGGCAATATCTTTCTTACTTCTAGTTACCGTAATGGTATAATCTTTCTCAGCACCATTTTCTGCTCTTACTCTAATTTGAATGGTATTTGTACCATAATTTAGATTCTTTGTACCAACTCCTGTAACCGTCGCGTTTGGATCGTTTGCTACTGCTGCCACTTCAATTGATGAAGTGGTTCCTGGAACGGTTGCTGTATAAAGTGTTTTGGTTGGTGAGAAAGTTTCATTTAGTGGATAGGCATTAATTTCTAAAGATTTTAAGTTATTATCACTTGATTTATTACGCGAGAATTTGATGTTATATGTATTTAAGCTTCCATCTTCAGCTTGTACAACGATAGATGCTCCTGTATCAGAAGAACTATAAGTTTTAACACCACTGACAATTGTTGCATTGCTATCTTCTGTGGTTGCTGCAACATTAATAGAAGTCACTGTCGAATCATAGGTATATGTGTATTCTCCATTAAAGGTAGAAACAAAACTTGGAGAAAGTGTACCTTGAGGACTAGATGTCACATTTAGTGTAGCTAATTTATTATTGCCAGATAAACGTCTAACACGAATCGTATAGTTTTTGGTTGTGTTATCCTCTGCCGTTACTGTGACAGTGAAGGTGTTATCCCCTACTACTAAAGCTTTAGAACCGATATCTCCTGTAATTTTTGCTTTTGAATCACTTGCTGTTGCTGAAATACTAATAGATGTTTTACTACTTGTTTGATTTGGCAATGTATAACTTAAAGTATTAGGACTAAAGCCTGATACGGTTACACCATCTACTTTTAAATCACTCAAGTTATTATCGGTTGAAGGCGCATTCCTAGTAACATTTAATGTATAATCCTGTGTAGTACAAGTATTATCTGGAACACTACTATAACTACTAGCACAGTCTTCTGCTTTTACTGTGATTTTTTTGGTATTTATGGTAGTCCCGTGATTTGTTAAATTCCAAACTCCAAGTGGTGTGTCAATTACTGCATTACTATCACTTGTAGTAGCACTAATTGTCGTAGAAGAAGTCGTATATGGTACGGTTGCCGTATATAAGTAAACACCACTGGTTAGAGGATTATCTAAATTCACATTTGTAAGAGACAAAGTCTTTAAGGAAGCATTGTTAGAAAGTCGCTTTACACGAATGAGATAAGTTTCTTGTTTTCCATTTTGGGCTTGGACGATAATATTGAAACTATTATCACCTACGGTTAATGGTTTATTTCCTAGTCCACCACTTAATACTTTGGCTTCACTATCTGTTGGAGTTGCAGCAAGAGTAATACTTGATACTTTATTTGGTACTACTACATCGAAAATTCTAGTCGAAGTTCCTGCCGTAAAACCTGGTGTTAATGGATATAAAACGTTATTATTTCCTGTTAAAGTTAGTGTTTTTAATGTTACATCTGTACTCATTGCTCCAAAAACCATCAAAGAAAAATCATGCACTGTTTTTGGTTGATTTCCAAATACGTAAGTAAAGTCTGGATCTAATCTTAACTCAATTGGAGTTCCTGGGGCAGCATCGTCTTTTACTTTGAAGTAATAAGATAAAAGTACTCCTTCATTTTCTAGAGGGGCTCCACTACTACCTTTGGAGTCTTTGATAATTGCCTTTAGCATTGAAACATCGGTATCGTCGTTTACTAAAGTAGTCCAGTTTGTTTTTTTCTTAGCCGTTGTTGAAGTTCCTGCTGCTGGCCAAATTCCACCTTGATAAGTAGTCGATTTATCTTCTTCAAAGTATAAATCCCCTCCATCTAAAATAGGTTCTAAAACAGCAGGGTCATATTTGATTCCAACTTGCATAGAAGTAACGGGGGTATCTCCAGGTACATAATATAGGTCTACTTTAAAGACTTTACCTGGTTCTATATAACCACCCTGTTGATATTCATCTTCTGTTCCTGCTCCTTCCCAGTCATTTGCTGTAGCATCCCAGTCATATGCTTGCATGCTAAAATCGTGAGGGGCTGCCTCTACTTTACTGGGTGCTATCAAAAATAATCCAAATAATACAAGGGCAAAAATAGTTTGATACTTCTTTGCCTTACTTAATAACTCCATCATAATACACTACTCTACCTTTCTTATACTATACTAATTTTAGCATAAATAATATCGTCTGGCTACTAATTTTCGACAAATTTTTGCAATTTTTTTCACTTTTTCTTTTCATCAGAAAAAGAGCCCATCCATTTCTTTTTGGCTCTTTCTTTTTTGATGATTTTCATCAGGAAGTCCTTACATCCTGTTCTATTTTTTTAGCGTATTCTTTTCTACTAGAAAAGGATTCTCATCCGTGCCATCTCCACTGGCTATAATCGTTTCTGGGGCAAGCGAGATTGCGGGGCGTACACCAAGTATTTCACCACTATTTCGTAGACCAATCAAGTAGGCTTCTTGTGCTAAATAAAAAATACGAGCATACCTTGAATCAAAGATAGAAGGTGATAAAGACCAATTATACTTATTTGTATATAAATAACTAGATATGCTTTGTCCAGCATTTCCATGTCCTGCGAGTGTCATTTCATCTGCTGTTAAAAGTGCTACTGGATATGTTAAGTCCCCATTGCCATTTTCAGAACTTACTGTGAACTTATCATTATCATTTGGACATATTACACTTGGGTTTTTCATAACATAATTTCTTATATTCGCACCAAAAATAGTTTGATTACTTTGATTCGCACCACTCATAAGAGAAGAATCTTCATCTTTACTCTTTAGTGGCCCTCTAGCTATGCTTCGGTCATTACACCATATCGTATCTTCTAAAGAATTTGTATACGCAAGCATATTCTTTTGATACCAAGTGTCTATTTCTGTTTTTACTGGAGAGCTTGTTGTGTTGGCAAACATCTCTTTTTTGGCGTCTTCCATGGTCTTTCCATTTTTTAACTTTAAGTGCATAATCCCAGATCTCGAATTAAAATAATGAATATATCCTACTTCACGACAATTATTTTCGGTACTAAAACAAGTATAATGATATTTTGTTGCAATCTTATTCCAATCTTTGCTCCAGTTTAAAGGACTACTCTCCACTGTATCCTTTAATATATATTTTTCTCCGTCCCATTCCACATCATTTCCATAGATCCATGGTGTATTTAAAGCTTCTTCATATAAACTATCATAAGTTTCTCCACCATTCATTTCTACATATGAGATAACGCTGTCTGTTGTTGCTACTATGTACCAAATTGTACTGCAGCTTGTTGTCCCATCTGCACATACATAATTTCCTTTATGTTTAGGATAATCCGTATACCAATTTATTCTTTTTCTTTCTGTTGGATTTAGTATCGTATATACACCATTCTCATAACGAATCTCTTCTCCATAGTTTCTTGTTTCATTTAGATCTTCTAAGTTTTGACCATTAGAAAGCGGAATATAGTAACCATAATATGGAGATGTTCCTGCTATATAACGTACTGCGGTACAGGCTTCAGGGGTGCCACCAATACATATATATTTCCCGTTAAATCGTTGATGAGTTTCGTTGTTCCAGTTTTCGCTTCCTACTTCACTTCCATTACTATTTGAGAATACATAAGATTTTGTTCCACTGTCCCATGTAATGGTATCAGCATAATAATATGTTTTGTTATTTGCAAAATAGAGATTTAATTGGGAATAACTTTTTAGACTACGGCCTATATGCTCGTACCATACTGGAACTTTTTCTTGAGCGAGGTAATCTTCTATATTTCCATACATATATCCAACCAAAGCTGGTGAACTACCATTACTACTAAATTTACTTTCACCTATTTGAGTAGCATCTCCTGTTTTATTAGAACAATATCCATATTCATCCGGCTCGCCATTATAAATCATTTTCACGCCACCTGTACTAGTGGTTCTAACTATCTTCCAACAGAACCCTCCGAATTTCACATTATTCGTTGTAACATTACCTCGAAAGTAATGAACTGGAAATTCGTCATTCTTGGTAGAAGCTAGAGTATAAACTCCTTTTCCATTCGTATTAGATGGAACTTTAGAAAAATCAATTCCACTACTAGATGTTACAAATTCACTTGCCTCATCGTCTGGTACAGCAAGATCTGCCATCATGTTATAAAGCCTTTGAATAACAGAAACTGTTCCTTCCATTGATTTATTTACACCTACTTTTCCCCATGTTGCCCTTAATATGACATCACTTTCTGGCATCGTAAAGTAATCGGCATTTAATTTGTTCACTTCTTTGGTTGCAAAAGACCAACCTCTAAACTCATAGCCTTCACAAGTCATTTTCTTTTCACTAATTGGGACTGTTTCAAAGACAGAATGATGTTTTTCTTCTGGTACTTCTTCTACACTACATCCTTCAGGAGCGTTTCCTTCATAGATGACTTTATAATTATCTGCAAGAACTGGAGTCTTGGTACTTGTTATATTTTCTTCGATATTACCTAACTTACTTGTAATTACTTCTTTTGTATTGGTTGGATAAATGCCAACGCGATTTAAGTATTCTTCTTTTAATTTAATCTTAATCGTCATCTTAGCATCCTGTCCAGAGATCAAATCAGAAAGATTCCATGTTACTGTTTGAGCCTCTTCGTCTAACGAAACCTTTCCTTTGCTAGCATTGATATCCGATGGACTCTCTACATAAAAGTAGTTGGTATCAATAAAGTCTGTAATCTCAAAGGTCTCATAATGTTCTGGTGCCACAGCGGCATCCAACAAGACATTGTGTAAATTTTCCATATCTGCAATATACTGATGATCACTTACTTTCTTAATTGGGTCTAAAAGAGTATCACCCATTTCATACTGGATACCGTTTATTATGATAAATGGATAAGTATCTTTTAAGTATTGATATTGTCCTACTTCATTAGGGGTATCTTCGTTAGGATAGCCGTCTGTTAAGAATAAGACAATCATTTGTCTATCTTCTTCTCTTTTGTAATTTCTTAAAATGGTATCTACATTTTCTAAAGCTCGATAATAGTTGGTAGCCTCACCTGCCGTTAGATTTTGAATGATATTTATTAAACTCTCTTTATCATCTGTAAGATTAGAGGCAATCGTAGAATTGGTATCAAAGGTAATGATTCCAGCCTTATTTCCATTATCATCTATTAAGTGATTCATTAATTCTATTGTATCACTTTTTAGATTTTCTAATTTATCTTTTACCATAGAACCAGAAGTATCTAAAACGAGCAAGATATCTGTATATTTATAGTTTTTCTTTAATACTGATTCTAGGTCAAATGTAATCTTTGCTTCTCCTACATTCGTCCATTGTCCGCTCTTTTCTATCTTCCACGCACTTGGTTCATCACCTTCATAGTTCGTCATTTCTGATAGTATTGTTATCTTTCTTACTGGCTCTAAGGATGCAAGAGACATTGGAATCAGTATTAAAAGAGTCATTAAGAAAAGAGAGATTGCTATCATAAAAGCTTTTTGTTTCTTATTACTCTTTTTAAAGAACTGTTTTATTTTATCTATTTTATTTTTAATCACAAACATGCTCCCTACGCTCCCTACTTTATTATTCACTATATTAAATATATCATACTTTTTCCTTTTTATCAACGAAAGGGCAGAGAAAAATGTAGAATTTTCATTTTATCTTTCCATGCAAAAAAAGAAACTGCTTTTCTAGATTCAGTTTCTTTCTTTTTAATTTAGTGTCTTAATTTTTCCTAAGATATATTGGTCAAGTCGATCAATATCGTCTACGTTAATTTCATCGTTTTCTTCGGCATCCATTGTCTTATAAATCAAATGGTCTGTTGTATATTTCAGTTTACCTAATACTTGATTAATCATAATATCAAAGTCATCTACATTAATTGCGGCATCTTGGGTATTTTCTCCTCTTACTGCAATGTATGCTTCATCATAGACTTTGTTATTATATTCTAGACGAATGATTAGACCTGTTGCAACACTTACTTCTTCTATCTTTTCAATCTTATCTCCATCTATATCATAGAACTTAATTAAAGACTCTCTGTTTTCTAGTTTGGATAGGAAGACATCGAGTGTTTCACCTTCATCTGCACCAATTACAATATTTTTAATAGCCGATGGATCACTTTCTAGCATGTTCACTACTTCTCTTCTTACATCGTATACTTGACTTGTAATTTTTAGATTTAAAACACTTAAGTTTACGGTTTTCTTCACTTCAGGATTTTTTGCACTTGCCACATGAATGATAGTATCTCCTAGTGCTTTTGCTGTTACTACACCATCTTCTACTGTGGCAATCGTCTCATCTTCAATGGTCCATACTAGTTCTTTATTTATGGCATCATCTGGTAAGAGTGTTGGTACTAATTCTACCGTGTCTCCTACTTCCATTAGTAAGAAATCATCTAGTTCGATCTCTGTAATTACTTTATCACGAATTACATTAATATGTACTTCACGGGTACTGCCATCTTCGGCGGTTACGGTAATTACGATATCATTATTACCATAATTTAAGTAGTTATTATAGTTTCCTGTAACCGTTGCCACGTTGCTTTCTAAAATCACTTCGAAATCAATAATGGCCACATCTTCTGCTACTTCTACTTCGTAACGATCGACTGTATTCGTATATTCAGGTGATAGGACACCACTTGATGGAATGATATTTTCAATATTGGTATTCGTAGATGGTACTTTTTCAATGTTAATGACATAAGTATTGACACTACCATCTTCGGCGGTTACTACTACTTCATAGCGATTCATACCAATTGCAAGTATTTTCTTGCCATCTCCTGTTATCGTTGCTGTTTGTTCGGCTGTTGCAGTAATTACTACTTCACTTACGCCTTCTGCTACTGTAACTTGATATTCGTTGATATCAGGATCAAACGGCTTATCCATCTCCCCTGGTGTTACGGAAAGTGTTAAAAGCTTATTCTGGGTTGCTGCTTTTCTTGTTACTTTCAAAGTGTAAGTACGAAGGAATCCTTTCATACTGACTACATTTAGGTAAATATAATTGTCTCCAGTTACCAGAGTATATTTTCCATTTCCTTCTAGTGTTGCTGATTCATCTTCTAAGATACCTTCAACATCAATTTCAGAAACATCGGACTCTACTTCTACTTCGTAATAGTTATGTTCTTTTACAAATTCAGGTGATAATACTCCTTCACTAATACGAATTTCTTTTAAATAGTTGTTAACCTCTGGTCGTTTGATTACCGTTAGTGTATAAGTAGTCTCATCTCCGTGTCTATCTGTTACGACAATTTCTACTGGGTTTGGTCCTACAACAAAGCCTTTATTGTTGTGAACTTCATAGGTTGCAGTAGGATCTTCTAGTGTTACTTCTAGTGTTAGAGAATCCACTTCATTTGGTACTCTGATGACATAATCGGTTGTATTTTTCTCAAACTCAGGTGATAGGACACCTTCATGAGCTTTAATATCTAGAAGTTTAGAACTAAATAGTTCTCCTCTTTTTACATTCAGTGTATAAGTTCTAATGCTACCATCCTCGGCAGTTACTAAAACCTCAATCCTATTATTTCCTACTTTTAGGCTATGAGTGCCATCCCCTGTTACCAGTGAACCCTTGTCTTTTGGGTAGGCAACTACGGTTACTTCTGTTAGAGAATAGTCAACATCTACAGTATATTCTAACGTATCTGGGTCAAAGACAGGATTTAGTGTTCCTTCGTTTACCCCTAGGAACATTAAGTGATTTTCACTACTTTGTGCTTTGTTTACGACTACAGTATAAGTCCTTTTGGCTCCAACCTCGTTCGTTACTACAACAGAAATTGTATTTCTACCTGGCTTTAAGTTATGAACTCCTAGTCCTTCGACAGTAGAAGTAGCCGCTTCTGCTTTACCAAATAGAACAATAGAGTTTACGGTGGAATCTACATCTATCTCATAAGGACCACTATTTGTTTTTTCAAAACTTGGGTTTAGAGAACCAATGTTACTAGATAGGCTATCTAAGTAATTGTTTTGAGATTTTCCTTTTTCTACTTGGAAGGTATAAACTTTGGTCGTAACACCATCTTCAGCAGTTGCTGTAATGACTACAGTTCCTGCTCCAGCTTCTAAGTTTTTGTGACCTGTAATTTGATAAGTTGTTCCGACTACTAACGGTTCTACTTTCTCTGTTAAAGAGATGACACTATTATCTACATATAATGTATAGTTTTCTCTGTCTTTATCAAATAGTGGTGAGAAAGTGCAACCATCAAACTCGACATTCTTTAGTCTAGCATCACTGGATTTGATACGATAGACAATTACATTATAAACTCTTGTCTTTTTATCTTTGCTCGTTACCACAACAGGAATAATGTTACGTCCTGGAACAAGTTCATGTGTTCCAAAACCAGTTACAGTGGCATCGACACTTTCTAAGACACCGCTTACCTTCGCTTGCGTTTTCGTATATGGCACTGTCACTGTATAAGTTGTGGTATCTGGGTCAAAGACAGGCGTTAAGGTCTCTTTTTCTACCGTTAAATCTAGCAAGCGATTGCTGTATTTCGCTTCATCTTGAACATTTACGGTAAACTGGTAAACTCTTTCATCTCCATTTTCTGCGGTAACAATTACTTTTACTAAATTGTCGCCTGGAACAAAGTTTTCATTTCCTTCAATGCGATATGTTGCGTGTTCTTCTTCTAGTTCAATATCAAGATCCAGTTTTGTTATGTAGTCTGGTACTTCCATTTTATAATCTGTTTTTTCTCGTTCAAATTTCTCCAGCAAATTCATATCTGGAGCAAAGAACGATTTGATATAGTTATTATCAGATTCTAAGCGATGGACATGTATGACATAAGTTCTTGATGACTTATCACTAGCAGAGACTGTTACATAAATAATATTTTCTCCAAGTGATAACTCATAATAGCCATTACCAGTAACCGTTGTTAAAGGACTGCTTTGGACTGCAAGAATGGTAATATCGGTAACATCTCTTGGGACATCTAAGTAATAATATAGAGTATCCTGTTCAAATGCTGGATATAACTCTCCTCGGTCCGTGCTTAGCATCAACAAGTGATTATCGTATTTTCTTTTGATATTTACTTCATAATCTCTTGTCGTTCCATCTTCTGCTATGACAGTTAGGAAAACGTGATTATTACCAAAGTCTAGGGAATACGTTCCATTTCCTCTCACAACAGTAGAAGTATCTACTCGTGGCACGCCTTCTACCATAACTGAGTCTGTAGTGTATGGCACTTCGATTTCAAAATAGTTGTCATTTTTGTTTTCGTCATTGATGAGCTCTTCTGCATCTACTTTTAAGCTTTTTAAGAAGTTATCATCCGATGGTCGTTTTTGGATAGTTAATTTATAAGTTGTCGTAACCGTCTTATCTAGTGTTTCCAGAATAATAATAACGGTGTTTTCTCCTGTTTTTAGGTTGTTATTTCCAACGACACGATAAGTAACATCGTCTCGCTCTGGCACAATCGTCATATTCAGGCGATCTACTGTTGCCAAAGCATCCACTGTATAGACAAATTTATCTCGTTGGAAGTCTTCGTTCCGTGTTGCGTTGTGAATATCTAACTGTTTTAAATGCAGTCTCGTTGATTTTTCTCTTGTAATTACTACGTTATAAACCAGTGTCTCTCCTGTCTGTGCAGTTGCTGTCAATTGATAAGCATTGGTTCCAACACGTAGTTCTTTCTCCCCTGTTCCAGTCACGGTTGTGGTTACATCTTCTGGCACACCATCTAGTTTAATTTTAGATACATTGTATGGAACGGTTGCCATATAATTATAAACTAGTTTATTAAACTTCGGTGTCAGTGGATAAATGATACCGGAAGAAACAGTTATCGATTGTAAGTAATTGTTGAAGCCTTTTTCTTTTTCGGTATGGATAGTATAAGTTCTACTAGTGCCATCTTCTGCTGTAACAATTACTTTGATATCGTTATTTCCAGGCATCAAGTAAGTTGTCCCTTGGGTATGTACTTTTGAAGTTTTGACTTCTGGTTCATACTCTAGTTCTACTTTATCATAAGTACTTGGAATGGTAGCAAAATACTCCAATGTTTCCTTATCAAATTCCAGCTCGATTTCTGGATCTTTAAAGCGAAGAGAGGCTAAATAATTATTGCTAGATAATTTTCTTTTAATATCTAAGTTATAGATTGTCTTATCGCCGATATTATTTTCTACTTCCACTCTAAAGGTATTAGAGCCAGTCTTTAACGCAATGCCTGTTGCTGGTATTTCTTCTTCTGTTTTGGTATCAAAAACTTTAACAATTTGACTGCTGTGATATTTTACCACTTCGATATTTACGTTTTCTATTTCATTTTCTACTGTGATTTGGTAGTCTAGCACTTCTTCTCTAAAAGCTGGTGCTAGTGGACAAGTATCTTTGGTACAGTCTCCAGATAAGTAAATATCTTGTAAGTGTTTTTCTGTTGAGATACTTTTTACAACGGTTAAATTATAAACTTTGGTTGTCCCATCTTCTGCGGTTACCACGACTGAAAAATGATTGGTTTCCTCATCTAGTGGGAAGGTTCCAACACCGCTTACGATTTGAGCATATGGTGCATCATTTGGTGTAGCATCAATCGTAATTTCATCTAAATCACTACGAACTGCTACGGTATAGGACTCTTCTGCTGGAGAAAATACTGGTGTAAAGCGACCACTATCGGTTGATAGTTCCCTTAATGTTGCATCTGATGACTTCAACAATCCTAAATGAACAGTATAGATGGTTGTTGATGTTTTATCAGCACTTTCTACGGTGATTTGATAAGTGTCGTTGTCACTATCATAAACAAAGTTTTCTGGTAAGGTTACGGTAGCATCGGCATCTGTTGGTGTTGCTGTTACATCATCTTTTGTAATCTCTGTAATTCCCCTTGGTACTAATAAGGTATACTCCGTTGTTGTTGGACTAAAGACTGGACTCATCTTTCCAAAGCCGAAGGCAAGTTTTGCTAGAGTGGAATCTGCTCCCTTTTCTCGCTCGATTGCAATCGTATAAGTTTCTTTGGTAAAGCCATCTTGTGCCGTTACTATGATTGTGTAAATATTCGTTGCTGTACTAGATAAAATCAAGGAAGAAGTCTTACTAACACTAGCATTAGGATCTAGTGGTATGGCTTCTACTTCACTAGATAAAATGACATTTTTCTGGTTTGGTACGTTTAAGGTATAACTGAATTTATCTCTATCAAAGGTTTCATTTAAGGTATAACCATTTAGTGTCAAACTCTTCAGTCTTGCTTCATCAGTACGGTCTTTACGAATATGAATTGTATATACTTTTTTACTACCATCTTCTGCTGTTACAGTAATGGTTCTTTCAGACTCTCCATCTGGAATCACTTGCGCTTCGTGTCCTTCTACTTTGGCAAAAAGATCTTCTGTTTTTACTGTAAACGATAGCAAAGAGGCACTAGAGTCTAATTCTAGAGAATATTCATCTTTTGTATAACTAAAGGCTGGCGTTAATTCACCCACACTTGGCACCAAATCGATTAAATGGTTTTTATCTGACGCTGGACGATGAATAGTTACTTTATAAGTTCTCTCATCACCGTTTTCGGCCATTACTTTAATATCAAATAAATTATCGCCAACTTCTAAAATTTTATTTCCGTCCCCACTGACTTTTGCCCCTTCTTCTTGGGATACAATAATTTGGGCACTTGTCGTTCCTGCTTCTACTTCTACGTGATACTCTTCTGTCGCAGTATCAAAGGCAGGATTTAATGTTTGTGTTTTTCCGTTTGCTCTTACTTCTAAGCTTGTTAGATGATTGGCACTACGAAGTTTTCTTACTACATTTACATAATAGGTTCTACTAATTCCAGTTGGTGTGGTGACTGTTAATGGGAAGCGGTTATCTCCTGGATTTAGTTTATGAATACCTGTTCCTGTTAATGTGTTTGTCTCGATTTCAGGCTCTGCTGCTAAATTGATTTCCTCTACTTCGTTTTCTACCGTTACTGTATAAGCAAGTGTCGTCTTTTCAAAGGCTGGTGTTAGACTGCCGATATTTGGATAAATGTAAGCAAGATAGGTGTTGGCATAGTTTTGTCTATTAACATTTAAAACATAAGTTGTTTTCGTAATTCCTAGACGGTCTACAACATTAATTCTTACTTCGTTCATTCCAACTACAAAATTTTCATTCCCAACGATTTCCCAAGTGGCACCCTTATCTAGTGGTACCACAGTTAAATCTAGGCTGGTTACTTCATTGTCGACTACCACATTATAGTCATAGACATCACTAGAGAACGTTTGGTTCAAGGTATAGTTTTTCACGCTTAAGTCTTTCAATTTAGAAGAGACAATTTCTTCTCTTGTGACTTTGACGTTATAAACATTGGTGCTACCATCCTCTGCAATGACGGTAACAGAAAGGTTGTTGTCCCCTACTTCTAAAGCATAACGTTCTAGACCTGTTACAAAAGCATTTTTATCTTCTGGTGTTCCACTTAAAGTGATTTCTTCTGTTTCGTAAGGAACTGTTACCGTATAATCATTGGTTGTTTTTATAAACACTGGAGACAGTGTAGAATCACTCACAGTTAAGCTTTCTAGATAATTATTACTGCTTCCTTTTCTTGTTACGATGATTGTGTAAGCCTTCTTGGTACCATTTTCACTGGTAACGATTACTTCCACATAGTTTGTTCCCACATTTAAAGAAACTTCGCCATCTCCTTCTACCGTCGCATTCTTATCTTCTGGTATGGCTTCTACTTGAATCATCTCACAATCTCTTTCTACATCTAAGTAGTATACAGTGGTTGTTTTCGAGAAAGTAGGACGAATCACATGTCCTAATACTTCTAATGACTCTAAATTATTGTTGCTTGATTTTTCCTTTTCTACATTTAAAACGTAGTCTTTTGAAGTAATGCCATCGGCTGCTGTTACACGGATGATTACTTCATTTTGGCCAAGGGTGAAATCTTTGTTTCCAATAATTTGATATGTCGCATTGGTATCCATTGGTACTGCACTGATATTTAAAGATGAAAGTGTTGTTTTTACATTATAGGAATAAACATCACGGTGGAAGTTTGGTGACAGACTAGAAGACATCACTTGAAGACTAGCAAGACGAGCCTCCGTGTTTTCCTTTCTTTTTACTACCACTTGGTAAGTACGAGATACCCCTTCCACGGAAATTACCTCTACTCCTAAAACATTGATACCGACATCAAGATTATAAGTTGTGAAACCTGTAACCGTTGCGTTTTTATCTTCTAACTCACCAGTTAAAACTACTTTATCTATTTCGTAAGGAACTTCTACTTCATAGTAGTTCGTATCTTTATCGAAAGCTGGTGTTAAGGTACCGTGATCAATTGCAAGATATTCTAGGCGGTTACTAGTAGTTCCCGCTTTTTGTCTTAGAACATCTAACTCATAATCTTTGGTTGTTCCATCTTCTGCGGTTACTCTAACAATAACTTTATTATACTCATCGATCACAAAGTTTTCATTGCCAATTACTTCATAGGTTGCAGTAGGATCTTCTAGTGTTACATCTAAAGTAAGACTGGTCACTGCTTCGATTACTTTTAAGACATAGCTTGTTTTATTCGAATCAAAACTTGGACTTAATACCGATTCACGAGCAATAATCATTTCTGCGTTGGCATTATTTGACCTCTCACGAGTAATAACAATACTATATTCCTTTTCGGTTCCATCTTCTGCGGTTACAGTTAGTTTTACTGTATTCGTTCCTGTTTTTAATTCATATTCTCCATTTCCACTCACGGTAGAAGTTTTCGCTTCTGCTACACCTAGTATGGTAATTTTACTTTCACTATTTGCTACATTCAAAGTATAGTTTTGTTCATTTTTATCGAAGGTCGGTGTAAGTAGCGCTTTTGATGAAGTAGATAGGGAAATTAAATTGGCATTGCTGTTTTGGTCTCTTGTGATATTAACGATGTAAGTTCTACTATCTCCATTTTCGGCCATAACTGTTACTGCAATTTGATTTTCGCCAGTTTTTAAGCGATAAGTAATTGCCCCTGTTACCATCGACAATCTATCTTCTGGTATGGCATCTACTCGAATGGAATCCACTTCATTTGGAACACTAATGTTATACTCTTCTACTTCTTTGTTGAAGATTCCAGTCATATCATACTCATCTAGTGTCAATGATTTTAAGTAGGTATTACTGTTTGGTGTTCTACGAACTAACAATGTATATGTATTTTTCGTTCCATCTTCTGCTGTTACTATGATTTTTACAGTATTCTCCCCTACTACAAAACCACTGTTTCCAACAATTTGGTAAGTAGAAGTTTTGGCATTTGGTTCAGCGTTGATGGTAAGTGCAGTAATACCAGGATTAACATCTAACTCATAGTCAAAGTGCGTACTTGCAAAGGTTGGATTTAAGCTACTTTCTAATACATCTAATGTCTTTAGTGTCGCATCACTATTCTTCGCTCTAATAATGGACACTGTATAGATTTGAACAGAACCATCTTCTGCTGTTGTTGTTACTTGATAGTTATTGGTTCCTGTCTTTAGTGTTTTCTTGCCAGTGCCAGTAATTGTAGTTAGGCTATGTTCTGCTCTAGCACTAATGAATACTTCCTCTATTTCATTTGGCACATTTACTGTATAAGCAGAGATTACTTTATTGAAGGTTGGTGATAATGGGAAAGTCTCTCCATCATGAGTTACATTTAAATCACTCAAGAAGGTATTTCCACTCTGCTCTCTGTAAATATTCAACATATAAGTTTTTACTTCGCCATTTTTAGCGGTTACTTCGATTGTGACTAGATTAAGACCAAGTTGGAAGTTTTCATTATCATATATTTTGTAAGAAGCCTCTGGGTCTTCTAGTGTCACTTTTAAATCGACGTTTGTATATTCATTTGGTACTGAAAAATAATAATCGGTAATATCTGGGTCAAAGTTAATATCGGTTTTTGGATTTAGAACTTCTAGCATTTCAATGTTGGCATTTCCCGTCATATCACGTTCAATATGATAGGTGTATCGCTCTATATTCGTTCCATCTTCTGATTCTATCTCGATGGTAACATCATTCATTCCACCTTCTAGTTTGACAATCCCTTCTCCTGTTACCTTTTGATATTTGTGTCCTTTATTAACGGTAAACTCTAAGTTTTTAATTCTACTTGGTACCGTAATGGTGTAGTCATGAATATCTGGTGAAAACTCATCACTTAATTTACAATATTTTTCATTGATCGCACAAAGTGCTGGTACTAATCCTGAAATGGTAATATTATTCGGTTTTGCATTCGATGAAGCTGGTCTTGAAACCGTTACGGTATAAATTCTAATGTCGCCATTTTCTGCTGTTACGGTAATTGGGAAGTCTGTCTCTCCCGCTGGAACATCGAAAGTTCCAAGTCCTGTCATCGTTGCTTTATCATCTTCTAGGGCTGCTGTAATTGTGATTTCATCATCTTCGCTTGTTAATTCAACGCGGTAATTTACTTCCCCCATTTCATATTCTGGAGAAAGCTCTCCTTTATCTGTTTTGATGTATGATAAGAAATTATTCTCACTTGGCTGTTCTAATAAAGTAATTCTAGCGTACCCTGCTCCTGCTTTGGCATAATAAGAAATTGGGCTTACTGAATAGTTTCCAGTGTTTTCTGTATAGCTTGATTCATCTGCTGATTTATTACAATTGTAGCAGTACATCACTTTGGTAATATCACGGTAAGAGAAGATATCTTTATTTCCGATATAACCGGAACCTCCTCCACCAGTACCAGTGTAGGCATTACTATGATGACCACCATTATATCCACCGAAGAATCCTCCACCTCCAGCACCATTATCAAATGCTTTTTCTCCTTGCCCGAAAGCATAACCTGAAGTTTGTGTTCCTGATACGGCAGTAATGGTAGATAGGTACCAAGTGGAACCGTTATTTGATTGGGCACCACCTGCCACAGCTCCTCCACCGGATCCTCCATGTCCCCAACGAGCAGCAGCTTCGTGGTTGGATTGATTTCTAGCACCACCACCGCCACCAGAGACCATCAAAATAGAGTCACGGTCTTCTGATAATGCAGATAGAAGTCCTGTTTTTCTAGCGATATGCGTTGCCCCTCCACCAGATGCGGTAATATGGTTTACTCGAGGGTTTCCTGTAACACTACCCCCACCGTTATAACCACCGACAAGACCTTGACCTTGACGACTTGCTCCAAGCCCTTGACCACCGACAACGATAAAGATTGTCTCGTCTTTTTTTAACATTACGGTTCCAGTTGCATAACCACCATATCCACCATAATAACCAGAGATACTACCTCCTTGTGCACCCCAAGTTTCTAATCGGTAGTAACCAGTCATTGGTGCAGTGAAGGTTTGAATTTTACCAGTGTATGGGAATTCATAAGGTGTTGCCACAGGGGCTTCATCTTTTAATATTTTTACTGTGTAAACTGTTTTTTCGCAATTTGGTTCTGTTACAGTAATCGTTCCAATGGCACTTTGATTAATGTAGCCGAACCCTTTTAAAGCAACTTTTGCTTCTTCATCGTAAGGCGTTGCTTCTACATCTAGTGAAAGAGTTGCATTCATAATGCTTACTGTATATTCTAAAGTGTCTGAATGAAATACTGGGTCTAAGTCATAATTTCCAAGTTTTAAAGATTTTAATTTAGAAGAATGGTCTCTTACAAAATGAATGTTATATGTGGTCATTTGATTTTTATCTTCGCTCATTACTTCTATTTTTTTGGTAGACTGTCCCGTTGGCACTTGTACTTTTCCAAGGCCTTCAATTGTCTGTCCTGGATGTCCATAGAAGGCATCTAGGTCTACTTCATCCATATCATATGGTAGATTAATTGTATAATCTAATTTGGTTGGATTGAAGTTTCCAACAGACTTACCATCTACTGTAATATCCGTTAAGTACTGATAACTAGAAGCTGGTCTATAAATATTTAATGTATAAACAAGGGTATCTCCACTTTCTGCGGTTCCTGTTAATGTAATGGGATTCATTCCTACTTTTAATGTATAGTGTCCTTCTCCTACTATCGTAGTTGTATCTTTCAAAGGTAAAGCTTTGACATCGACTTCATAATTATCTGAATCCACTGTCACATCATAAGTGTAAGTATCGGGATCAAAACGTTCTTTTATTTTTGTCCCTGTTACATCAATCGATTCAAATCTCGCATCGGTATCTGCTAGTTTTACTAATTTAATTTGTGCATATCCATGACCTGATTTGGCATATTTATCTGTTGCTGTTCCGCTTACACTCGTTGTACTAACAGAACGAACATTCTCCTCTGTTGTTTCAGGACATTTATAACAATACATTACTTTCTCGATATCTTGGAAAGTCATTAGGGAAGGGTTTCCGATATAACCAGAACCTCCTCCACCAGATCCTGTGTATGGACTTGCTCCACTGTAACCACCGAAGAATCCTCCTCCTCCAGCTGAGTTTCCTGTGGCATCTCCACCTTTACCAAAGGCATTTCCTGTAGTTTGTGTTCCTGAGACTGCTGTTACTGTGGTAAGCCAAGTGTTTCCGTAATTGGACTGAGCACCACCAGCGATATAACCTCCACCAGTTCCACCAGTTCCCCAACGGGCAGCAGCAACGTGATTATCTTGATTTCTAGCTCCGCCTCCTCCACCAGATACAATCAAAATAGAAGAACGGTCGTTAGAAAGAGAAGATAAAAGTCCTGACTGTGTCGCAATATGAGTAGCACCTCCACCTGAACCAGTCATATGGTTGATACCACCAACACCTTGAACACGACCACCACCGTTATAACCGCCAGCTAAACTCTGTCCTTGGTATCCTGCACCAGTACCTTGTCCACCAACTACAACATAAACCGTAGTTCCTTTTCGAAGCAAAACAGTTCCTGTTGCATAACCACCATAACCACCATAGTAACCAGGTAGAGAACCACCTTGCGCTCCCCAAGTTTTTAATTGATAGAACCCAGACTCTTCTATTTGGTAAACTTGAACACCACCAGTATAAGAAAATGATTTCACATCTCCTACATTAATGGCAAAAACTTTTTCAGGCACGAAAAAACCTACTAGGGTCATTACCACCCCTAATAGTATAGGAATAATATGTTTTTTCACTCCGTTATTCATACTTACCACCATACTACCTTACTTCAGTTTACCTTCTATTAAAATTATACTATATTTTGTCTCTTCTGTCATTAACTTTTTTAGTAAAATTCCGAAAAAAAAGAAGTAAATTTGACACTTACTTCTCTATTTATTTTTTGTCTTTTTCAAAACCACATTCTAGTTCTACTTCCATTTTATAATCTGTCTTTCCAAACGGTGATTTAGGGTATACTACAACTTTTGTATCTGTCTTACTACATTTTTCTTTTGTCTTCTTATTTGAAAACTCACTTATTTTATCCTTATACTCTCCGTTGTTATAACGACCTAAATTATCTAAATCAATTTTAATTCCTACTGTTGTAAATTTAGATAATAGTGATGTTCTCTCGTCAGCAGAACCTCCAATTTGATCATAATACAAGTTTTCATAAAAATCTCTTCCCATTTCTTCTAAAGATTTTTCAAGTTCTTTTTTGTTATCCCCTTTGTTTAACAAGAACATACTTCCAGCAACGGCAACTACTGCAACCAATACCACAACTACTACTGCAATTATGATATTTTTGTTTACTCCTTTTTTCTTATCTACTTTTAATTTTTCCATAAGTCTACTCCTTCTTATTATTTTTATATTCTTAGTATAGCATTAAAAAAACTAAAAGAAAAGGGGTAAAATTACAAAATTTATAATACTACTATCGTCACTTTTCACTTTAGTTTTCTACCAATCCTACTATTTTACTTTACTTTCCTTATCAAAAAGATAAAATAAGCATATTGTCATCTGGATCTAATATTCCGAATTCTACACTTCCATATTCTGTCTTTTTCCATTCCATAAATATTCCTACATTATGTTTTAATAATTCATTATATAGCTTTTCTAATTCTTCTATACTGTCATATCTAAATTTTATTAAATTACTTGTTCTTAGCTTATCAGGAAAATTTTTAATTTCTCCACAAACTTCGTCGTACTCCTCAAACATCATAATTTGATTGTCCTTTTTCATTTTTACCCAAACAATAGGAGTGCCATCTGTCTCTATCACATCAAAACCTAAATATTCTTTGTAAAACTTCATCGTCTTTTCTATATCCGTTACAACAAGTTCGTTTATGATTTCTATCAGTCTCATATTCCTCTCCTTTCTTTAAACTAGCTACAGTATAACAAAAATTAGCGTACAAAAAAACCCTTAAGATAAGGGTTGTTATTTAGATGGTGTCCACGACGTGATTCGAACACGTGACCGATCGCTTAGAAGGCGATTGCTCTATCCAGCTGAGCTACGCGGACGTTTTTTGATTGCAATAAAATTATACAATAAAAATACCATCTACGCAAGCTTTTTTTACGTTTTATTTCAAATCGCTAGAGCCTACTTCTTTTACATTTTTACCATTGACTTTATACAAAATACAATTTACATCATAACTATCAAAAACCGAATAGGAAAGTGTATATAATACTTCTTCTAAGATTTTATCATCTTTATCAAATAAATACTGGTTAAAATCCAAAACCATCATATTATCCTTTTCTTCATATCCTAGAAGCTCTAAGTTATTATGAATAAAGCTCATCAAATTATCTTCATAAATATATTTAGAAGAAAGTTCTTCTACAATTACTTCTATTTTTTCTTTTTCGTTATTCATATATTTCGTAACCGGAACATAATAGGTATGGTTATCAATATCTTCTGAATAGTATACTACTACTTTATCTATATGATTTCGACTGTTCAAATCATATTTTTTATTAATCCCAAACTTTTTTGTTATAAGAGCGGGAATACTTTTTTTACTATTTGGATAGGCTGTTAAATTCTTGTTTTCCACTAAAATACGAAGCGATGAGATTCCTTCTAAGTCTAGGATACTATAACTAATTCCCTCTATAATTCGTTCTTCTAACTCCGCTTTTATCTCTAAAAACTCTTTGGAAAAGTTAATGCTAACTGTTTGATCTTCTAATTTAATATTTAAAACTTTTACATTTTCTGGAATATAGGCTCTAAGTCCTGTTGGAAAACGAGCATTATCGCTTTCTTTTAAATTATCAAGAAGCATACTTACTTGTTCTTGTTTTGAGGAGTTATCTAGGAGAATGTTCGTCTTTACTAATAAGTTGTTTTTATCTAACAAATAAATATGATCAGTTCCTAGTCCTGTAATATACTCTACTTCCATATTCGTTGTAATTGCTTTGGAGGTATCTAGTGTTGGAATCAAGTAAACCACTAACAGAATGAAAGCTGTTAATGTCGTCACAAATATTTTTCTCAGTGCTTTTTTCTTTAACATAACGTCACCCATTAAACCATATGAAAAGCCGTACTAATTTAGTACGACTTTATAAACTTATTTCTTTTAATTTCAAAAGTTCGACCACTGCACTAGCCCGACCTTTTACCCCTAGCTTTTGCATTGCGTTTGATATATGATTTCTTACTGTTTTTTCACTAATATTTAGGTATTCTGCAATTTCTTTGGTAGATTTATTCAAAACTAATAATTCAAATACTTCTTTTTCTCTATTTGTTAATATCCCTTTTCCCATACAACTCTTCCCTTCTTTATACTTACCTAGAGTATTGTATGTAGAAATGTGATTATGTTGTGGGATTATGCCTAGAAATTAACTTTTTTCAAATTTGACAGTAATATACATTTTATCTTTATATTCTTCTTGTACTAGTCGCATGATGTTATTGGCCATTTGGTTATCATGTTTACTAGCAATAGCAACGACTGTGATATTTGAGTTGTCAATTTTTACAAAACTATCTAATTTATAAGTTTCTTTTATTTTCTTTTCTAACGTTTCTTCTTTCCCTTGTAATTCATTCAAATATTTTAATTGTTCATAAGCGTTATTTTTTTCTTCAGCTGTCATTTTTTCACTAGTTAACTGTTCTTGTAAAACATCCATTGCCTCTTGTCGTTCTTCTTCTAAGCTTACGCGCATAGCGACAAGTGAATTTGTTTGTTCTATGGTTGCTTTTTCATTTTTTTCTTTTGTCTTTTTTGTCTTTTGTTCTGTTTTGTTATGAGCTAGAAGCAGTTCATTTGGCATGGTAATATAGTAAACACTAAGTACTAATATCAAACTAAATAATGTTAAAAACCACAAATTTTGTTTATTTATCATACGACTTCCTCCTTCATCTATTACAATATATGAAAAAAGAAGAAGAATATTCCTTCTTTTGTTACTGTATTAATCAACGATATAAGGATTGGTGCTACTACCATTACCACTTTGAATTTCTATACTAGGTAAAAATGAAATAGATGGTCTAACGAAAATTTCCGCAGTAGAACTAAATGTTTGCAGTAGTCCTTCTGGAGTATGATGTGTAACGCTAGAACGATTCTCAACTACTTGTGCGGGAGAGAGCAACCATCCGTCTAAAGCATTATGTAAATAGTATTCTTTATTACATATTCCAGATTTTGCTCCTGCTAATTTCATTTCATCAATAGTTAGTAAAGCTACTGGATAAGTCAGTGTACCACTACCATTCTCTTCATTCACAGTAAGCCAATCTTTTTCATTCACACATTCTAGTTCTATTTTAGGACCATCTCTTCTAATTTCAGGTTCAAAACTGACTCTATATCTACTATCAAACAAATTATAATCTTTCCCTTTCAACGAACCTCCATCAATTCTTCTATCATCACACCAAACTGTATCCTCTAGTTTTTCTTCATAACCTAACAGATTCTCACGATACCACTTCTCGATTGCTATTTTTGCTGAAGAATCGTTTTTATTTGAAAACATTCCCTCCTTCGCATCTTCTATTGTTTTTCCGTCTGTCAATTCTATATAATAAACTATATTGTTTGCGCTATTACTATCGATAGCATGTATATAACCTACTTCTGTACAACTATTTTCAGTTGAAAAACAACTATAGTGTTTGTAAGATATTGGTCCTTTTGTACGTTGCCAATTCTTAATGTCGATTTCTACTGTGTCTTTTAATACATATTTGCTGCCATCCCATTCTACGTCATTTCCGAATATCCAGTTTTCATCAACGCTTGGTATTTCCTTTCCAAAAGAACGATATCTTGTTCCATACATATATCCAACATCAGCAGGAGAATCACAATTTTCATTAAACTTGAATCTTCCTATCGTAGTAGCTATCCCCGTTGTATTCGTACAATAGCCATCATTATCTGGAGAGCCATTATAAATAAGTTTCACCCCACCTGTTTCTGTTGTTCTAACTATCTTCCAACAAAATCCTCCAAACTTTACATTATTATCTGTTACTGCCCCTCGAAAGTAGTGAACTGGATATTTATCATCTTTTGTGGAAGCAAAAGTATAGACTCCTTTCCCATTTGTATCAGAGGATGTTTGCATAAAATTAATTCCTGTAGAAGAAGTTACAAACTTGCTTGCCTCATCATCTGGCACTGCTTGCTTTGCGATTTTCTTATATAACCCTTTACTCTCTCCTTGTATAGCTTCCACTCTTAATTGTCCTTTAAATATTGTTCCCATTACTTCGTTTGTTGCGGTGGATGCAATCCATAATTTCAAAGTATAGGTATGCTTTTCTTTTGGACCTATTTCTCCTTTATCGAGCAGTCTTTTTGGATTTTCTCCTATTGTGGTCAATAAATCAAAACCAATTCTCTCTTCATTTCTAATTAATTCATATTTTATGAAGTTATCTTTCATTCTA
>CAJUCU010000004.1:0-2817 GCA_910585335.1 uncultured Bacilli bacterium
AATATCTTAAGGCTTTTGGATTTGACATTAAGTAATCTAAAGCAGCTTTATTATCATCACTTGTATTGTAAAAGGAATTAATCGTATATTGTCCTACGCTCTTTACTAATTGCCTTTTTAATATGTTAAACTCTAATTCTCCTGTGATGTTTTCTTCACCTTGATATTGTGCCTGAATAATTTGGTTATATTCTTCTACTGTTTTGAATGAAGATGAACTATCTACTTCATTTACTAACTTTGCATCTGCATATACAGCGTGATCTTGTCCATTTGCTCCATTATCATCTGCATATAAACGCAAATACTTGGCACCCTTAATATCTACTTTAACGAAAGTGGCATTTTCTCCTGGTTTTTTTGCTACTACTTCTTTTGCCTCTCCAAAGCTTTCTCCATCTGTTGATGTATAAATAGAAAATTTCACACCATTTCCACCAGTAGAAGTAGAATTAAGTCCTACGAATGCTGTAAAATACTTATAATTATACTGACTTATATCATAAGTAACTTGTGATGTAGCATGAGCCCAGATTCCTTTATTAAATGTAAAAACATTGTTTTCAATTTTTAAAGAAATTTTAGCACCACTACTAATTTCATCATAACGGATTTTATCATATCTAGTATACGATTGCTTTGCTATATAATCAATATCTGATAGATACGTAAACTGCCCTGTATTAGAAGTAGCATACGCAATTGGTTGGTTTTGAGTAGTATTACTAATTGTTTGGATATTAAGTTCTAAACCTGATCCAACTAAAACTAAGAATACACCAAAAAACAACAAAATTATTGATAATAACTTTCTTTTCCTTTTTTTCATAAACCGTTTCCCCCTCAATTTGTCTACATATTATACCACATTTTTTAAAATTTTCAAGTATTTTTATATTTTATCAACAAAAAAAAAGACTAAAATCAGTCTTAATAAAGTCTATATTAGCCTCTAAAATAACAACAAACTATACTTCTTAGCTTACCTACTTGTCACTGTTTTCACTTTCATAGTTCCATATTCCTAAATGACCTTTGGCTGGCAACTCTTCTGGAAGAACTTCAACATTCTCAAGTATTCAAGCATATCTCCCTACTCGATAATCCCCACAAATATATTCTATATAATGACTATTCTTCATATCTTCTATAAATTCTTCTGTCATATAAATACAATCGACTAGCCTACATTTACAAATAATATGGGAATAATGAAGAGGAACATCTTCTACTAATTCTAAAACTTCATAATTACAGTTTTTAGGAATTTTTGTACGTGAAGCATGAATATAAAGCTCACCCTTGTAGTTTGTCTTCCAACTTCTAGTCTCAATCTTTTTCTTCCCCATATAAATCAAAGTAGCCCAAGGCTCCGTTAAACTAAGTACCTTCATCAAACCTATAATACCTCCAAAAAATAATTCAATTCTTTATAATACTTTACTTGCCTTGTTCTTCTTTTGAACCAGTACCAAATATTTTGATAATACTTTGCTCTTGTAATCTTTCCACTTCTTAATTCTACCTTTTTCTTTCTAATATGACGAAGAATAGAACGATACCAGCATTTTAGAATACTGGTCCTTTTAATAATTAATGTACCCTTGATATCTTCTAAATCCAAATATCTATAAATCTGTTGACCTTCTAACACAAAAGTAACTTTTTTAGGATAGTTGTCAATATAGCGAAGTATTTCAAGATAATAGTCTCTAAAATATTTCTCATTATTTTGATTAGGAAACTTTTGTACTAATAATTATAGGATCTTCATTCATATTCTCCTTATCTTGTCCACGATATAGACAATCTAGAGAAATCACAATAAAACGACTATCATTTTAATAATTCATAAGTAGTTCCTTCTCTACCATCAATTAACTTAATTCCTTTTTCCAAAAGTTCATCACGAATACGATCTGCCTCTTCATAATTCTTATTCTCTTTGGCTATTTTTCTCTTTTCAATCATAGATAAAGCATAATCATCTAACGTAGTATCCGTCTCTTCTTCCAATAATGATAAAGAAAGAACGGAATCAAATTTCTCTACTAACACTCTTTTACTTCTATCGCTCAAATCCTTGCTCTTTAAAACATCATATAAAATCGTTAACATCTGTGAAGTATTTAAGTCGTTAGAAATAGCATCTCCGAACTTCTTTTCATAAGAATCCATTTCAGCTTGTTGTACTTCCCCCTCATTTTTCAAACTTTTTACTTTATTTTTTAACTTCTGATAAGAGTTTTTGGCAACCTCTAATGAATCATACGAAAAGGTAAGCGTTTTACGATAATGACTACCAAGACAGAAATAACGATAAACAAGAGGAGAGTATCCCTTAGATTTTAATAACTCTAAAGTTAAAAATTCTCCCTTCGATTTACTCATTTTTCCTGTCTGATCATTTAGATGTTCCCCATGAATCCAATAGTTACACCATTTATGACCAAAATAAGCCTCACTTTGAGCAATTTCGTTGGTATGATGTGGAAAAATATTATCAATACCACCACAGTGAATATCTAAATACTCTCCTAAATACTGACTAGAAATACCAGAACACTCAATATGCCAACCAGGGTAGCCTACTCCCCAAGGGGAATCCCACTTCATTGCCTGATTAGAAAACTTAGATAACGTAAACCAAAGCCCAAAGTCAAAAGGATTTCGTTTTGCAAGGTCCTCTTCTACCGTATCTCGCACACCAACTACAAGCTCCTCCGGATTTTTACCAGATAACTGATAATAATCATTCGCTTTACTAATATCGAAATAAACATTCCCTTCAGAAATATAAGCATAACCATCATCTAG
>CAJUCU010000004.1:2827-52540 GCA_910585335.1 uncultured Bacilli bacterium
CTTTTCTATCATTTCGATATAAGTATCAATATGGTCACTTGCCTTTTCAATAATGGCAGGTCTTCTAATATGAAGTTCATCCATATCTTTTAAAAACGCTTGTGTATAAAACTCGGCAATCTCATAGACAGTCTTTCCCTCACGCTTAGCACCTTTAAGCATTTTATCTTCGCCAGTATCAGCATCACTCGTCATATGACCAACATCAGTAATATTCATCACTCGATTTACCTGATAACCTAAGTACTCTAGACCTTTTTCTAATATATCTTCAAAAATATAAGTCCTAAGATTACCAATATGAGCATAACTATAAACTGTTGGACCACAAGTATACATTTTAACAATACCCTCTTGATGAGGGACAAACTCTTCCACTTTTCTTGTTAAGGTATTATATATTTTCATTAAAATCCCCTCGCTTTTGTATTATTATACCATATCATACGTAAATATAGCACGAAAATGAGTCATCTTAAGAAAAATAAAAAAGTTTTATATTTTACCCTCAACATAGCAAGAAAAAAGAGACTAACTAGTCCCCAGCTTTTCAATAACCACTTCACTTTTTCCTTGCACTAAATGGTCAATGATAATAGCATCTACTTCTTCCTCTATAATCTTATCAATACGTCTTGCCCCAAATTTTTGATAATCGCATCGGGACTTTATCTCATCAATCAATTCTTTTGAAAACTTAATTTTAACAGAATTCCGTGCCTTTTTAATAGCATCTAACTTACTTTTAATAATGGTAGTAATAATAGCACCATCCATATTATGAAAATACCATATATGATCAATCCTATTTACCAATTCTACTCCCAAATATTCTTCTAAATAAACATTTCTTAGCTCTTTTTTACTTCCAGAAAAACCAATTGTCTTTTGATTGCTACCTAAATTAGAAGTCATAAAGATTAAGGTATTCTTAAATACAATTTCATTTCCCTTATTATCTTTAATACTGCCCTCATCTAAAATTTGTAAGAAAAGTTTCAAAACTGCAGGATGCGCCTTTTCTATCTCATCAAGAAGAAGAATACTATTAGGATATTCTCGCACCTTATCAAATATAGCATTCTGATCATTATAACCAACATAACCTGGCGGAGAACCAATCAGTTTACTAATGGAATGTTCTTCCTTATATTCACTCATATCAATACGGATAAAAGAATTCTTTGGCACCTGAGTTTTAGCATATTCCTTAATAAGACAAGTTTTTCCAAGCCCTGTTCCTCCAACAAATAAGAAAGAATAAGGACGTTGTGGTAAATAATTACTTTTATATTTCTGTGTAAAAGTCACAAGTTGGTTTACGATATCATCTTGTCCCATAATCTTAGATTTTAAGTCCCGACTTAACTTATCTATCTCTTTATTTAAGTTAATCCCCAGCTCATAAATAGGAATTTTCGTCTTCAAATAAATCACTTCACGCACCATATCTTTTGTAATGACCTTAGGCTTTTGTACCTTCATAAATTGTAGTTCCAATTTATTTTTTTGGTCTTCTAAATCATATTCTTCTTTTTTATAGTTAGAAGCTTGTTCAAAGTTTTGATTCATAATCGACTGATTTTTAAGATTGCGAACTACTTTTAATTTTTTATTAATCTCCTGCAATCGTCTCTCATTTTTTCCAAGTGATAAAGATGCCTTCGCACAAACCTCATCTAGAATATCAATCGCCTTATCGGGCTGTCTCCTATCATAAACATATTTATTCGTAAGAAGAATAATAAGATCAAGTATGTCATCAGGAATAACAGTTCCATGAAAACTTTCATAAATAGGTTTCAAATTTTCTAAAATTTCTTTTACCTTATTGACTTCAGGCTCTTCTACTACAAGTTTTTGAAAACGCCTATCTAGTGCTTTATCCCGCTCCATAAACTCTTTATACTCAGCAGTAGTCGTTGCCCCAATCACTTTAAGTTTCCCACGAGCAAGCGCCGGCTTTAATATATTAGAAGCATCAATCGCCCCTTCTGCTCCTCCCGCACCTACTAGAGTATGAATTTCATCAATAAATAAAATGATTTCGTTATTATTTTCAACCTCAGTTAAAATCTTGTTAATTCGCTCCTCAAACTCACCTCGGTACTTTGTCCCAGCAATAAGAGAGGCCATAGAAACTGATAAAATCCGTTTATGCTGTAACCCCTTTGGCACCTCACCATTTTCAATACGACTCGCAAGCTCCTCCACTATGGCAGTTTTTCCTACCCCAGCATCACCAATTAAAAGTGGATTATTTTTCACACGACGAGACAAAATCTCAATCAAGCGTGCCACTTCTTCTTCTCTCCCAATTACAGGATCAATCTCCCCTTTTTGAACTCGCTTATTAAAATCAATGGCATATTCTTCAATAGAAAGTTTCTTTTTAGAAGACTTTTTATACATAATTTTGGTAGAAAAATCATTATAAAGCTTATCAATATCAATATTCATTCCGACAAGTAGACGGATTGCTACCCCTTCTCCCTCTTCAAGAAGTGATAAGAATAACTGTTCCACACTAACCTCTTGCATTTTTTCTTCTTTAGAATCTAACATAGCAGACTCAAGCACTCGCTTTAGAAGCGGCGTGTATAAAAACCAACTATTGGCATTCTTCCCAAGCCCCACAACACTAACTAACTCATCACGAAACTTTTTATAAAAAATACCATAGCTCTCTAGCTTTTTGGTAATAGAAAACTCATGATGAGAAAGAATCGCAAGCAACATATGTTCACTACCAACATAAGGATGCTTAAGCCGTTGCATTTCCCTTTTGGCATCCATTAATACCTTTTGTGCATCTTCACTAAATTTTGAGAACATATTATCCCCTCTTTCTAAGTATATTCTATGATTATTTTGTAATAACTTTCAATAAAATATGTTCTAAAAAAAGTGACAAATTCCACAAAAAAACAGAGGTTTTCCCTCTGTCAAACTAACAATAATAGTTTTAAATCAGTACTAAGATTGTAAAGATAATAAATAATACTACTACAAACTCTAGTACAAATTTCCAAACGCTTTTTAACCATTCTTTATAAGAAACACCTAAGTAAGAAATAGTTCCCATTAAAATGACACTAGTTGGTGCAATTAACATAACGGCACCATATAAAGATTGGAACATAACTGCGATAAGCGGATATGTTGTCTTATCTGTTACTACACTACTTAAGTATGGTACAACACTTTGGAATACATAAGCTGGTTCAACGTTCAATACTGCTGCTAGAATTGCTGCGATTCCAGTAGTAAATACGTTAAATCCTTTTGTAAGTTCTAATAAAGCTTTATAGATTACTAATTGGAATGGATGATAAGTAACGATTACCAAGCAAGTATAAATTAATATAACAAGTGCTGCAGGTTTTAATACTTCTTTTGCACCTTTAATAAATCCTTGCATAAAGTCATCGAATTTAACTTTATAAATGAATGCAATAATGAAAGATGCAACAACTAAAATTAAAGATAACTCATTTACAGACCAATTTCCAAATGCTGGAACATTACCAAGTAGTTTACCAAATAGTTCAAATCCAAATAATTTGAAACCAGTAACAGCAGTATTAGCATCTTCAAAAATATTTAACTTGAAAGCACCTGTCCAAGAAATAAATCCTAAAATCATAATAACTAAGATTAAATCTAAAATAAGTACTAAAGGCCATACTTTCTTTTTCTTTCCTTTTACTGCTTCTGGGATATAACCACTTTCAATTTCAGCATTCTTTTTAGTAGCCTTTACTTTATGACTTTCACCATAACGGATAGTATTGAAAATAAGTAGTACTAATCCTATTACTAAAATAACAATCTTAGTAACAATTTCAGTAGTAAGTTCTACCCCAAGTACTTGTGTTAAAATACTAACCATATTAGCAGAAAATGTACAACCAGCAATACCTACCATAGTAGATCCAACTGTTGTTAAAGCTGCTACTACTTTGTCATATCCCATTAATAGTACTAAAGAAAATACAAATGGGAAAAATACTATAATACCTAATTCTAGGCCACATACTGAAGTTAAAACGGCAAACAATACCATAATAACAGCAAGTACTATTTTTTCTTTTCCTTTGAATTTCTTTACGATAGAATCTAACAATGTTCTATAAGCACTAGTCCTATATAATACACCGTAGAAACCACCAACTACTAATACAAATAAAGCAATGAATCCGAAATAGGAAACCGCTGTAACAGGATATGAGAACAAATCAAATAATCCCATTTGAACGCGTCCTTGTGATACATAGCTACTTTGGAAATATGCAGCAGGTAAGATCCAACTAAGTAACATAAATATCAACATTGTAATTAGAACGACTTTTACTGTATTATAATTCCCTCCCACTATCATTATACTGATTAATGACATAATTTACAAGTACTACACTCGTATTTTTTATGAAAATTAGATGAAAAAAAAGGAAGATTTATTCTTAATCATCCTTTGGTCTCATAAGTGGAAATAAAATAACATCTTTGATATTTTCCGAATTAGTAAGAAGTTGTACAATACGATCAATTCCCATACCCCAACCACTAATTGGCGGCATTCCATATTCCATCGCTTCTATATAATCATGATCCATTGGCATTGCTTCTTCATCACCAGAATCTTTCAAACTAGCTTGTTCTAAAAGTCTCTTTTCTTGCTCAATAGGATCTACAAGCTCTGAATATGCATTAATAATTTCCGCCCCATTAATTACAAGTTGGAAACGATCGGTAATATTAGGATTATCATCATTAGCACGAGCAAGCGGTGAAAGTTCAATTGGATGCTCTGTTAAGAAAATAGGATTTACAATATGAACTCTTGCCACTTTTTTATATAACTGATCCACTAAATTACCATATCCTAAGTCTTCAAGTGGTGTCTCACTATCAATTTCAATATGATCAGTATGAATCTTTTCAAGTAACTTTTCTTTGGTATCATAAATAGCAATATCAATATCAGAATACTTCAAAATCAAATCACGAAAACTAACACTTTCCCACTCGCCACTTAAATCTACTTCTTTATCACCAATCTGTATGGTTAGGGTACCAAACATATTCATAATAATAGTTTGCAACATCTCACGAAGAAACTTCATATTATCTTTATAATTTAAGTAAGCACCATACCCTTCTATCATAGTAAAGTCCTGTAAGTGCGTAGCATCTATTCCTTCATTTCTAAAACATCTTGCAATTTCAAATACTTTTGTAAAACCACCTACAATCGCACGTTTCAAATAAGTCTCAGGCGCAATTCTTAAATAAAGATTAATATCAAGAGCATTATGATGTGTAATAAATGGCTTCGCTGTTGCACCACTTGCTTTATTATTTAAAATAGGTGTTTCAATTTCAACATATCCAAAGCGATCTAAATAACTACGAATTTCACGGATAAAACGACTACGGAATAAAAACTTTTTCTTTGCATCATCATTAGAAATTAAGTCTAAATATCTCTGACGATAAAGCATTTCAACATCTGTAGCACCATGAAACTTCTCAGGAAGTGGTCTCAATGCTTTTCCCAAAAACTCAAGTTTAAAAGCACGAATCGTCTTTTCACCAGTATGAGTAGTAAATGTTTCTCCCTCTACCCCAATAAAATCTCCGATATCATAATTAGATTTAAACTGAGCATAAGCTTCTTCTCCAATCATATCTACTTTAACAGAAACTTGAATTTTTCCATAGATATCAGAAATAGTAAGGAAACTCATCTTCCCCATCTTTCTCATCAAAATAATTCTACCAGCAACTCGTACTCCAGAAGTCTCATCAGGAAGTTCCTTGGCATCTACTATTTCATAATTAATTTCAAATCTTTCTGGATAAGGATTCTCTATATTCGCTAACTTCTCTCTTCTCACTAATTCTTGTTCATTTAATTCTCGCATACTTCTAACTCCCTTTCTTTAATTTGGCTTTTAATCACTTCTGTATGGGCAATAAAATCATGAATACCACGTCCATCTTTACGATAACCTATCATAATTGCACTAGCAATCATTAACACATATTGTACAGTCATAAAAATTGCAGTACTTCCCATATAAAGGTTTTTAGAACCAAAAATGGTAAACAATAAAATAATCGTATTTACTAAAATAGAATTAATAATAAAAGCCCGAAACAATAATTGATTCATAGTAAGCTCTTCTTGTTCCAAAGAGATTACTTCAATTTTCATAACTTGTTTACCTAGTGTCTTACCTTTATTATAAAACTGAAAAACAACATAATACAAAATATAAATAACAATCGTAATAATCGTACCTAAACCACTTTGTTTTGCAATCTCATAACTGATATCCATACTTTGATTCATATAAGTATTCATATCAATTTCTTGGGCTAAATATTGATTGGCAGCAGTAGTATTTTGATTCGTTAATTCTTCTAAAGACTCACTATCTGTAAATGGAAAAATAACAAAGGATGAAACAAGTACTACCAAAGCAATATCAATAAGAAAAGCTACTACTCTTTGTATGAACAATGCTTTTTCATAAACCCTCTTTTGAATCGTCGTATTTGCCACTTAAAATCTCCTCCCTATAACTTTGTAATACTAAAATTATATCACGAATTTGAGTGCATTGATATATTTTATTTTTGATATCGCCAGCACCTTTTAATCCTTTTAAGTACCAACCGACATGATTGCGAATTTCTAAACAGGCCAGTTTTTCACTTTTAAATTCTACTAAATAAGAAAGATGTTTCAAGCACATATCAATTTTATCTATTGGACTTGGAAGAATTTCTTCACCACTCGCTTCTAACTTAGAAAGAATATTTCTGAAAAGCCAAGGGTTTCCAAGTGCAGCCCGCCCTATCATAACCGCATCACAAGAGGTTTCATCTAACATTCTTCTAGCATCGGCCGCTGTTTTAATATCCCCATTTCCAATAACAGGAATAGATACATTTTCTTTGACCTGTCTAATAATATCCCAATCTGCTTTGCCACTATAGCCTTGTGCCCTAGTTCTAGGATGGACACAAATAGCACTAGCACCAGCATCTTCACAAATTTTAGCAACATCAATTGCATTAATAGAACTACTATCCCAACCGCTGCGAATCTTAACCGTAACAGGAACATCTACAGCAGCGACGACAGCCCGAACAATTTGACCAATTTTTTTAGGCTCTTTTAAAAGTGCCGCTCCTGCTTGAGCACGTGTTGCAACTTTAGGAACAGGACACCCCATATTAATATCAATAATATCTGGTTTCATTGTCTTTTCAATGTATTTGGCAGACTCCACAAATGAATCCAAATCACTACCGAAAATTTGCTGTGTAATAGGACGTTCTTCATCGCGCATGTAAAGCATATCAATCGTCTTTTTATTTTGATAAACAATGGCCTTATCACTAACCATTTCAGCATAAATAAGACCACATCCATACTCCTTTGCAATTCGTCTAAAAGCAGAATTAGAAATCCCTGCCATAGGGGCCAAGATGACTTGATTAGAAATTTCTACATTACCAATTTTCCATTTCATGCTATCACATCCAATATTTATAATCCAAAGATTAAAACAAGCTTATTATACTAAAAGAAAGATATTTATACAAGAAAAAAACTCAATAAAATGAGTTCGATAATAAAAGAAAACTTTATTTTAATTTCCAAGAATGACCTTTTCTAATAGACTTCAATAAGTTTTTTTGAATATCTAGGGTGGATGCCACTTGATGCATAGAATCTTGCTCTAACTCTTGAATAGGATAACGTTCATATGATGAAACAGAATAGTAAGAAAATGCTTCGGGAATCACTAGTGATAAATCAACAAAATGTTGATATTTACCTTGTTCTAATAATTCTAATCCATATAACTCCTCTGGCAAGTCGAATATGTTCTTCATAGAATAAACAGTACCAATATCTTCCGCATAAGAATTTAAAATCTCTCCGTTCAATTTCTTAGAAGAAACCGTTTGATATTCTGATGGTAACAACAAATAATTACAATAATTCAGTCTAGACTCAGAACACCCTAAATACACACTTAAACTATTAGAGGGAGAATAAGTACCGTGTACATATTCTAACCACGTATTCTCTAACAAAGCTCTATCGAATAAAGAAAAATAATACCATGAACTAATTCTTTTTAATTCACTATAAGAAAAACTCCCCTCTCTCATATCAAAACTACCAAGTGCAGAATGAAAATCTACTTTATTTTTTGAATTAATCTCATGAAAAGATATTTCATCACAAGCACACACTTTTTCCATTAATAACTTATCCGTTGTTTCAAATTGATATAACAGAATATCTTTTCTCAAAGAATTCTTATATTCTGCCAATTTTTCATTTGCTACTAAAGTATATTTAGTAACAGACTTCCCACTTTTACTAACTTCATACAAATCCATAACCAAAAACCTCCTACTACTAATAGAAACATATCAAAAAAAGAGACAAAATACAAGTCTCTTAAACATCTAATTCACGAAGTAATTCTGCTTTTGTCATCTTAGAATAATTCTTAATTCCCTTTTCTTTCGCAAGCTCTCTAAGTTTTGTAACAGACATTGCTTCTAAATTACTTTCATCTTCTTCTGGCATTTTACCATTTTTTACTAAATAATCAATTTGTTCTTTTGTAAGAGTCTCATATTCAAGAAGTGCATCGGCAATTAGCTTCAACAAATCTTTATTTTTCTTAATAATTTCTGTTGCAGCTTTATGACAATCATTGATAATCTTTCTCATTTCCATATCAATTTCATTGGCAACTTCATTTGAAAAATGTTGACTCTTATTATAGTCACGTCCTAAGAAGACACTACCTGCTTGTTGTTCAAATTGCAATGGTCCCAAATCACTCATACCGTATTCTGTAACCATAGCACGAGCAATTTTAGTAGCCTTCTCAAAATCATTATGAGCACCAGTTGTAATTTCACCAAAAATAATTTCTTCGGCAGTACGTCCTCCAAGTAATCCTGTAATTTGTTCTAATAAATCTGTTTTAGTAGAACATAACTTTTCTTCACTTGGAACCATCATATTATATCCACCAGCAGAACCTCTAGGAATAATAGTAACCTTTTGAACATCGTTAGCATTATCAAGTTTTAAACCAATCACAGCATGACCAGCTTCATGGTAAGCAACAAGCTTGCGGTCATTTTCACTATATTTATGAGATGTTTTAGCAGGTCCCATCAAAACACGATCAGTAGCTTCATCTACTTCACTCATAGTAATTTTATCTTTATTACGACGAACAGCAAGTAGTGCTGCCTCATTAAGTAAATTTTCAAGATCTGCTCCACTAAATCCTGGTGTTCTTTTTGCAAGATTATGAAGTGTAATACCTTCTGATAAAATCTTATTTTTAGCATGAACCGCAAGAATTTCTTCACGTCCTTTAACATCTGGCAAATTAACAGTGACTTGACGATCGAATCTTCCTGGACGAAGAAGAGCTGGATCTAATACATCAGGACGGTTGGTCGCTGCAATGATAATAATTCCTTCATTAGCACCAAATCCATCCATTTCAGTAAGCAACTGATTTAAAGTTTGTTCACGTTCATCATGACCACCACCAAGTCCAGTACCTCTTTGACGACCAACTGCATCAATTTCATCAATAAAGATTAAGCAAGGGGCATTTCTTTTTGCTTGTTGGAACATATCGCGTACACGACTAGCACCAACACCTACAAATAATTCCACAAAATCAGAACCACTAATGAAATAAAATGGAACATTTGCCTCTCCCGCTACTGCTTTAGCAAGTAAAGTTTTACCAGTTCCTGGAGGACCAAATAATAGTACTCCCTTAGGAATTCTAGCACCAAGTTTTTGGAACTTCTTAGGATTTTTCAAGAAATCAATTAGTTCTTTCACTTCTTCTTTTTCTTCCTTTAAACCTGCAACATCTTTAAAAGTAACTTTATTATTATCACTATTTAGACGAGCTTTACTCTTTCCAAAATCCATAGAATTCTTATTTCCAGCCATTTGACGACTAAAGAAATAGAATACAACACCAACTAATAACACAATTGGCACAATATTTATTAATATTAAAAGTAATGAACTAGACTCTGGATCAGCCACTGTAGTCATTTTAAAATCTTGTACTTCAGAAGCATCAATAATCTTCTTCATAACACCTTCACTAAGAGGTACACGAACAAAGAAAGACTCATTTTTCTTATATTTGTCAAGCTTTCCTCGAATCTCATAGGTCTTCGCTCTATCCCTTGGAGTAACCTCAAGTCGAGCTACAGAACCATCAGATAATTTTTCAACAAATTCATTGTAACTTAACACATTTACCTTTTGATTCATAACATTAAAACAATAGTAAATAGTAATCATAATGAAAAAGATAAATACATAAGGAACAAGTCCTTTTTTTACAGTTTTTTTATTCACAAATATCTCTCCTCCTATCGATATTTCATTATTATATCATAACTTTCTGATTTTGTTTTATTAAATTTAGACTTTTTTAACCCTGGTAACCAAACAATTTTACCAGAAGCATCCACAACTACTGGCCAAAATTCTCTTTTTTTAGCATCTACTTTAGAATTAATAAAAATATCCTTAAGTTTTTTTGTTCCATTTAACCCCTTAATAGTCATTTTATCGCCTATTTTACGAGTACGAATGATAAGTGGTAGTTGAACTTCTCTACTATCTAGACGACAAATAAAATTACTATTTTCAGGGGTATCTGCTATCTTCTCAATTACATGACCATTTGGTAAATCGGCAAAACTCTCAAACTCAATCTCATAAGTACTAAGAAAATCAGGTTTGCGCTCTAAATAGCATACATCATAGCTCTTAACAACAACTACTTCATTAGGCAAATTATAAGTTAAGTTAGCCCGCTTGCTAGTAATAAGTCTATACAATAAATCTATATGTCTGTCACTAACTAATATTAAATCATCTTGATAAAATTTAGCAAGCAATAAATAAAGTATTTCTCTTTGAATAAATTTATCTTCTTTCAAAAAAAGTGAAATGGAAAGTTCGCCTTCATAGGTAACACGTTGATAAGCCTTCAAAACCTCTTTTTCAAGATAAGTATTAGCATTCATCAGAACTTCGCTAAACTTCAAAAATTTCTCATGAACATGAATATCCTCTTTTTTTAAAAAAGGCAAAACTTCACGTCGATAACGATTTCTAGTATATTTACTTGAAAGATTACTACGATCAATAAAATATGGAACATGATGACTTAAATTATAATCTTCTAACTCTTTTTTTGTAAAATGAATTAGCGGTCTCACGATTTTATAATCACTTTTTTGTACAACTAGATGAAAGCCACTATATCCTCTTAAGTTAGACCCTCGAGTAATTCGCATCAAGATTGTCTCCATTAAATCATCTGCATGATGAGCAGTCATTAAGATATCTGCCTGATAATGATGAACAACATCTTCAAAAAAATGATATCGAATAGTACGAGCCTCATTATGAAAATTATCTTCCCCATATTTTTCAATCGTCATAGTTTGATAAACAACTTGATGTTCCTTACAAAACTCACGTAAATAAGCCTCTTCTTCTATGCTTTCTTTCCGCAAGTTATGATTCACATGCGCACAAATCAAAGAGAGTTGATACTTTCTTCGAATCTTTAAAAGCATATCAAAAAGTGCCATAGAATCTGGTCCTCCAGAGCACCCAATGACAATCCGCATACCATTTTCAAATGGAAATACTTCTTCTATTTTTAAAACATCTTTCTTCATTTTTTCACCACCTCTATTGTATCTAAAAATACAAAGAACCACAAGCATTATATCATAGATTTCACTAATTTGACTGATAAAAAACATCCTATCATAACGATCCAAAAACAAAAATAAAAAAGCTATCTCACGGTAACCGTAAAATAAACTCTCCATCTTTAGAATACAAATACTTTTCTCTAGCATATCGCGCAATATAATCAGGATCTTGCAACTTATCAGCATCTACTTTTAAAGCCTCTTCTTTTTCTTTTAAACTAGTAAGTTTCTTCTCTAGTTGTTTTTTCTCTTGATATTTTGCCAATATCTCAACCCAGTAACGCCCAATAGAGAAGGTAGTAACAATAATGATAATAAAAGAACCAAGGCCTAAAAAAATAATTCTTCTTTTGGTTTTTTTATTTTTTGACCCCTTTGCCACTATACCACCTTCCTATCTACTATAAATTATAGCCTATGTCAAGAAAAGTAACAATATCAATTAATCGACATTTACAACATTTGACAACACAATTTCAAAAGAGATTCTTCCAACAAAAAATGTTAGTTTTCTCTTCAAAGAAAAAACTAACATTCCATGATATAGTCTCTTAAATTCAACAAAACTACTCTTTTTTAGATACTTTTTTAAATTTCTGTAAAAAATTGCGTAGCTGCTTCGTATTACAAAATCCAAGTAGGAAACCTAAAAATATAAGTAAAAAGAAATAAAAATGCAAAACACCACCATTTAAAATTTTAAGAACCAAAAAATATATAAGAGACATATCTACTACGAAAATAAAATTAATGAGAATTTGAAACCACTTTTTCTGTGAAAACAAAAGGGTATAATGAAAATTCACACAAAATCCAAAAAAGATACCAAATACAAAAGAATAAATAAGGGATGAAATTTGTGTTTGTAAGGCCATAATTACTTAAATAATCGATTAAAAATCGTATTCTCCTTATTTTTATGATTTCCATCCTCTAAATAATTCATCCCAGAAACTAGACCTTTGATAATAACTGTTCCCTGCATTGTATCTAATTTAATAAGCTCTAAACCTTCACCTTTTACTAAAAGATAACCCATCACTGTATCCATCATAAATTGTTCATTATCAAAGTTGTCAATTTTCTTAACACCTGAAATCATTAAATTTTTTCTTTCTGTTAAACTAATTGCATGATTATAATTATTAATATTCTCACTTTTATCCATTAGATCCTCCTTATTATACTATATGAAAAATAAGGAGAAATAGAAGAGAATAATTAATTTTTTATACTTTTAGTAAGAACATTTTGAACTGCAGTCTCTTGACCATTAGCAAAAGCATCTTCTAAAAAGGAAATTTTTAAATAATGATGAAATTCTCTAGCCTCAAGTGGAGATGGAAACAAAACTGTATGTTTTTTTTCATATTCTTCACATAAAGAAATAGGCACATTAAATGCATCAGAAAGAGGTTTTTCTAAATCAACATAAGTACGAAATTCAGCGTTCTTAGAATCTCTAGGAACTAAAATATCAGCAGAACCATGTACAATGTCGCATTCTGATGAAGTTTGATAAGTTCCTAAACAAATCATAATACCATTAGTATCCTCAATTTCCATTTTATATCTAGAGTATGCTTTGCGAATACCTTCAAATGGAAAAATATGAACTGTCGCACTATCTGATGCTTCCTCACTTAGAGCCAAATACTCTTGTACAACAGGATTTTCAAGCAACTGAGCCAATCTATTATTGATTCGTCTAAGCTCCTTTTGCTCTTCTTGCATTGACAAATACTCTTTTCTCATTTTTTGTAATACTTCTTCTTTCATAAAAATTCCTCCCATATAATGAAATAATGACCACTATTTTAACAAAGTCAACTCAAAAGAAAAGACACATAAAATGTGTCCTACTCTTCTGTTTCAGGAGCATCTTCTGCATTATTATATGCTTCAATAATCGCTTCTTCAAACATACTACGTACTTCTGGATTAATTGGGTGAGCAATATCACGATATGCACCAGTAGCAGTTTTACGACTAGGCATAGCGATAAACAATCCATTATCTCCTTCAATAACACGAATATCATGAACTGCAAAACTATCATCTAATAAAACAGATGCAATCCCTTTCATACGTGAACCCTCTTTTTCGATTTTACGTACATTTACAGATGTAATCTTCATATGTTTTCCTCCCTCTTAAAGTCTACAACTTTATAATTACATTTTATAATAAGAGTTTACAAAATGCAACTATTTTTACACTAATAGACAGAAAATAAAAATAATTAAAATTAGTCCATAATTTCTAAGCTATTAGTCAAAATATCACTATAACTAAAGGACTTAATTCTACTGAAATCATCTGTAGTTTCAATAATAAAGATAGCAGGATAAATCTCAACTATTTTTCCAGAAAATTCCTCTACTTGATTACGACTACCATTAAATTTGAATTTATGTTCTTGATTCGCTTGATTCTCTATCATTTTACGCACTTTTTCTATTGTCATCTTGGATACCCCACATACATCGTCCCCATCGTGATAATTCCACCAATGCCATCACTACCATACTTCGTTTTCTCAATCAGAGAGATTAAATCAATGCTTTTATTCTTTTCAGAAAGTGCAATACTAGAAGCAATAATGGCAGGATCTAATGCATGAATATTAATCCGTTTCGGACTAGAAGCAAAATTAGCACCTGCTTTAATCAGTTCTTCATAATTAGATTGACAAGCACCTGCAATCACAATCAGTTTATCTTGACTCTTCTCATACTCACGAACCTGTTGAACTGCCTTAATAAAACTAGGGCTATTTTGATAACTGCTCTCTTTTCGTTTATTATAAGAATCATGTCCTGTAATAACAACAATATCAGGATGATAATCATGAACCCACCCAAGTATGTGTTCATGTACTTCTTTTTCGTTCATCTTAACACCATAGGCTTTGACATTCAAATTTTTATAAAACTTCATACACCGATCAAGATAATCAGAGTCTCCATCTGCTGACGCTTGTTAAATAACTAAATATAAAATTTACCTTTCTGATAAATATAGATTTAATAAAGATAAGTAGACCTGGTTATATAGTTATCTTATCTTTCATCAAATAAATTGAAACAAAATACTTCTTAATATAATTTAATTTCTTTTGATTTCTCTACTCCAAACTTAAATGAAATCTCTATAGTATGATCTTTATAAATAATAAATTTATCTATCAAGTCCTTTATAACATCATAAATTAAATTATCGCTACTGATAAACTGATTATATTTTTTTAATAATTCTTGTTTTCTTAATGTCTCATTTTTTGACTCTATAACTTTCTTTAATAGCCTTTCAGATTGCTCTTTGAGTAGAGATTCTGCTTCCTTTTTTTCGATAAAATCAGCTAAGCTAATTTCTCCAGTTGTTTTTTTCAAATATAAGTTTCTAACATTAGTATTATGAAGTTCTATCTTTTCTTTTAACTTAGCAATCTTTAAATTAGTCCTTTCCGCTTTTAATAACCTCTTTGCTGCTTTTATAGTTATCTCATCTTTATCAGTATATGAGTGAATTAATTTTTTGACTGTATTAGTAACTATTAATTGAAGCCTAGAATCTGCAATGGTCCTATTCGGACAACGTTTCCTGTCATCTACTCTTGTACATGCAAAATGATATTTAATATGACCATTTTCTCTTTTTCTTCTACAAACAGTCATAATATTGCCACATTCACCGCATATTACTAATTTACTAAATAAACCATTATAATCGTTTTTTTCTTTTCGCTTCATCGTTTTTAATTGATTATTTGCCTCATCAAACAACTCTTCTGTTATGATTCCAGGATGACAATGATTAATTGTTTCTCTATCTCTTATGGGAATAAAATCTCTTTTCTTCTGATGATAATTCCTCTTAGAAGATTTTCTTTTCACAATTTTACCTGTATATGTTTTATTTTTTAGTATTCGATAAATAATTTTATCTGACCAGTCAAAATAATATTTTTTCTTCTCACTTTGGGTCATATTCATATAAATAATAGGTGGTAGTATCCCATCTTTATTTAATTCAGCAGCAACCTCACTTCTTGTCCTTCCACTTGCTATTTCAGAAAATATTCTTTTTACAATACTTGCTGAATACTCATCAATTTCTAATGTCCTTCTGCCATTTTCCTTTTTAATTCTATAACCATAAGGTGGTAGGGGCCCAATAAATTGTCCCTCCTCTGTTTTTGATTCTGCTACCTGCTTTCTTTTTGTTGATACCTCTTTCACATACCGATCATTGATAAGTGCTTTTATTTCCATCATAATTTGTTGTTCACAAACATCAACACTATCACTATCAAACGAATCATTGATAGCAATATATCTAACATTATTTCTAGGAAAATACTCTCCTATATAATAAGCAGTTTCTATAAAGTTCCTACCAAGTCTAGACATATCTTTTGTTATAACAGTTCCAACAAGCCCACTTTCTATATCATCTTTTAACTCTTCAAATGCTGGTCTATCAAAACTCGCTCCAGAATAACCGTCATCAACATATTCTTTATCAATATGAAGTCCCTTTTCCATAGCATAAGACTGAATGATTGCTAACTGATGATAAATACTGGAAGAAAATTCTTTTAACTTATTAATATCTTCTTGAGATAGTCTTCCATAAGCAACAGTCAATTTATTAACCATTAATTGCCTCCATTAAGGCTAAAATTAAAGAATATTTTTACTGTTTTATCCTCTTTAATTTCAATTTTATTTATAAGTGTTTTAAGCATTTCTTTATCAAAACTCTTAGCTCCAAAAAAATCATGAATATACTTTTGCTTTGTTTTTTCGTCTGTTAATAAATTTTTAGATTCGCTAATTGAAGTTTTCAAAACAGATATTTTAACATCACATTCTCTTCTGTCTTTTTCTAACTCATTTTTAATTCCAACAAACTCTTCTGTCGATAGAACACCAGAGGCTTTATCTTTATATAAGTCACTAATTGCTTTATCAATCATAATTATTTTAGATTGAAGATGATGGAAAGCGGTTGTATATTCACGCAATATGTCAGAAGTATTCAAAACGTTTTCATATTTTTTTGCCAGCTCCTCCACCTTAGAATACTTTAACAAAATAGTTTTAATTTGATCTAATACAAGGTTATTTAAGTCTTCTTCTCTATAATAGTGCATAGAACAAACACCATTCCGATAAGTAGCATAAGTTCTACATAAATAAATTGGTGTCACAACTTCAGAATCCGTCTGTTTTTTAACTCTTCTCACAGACATAGTACAACCACAGTCAGCACACATAACCAATCCCTTCAATAAATAATCATATTTTCTATGTCTAATATCATTTTTTCTTTTTGAAGAATTTACTCGTTCAAATAACTCATTAGATATTAATGCAGGAATTGCATTTTTTTTAACAATCCATTTGTTTTTAGAGAGCAATCTCTTCTTTTTTGATTTTAGACTTACTTTTTCGTATTTTCCCTGTATCAAAGTTCCAATATAATTTTCATTTTGTAATAAATGTTTTACTGTAGAAGCTTTCCATAAATTCGTGGTAATGGTTGTCCTCTTTAGTTTTTTACCTCTATATACATCTGGAGGTAATATTCCTTGTTCAGTTAAATACCTTGCAATCATTCCCTCTGTCTTACCATTATCCTTCATTTCAAAAATCTTAGATACAATTGGTGCAGCATATTCATCAATAACAAGCTTTTTACTATTCTCTTCAGACCTCTTATAACCATAAGGAACAGTTCCAGAAACAAAGTCACCATTTTTCATCATATTATGTCTTACACTTTTAATTTTCTTTGATATATCTTTTAAATACATATCATTAATAACTGCCTTAAAGGGCAACATATCTTCAGATCCATTTGGGTTTAAAGTATCATAATTATCTAATATAGCAATATATCTAATATTATGTTCTGGAAAGTATTTAAAAACATAATTTCCTGTTTCTATAAACTCTCTTCCAAGTCTAGACATATCTTTCGTTATAACACAATTAATAATGCCATTTTCAATATCATTTATAAGTCTCTTAAATCCTGGCCTATCATAATTTCCACCAGAACATCCATCATCAACATAGTAGTCGTATATTTCAATATTATTTTTTAGGGCATATTCTTTTATAAAATCTCTTTGATTGGCAATACTAATGCTTTCAACATTACCGTTTTTATCCTCTATTGAAAGTCTCAAATAAGCACCTGCCCGATATGTTTGTTTAGTTAAGTAATCGACCATTTAAAACCTCACTTTCTCTTAACCAACTTCCCATAATCCAGTCATTATAAAATATCTCTAAATAAATTACAAATACAAAATTTATAGATTTTCTGTATTTAGTAAAGTAGACCTCAAATATCTTTCAAAGGCTTCAAGTATCTTATCATTTATGGATGGTGCATTATCATCATATACACATACAACTAATTCCCTATTTTCCTCTTTCATAATCTGCCTCCCATAAAGTTTATGAACAAGAAACAAATTTAATGAAAAAAAGATATACCTTTCGCTGAAAAATTCAACTTTTATTGTATATCTTTTTTACTATTATTAATCTTTTGTTATCTAAGTTCTGGATAACCCTTAGCAGAAAGCTTATCTAAATTCCAAAGAGTCTCATCAAAACCTAGATCTTTATAAAATTGTGCATTCAAATTGTTTTTAGAAACACTGATAAGTTTTCCCTTAGTATTATCACTAACTCTACTTGAACCAGTCTCTTCTAAAACCTCATAACAATTGCTTAAAGCAGCAAGTATTTGTGCTTCAACCGCACCAGTAAATTTATATGGTATAAACTCAGTACCATCAGTTGCAACATATCCGGTCATATTACCAAAAGCAATGGTATTTTTAACAACTGGAGTATTATAAATATTACCAATCACAGAAGCATTAAATACACTATTTCCAAGATTATTATAAGTGTTACTTGTTTTATTAACGGATACATCAGTAACAACATTTTCTACAATTGATCCATTTTGTTGTAGTGCACCAACAAGTCCTCCATTTTCTGTTGAAGTTACATTAAGAGTTCCTTGAACAAAAACATTAGAAATCTTTCCACCATATTTACGTCCAACAAATGTTGATACATACACACCACTACCAGTAACATTAGCATTCTTAACAGAAATATTTTCAAATACAGAATTAGCATTATCACGACCATCCATTCCAGAAAGAACAGCAACATTATTATATCCTGATAAAGTAATATTCTCAAACTTCGCATTTCTTACTGTAGATGTAAATGTCTGCTTAGCAAATGCTGCTACGAAGTTGCTACTCTCCGTATTACCTGGTCTGATATTACTAAAATCTCTAATTGTAAAGTTTTCTGCAGTTCCTCTAAAGTTTGCAAATAAGCTGGCATTTGTAAGATTACTGAATGTATGACCATTACCATCAATTTTACCATTAAATTGAGCAGTAACTACAGCCCCTTCACTATATGTTTTACCAGTAAAGTCTATATCATTATCAAGTATATATATACCACTAGGATCTTCATTTAATTTAGCCATATCATCTGCTGAAGTAATATGATAAGTAAGCTTTTCAACTGTACAATCTCTAGTCACTACATTACTTACAGTTCCACCAATTAAACTTAAATCATCTCTTCCACCAAAATTCATTTTTAAATTTGAAACATCAATTTTTTCAATAGTACTCATTTCCGAACGATAAGATAACGCACCTGCATTACTAATCGTTTTTGGAATATTAGTATTTTCAAACTTAATATTTCCTACATAACCATATCTAATTTTATTAAATATAGGCAATGTATTTCCAATGATTTTATGACCATTTCCGTCTAATCTACCCATAAATGTTTGAGTAACATTCGTTGTCATATGAGAAAAATCAATATCATTATCTAATACATAATAACCATATGGTTGAGCATTAATCTTTTCAACTAATTCTTCTGCAGTTTTAATATGATTTACTTCAACTGTTGTTCCAAGAGGATCATCAACAAAGTCATTCGTAATACTCTTTAAGTAATGATAATATATTTTTCTAAGATTTGTTCTTGAAGTCGCGTTTCTATTCGTATCACTTGATAAAGCTTGATAGAATCTTTCAATCATATAATCGACATCAATATACTTATTGTTTCTTATATTTTCTTCAACAGTAGCATATCTACTCATCTTATATTCTTTCCAATTCATTGCTGTTCCAGTAACAGACTTTGTAATTTTTTGAATAGCATCAAGATCTGTTTTGGTGTTTCCTCTTCCGTAAGTAACATATCCATCAACTCCTGCATAACCAAGCATTTCAAAATAATTACGTTTTGCTGAGAATGCATCTGGAATACCATTATCATTATGACCGATATACCAACGATTTACCCAAACAGACTCAAATCCATAATCGTTGCTACCAAGACTATTAATTACTTTAAGACCTCTTACACTTACACCCCATGCATTTTCTGGACGTATAATAATTCTATTATCATATAAAGATTCTAGTGAGGTTAAATTCATTTGTTCTGCTTGAGCTGCAGTAATCGCTCCCCAAGTAGACCATGATCCAGACTGATTCATTCTTGTTGCAACTCTAGCTTGTTGCTCTGGTGTTAATCTTATAAAGGCTTTACCTTCAATATAATCAAGCAAGTCTAACGCATTCTGTTGTCCTTTAAAATAATTTTCTAATTTTTCTCTAGTATCAATTCTATCAGGACTTAAATTTTGAGTTGCATTTCCTTCCTTATTTAAATCATAAGTTGTATTAAAGTAATATGGTCCAACATCTTGTGCAAGGTTATTTTCACTCCAAACACCATTTTGTTGAACATTACCTTCAGTAAGAGTTTCAAGACCAGCCTTAAATCTAGTTCCAGCTTGGAATAACATTATTTTATCAAATAAAGCATGTTCAAATTCATGAGTCCAAGTATCAAAATTAGTAAGACCTGGTCTAGCTATGAACCATAAGAATCCTGCAGTATTTCCAACACCAGCAGCACTTCCACCTGGTTGCCATAAGCCTAATACCTCACTAAAGTTTTTGAAGAATGGATAATTTTGTCCAACTTTTCCTTGAGTATATACAGGTGAAGTACCTATTACAATATTAGTACCTGGAAAATATGAATTTTTATAACTTGTAATGATTTTAGTACAGTCATAAACCATAATACAATAATTATTCCATTTTCCTGGATCAAATGAACCAGCTAATGTACTCAAATGCCTCTTTACAAGATTCAAATGATCATTAACTTTTTTTTGAACTGCGGCTCTTCCTGCAGCAGTATTTACATCTTTATGATACAACTGTGAAGGTCCAATCTGTAAATGAGCAGGTCCACTAACGATATATGTACAATCAGCTGGTAGAGTAATAATTGGAAGTATCATTCTACTATTTTTCTTAATCTGATACCAAGCACGATATAAAATAGCAGGATTTTTATCTACTCCAAATTCAGCTAAAATATTTCTTGCTCCAAAATATTCAGTAAACCAATCATTAACATCATCATAACCACCGATATTAGTAATAATATAATCTAAGAAATATTTTAATTCAGAACTACTTGTATACTTACTAATATTGCTTTTAAAGAAACTATCAGTAACATTAACTCCAAGATTACCAATAAGTACTTCATTAACAAAATTATCAAGTGTATTAGTATCCTTAAACATCTTATTTTCAAATAACAAAATATCAGATACTCTAGTTCCACCTATTTCAAAGCCATACCATCTATCATAATAGTTATAAGCATAAATCATCTTATCAAATCTTCCACCATCAATTAATTGTTCCCTAATTTTATTATTAAGTACTTCATTATTAATAGTTAAGACATTCTCTTCATCATTTTGTAATAATTGTAATGCGATATTTAATGCTGAAGCTTTAATAACTTCATTATAATGATCTCTATAATGTCTAGCATCTGCCGCTGCAGTTAATGGTTCAAGAACAGTAGCATAATCTAATTCTACAATACGATTCTTTAAAGTCTCAATAATAGGAGAATCATTTTTTATAACATACTTATTAGGAGCATAAGTAATACCCAATTCTTCTATATTATATATTGAAATATTTTGATTTAATTCACTAAAATTAACTTTATAATTACTAATCTTATAATCATCAAACACAACTTTAATATCAGTAATCGTATTATAGTTTTCACTAGTTAAATATGTTAATAGTTTTCCATTACTATATGGCATTACATATCTAATTACCTTAGTATTCAAAATATCACTATCTGAGAATTTAGAACCATCTTCTACTAAATACTTAGCATCATAATAAGGCATTAACTTAAAGATATTATGATATAAAATTTCCTTAGAACTACTATATCCAGAAACTTTTTTAAGTCTATTATGATCTGGAATATATACACTACCATTATTAGAAGCTTCAGTATCAACACCATTAGGATCATCATTTTTTAGTATAGGCAATTTATCAAAGGAAGTACCAGATAAATCCCATATAGTCTCATCAAAGTTAGCATCATTTTTATAAAAATTCTTATTAATGCTTTCTTTAGATACAGAAACAACTCTATTTCCAGATGCATTAGAACTTAATCCTGAATCTTCTAATTCATAATTATTCGTTGCAGTAGATGCTGGCTCATTACCATGAATAGTATAGAAATTTGTACCTGTAGATAAACTTACATTATTCTTCAAAACAGAATTCCTATTAGCAAGTACTCCAACAATAGCTCCATTTAATCGAGGACCCGCATTATTCGTAATTTCAATTTTACTAATACAGTTTTCAACACGGATATCTCCGAAACCATGACCTAATACTCCACCAAGACCATTTCCATCTTTTGCTTGAGTAGAATTAATGATTCCTTTAACATAAGAATTTTTTATGGTTCCATCAGTAAGTCTACCAATCATAGCAGAAATTCTAATTTTTCCTGATGTTGTAATAACAAAGTCAGTAACACTACTTTTATTAATATTGGTATTAGTTGCATCTCCAATCATTCCAGCAGAATGATCAGCACCAGTAGTAAATTTAAGACCTTTAATATGAACATTGGTAATTTCTGTATCAGTTGCTATATTGGCAATAGTACCTTTACTATTAACTCCTGATAAACTTACATCGCTAAATACTAAATTCTTAATAGTAGCGCCCTCTAATTCATTAAAGAAAGGTTTCTTCAAATTACTAATTTTATAGCCATTACCATTTAAAGTTCCTGTAAATTTACTTGAAATAACACTTAACTGTCCATCAGAAATAAATGATGCATCATAATCCTTAGTTAGTTCGAATGTTCCACTAGGATTAGCTTCTATTTTTTTAACAAGTAATTCCAAGCTTGAGCCTTCCACTACACCATCTTTAACAGTACCATATTCTATTTCTAATTTGTTTTGTTTCTTACTACCATTATATTGAATAATATCATCATACTTCAAAACAAATTTCAATTTATTATTATCAATTCTGTACTCTTCAATTGTTGTATAGAATACTGGCATGTCTCTAGCTTTTACTTTAACAATATAATTTTCTAAATGATTCAAATCAGCTATTTTAATACTTGGAGCTTCTTTAACACCATCTGCTGTTTGTACATAAACAGTTGACGACACGATGTCTTTAATTTGGAATTGACGTTTTCCAAATGATATTTCATTTTCTAATAAAACAGCATCTTTATAATAGTTAGAATCATGATCTAATTTATTAGAATCTAAATCATAATCAGCAACAACTCTTACAAAGTAATTTTCTTGTTCTTTTGGAGTAAATTTAACTACATTGTTACCAATAATTAGATCTTGTTCTTTTACATTACCATCATCATTACTGATAATTACCTTACCATGAACAATGGTCTTATCCGCATCAATAACATTAAATTTAACGGAAACATCACCATAATTATCTTCATCATAACTGAATTCCTTAACTAATGGAACAGTTTTTAATACTTCGACTTTTACAGTATTATTGCTATCAATATCAAATTCCTTTGTATTAGATAATTTGATTTTTTCAATAGTGATAGTGTGAACTCCTACTTTATCAAAACCACTAAGAGTTACTTGATAGTGATCATCAACTTTAGTTACAGTATATTCTTTATTATTGATAGTAACTTCTGCTACTTCATAGTTTACTGTATTAGAACTCTTGAATGAAAGAACAATGTCTTCCCCCTTTTCAAAGTACTTAGTATTCGTATTATCTTTACTAGTTGTAATATCACTAACAGTAACATTATAGTCAAGTACTAATTGAACTTCTTGAGTAAGCAAACTACGATCTACGATTCGATTATCATTCGCATCTGTTAACACATTCGTATCTCTATCATATGTTGCTTTTATTACGAAATCATACTTTTCAAGCTCAACTACATCAAATTCTAAACTGTTGGAACCTTTTTTAATATCTTTAGTAACAACAGTATGATCAGATTTTTTTGTTAAGGTAGCTTTACCACTAATGAAGCTATCATCAGAATCTATAACATCAAAGTTTAAAGTAACTTTTGAATTTTGAACATCATCAATTTGCTTATAATTAGTAACAGTTAAATCATTCTTTAATACTTCAACTTTTACAGTATTATTAATGGTAGCCGTTAAAGTATTATCATAAGTAACTTTCGTTGCTTTTAAAGATTGAACACCACTACTACTATCATTTTTATAAGAAATCTGATATCTACCATCAGCAAGCTTAGTCGCTGCATAATCTTTTTCATTAACAGTAATACTACTAATATTATCTGTTTTATTGGTATTAATGGTATAAGTAAGGATTACATTACTTTCCTTTTCATAATATACCTTATCACTAACAGCTTCAACCACTTCTGCTTTTGCATTAGCTTCAATTTCTTTACTTGCTAAAACAACATTTTCTACTATATCACTATCAGCAGAACCTAAAGCATAATTAGCTAAAATCTCTACTTTGTATTTTGATGTGAATACACCATTAAATACTTTAGAAATACCACTAATACTATTCATTGCTTGATCAGGTAGTGTAATATGTTCCACTACTTCATTCTTATCATTTAATAAGTTGATAGTAATAAGTGTTAAAGTATCATCATCATCTTGGATATCAAAATCTACTTTTACTTGATTATTTGTAGTATCTTCTACCACTTCTAAATTAGAAATGACTGGAACATCTTTTAAAATCGTAATATCTAAAGATTGTTTAACATCAAACTTCTTACCATTAGATAAAGTAATTGCTTCGATATTAATAGTATGTAATCCAATTTGACTGAAACCAGGAAGAACTACTACATACTTTCCATTTTCAGCTTTTAAATCATAGTCTTTTCCATCCATTCTAATCTTAGATGGCGTATTTGAAGTAGAGTTAGAACTATCGAACATGACTTTAATTGTCTTACCTTTATGGAATTTTACACTTTCTACATTGTCACTATAAGTTTTAAAATTAGTCGCTTTAAAATCATAATCAATATTAAGCTCTAATTCATCACCTAAACTAACAACACCTGTAACATCTTTATCAGTAACAGCTAAATCAGAAGTTAAATTATAATTTGCATTAATCTTAACTGCATACTTCATATTTTCTTTAATAGATATTTCTACATGATTAGCACCACTCTTAATAGCCTTATCAATAATTGTTTTATTATCTTTATCAACAACTACAATATTACCATTTACAAAAGCGTGATCATTATCAATGATATCAAATGAAATATTTGCTGTTAAATTATTTTCATTAATCTCAGTTTTATAATTTTGAATAACTGGTTTATCTTTCAATACTTCTATTTGAACTTGATTATTAGATGTAACTTCTAATTCTTGAGAACTAGCTAATTTCACTTTTGAAATTGTCAATGTTTGAGCTCCACTATTTAGATATCCATCAACAGTAGTAGAATAAGTATTACCATCTTTATGAACATCATATTGCTTATCATTAATAATAACAGCAACAATAGTAGAAACAAATGAATTGGCATCATCAAATTCTAAATGAATCTTTTCGTTCTTTAAAAAGTATTTAGAACTTTCGTTATTCTTAATAGCTTTAACATTATTAATAGAAAATTCTCCACCAATAATTTCAGAAATTTCCTCAGAAAGAACGGTAGTAGTAAATTTATTTGTGGAATCTGATATGCTATCTCTATCATAAGTAACATTAATTTTTACATCATATGCAGTAAAGAACGCAATATCAAACTCTACTTTATTTTTTCCTTTTTTAATAGGTTTGTTCATTACAACAGAACCATCTTTACGAAGAAGTACAACATTACCTTCTATAAAGCTATTATCATAATCAACAATATTAAAGTCTAATACAACTTTTGCCTCTTTATTATTGCTAGTAACTTTGTAATCACTTATTCTTGGAGCATCTTTAAGTATTTCTATTTGTACCTTATTAGAAACACTAGCAACATTTCCGCTAGTACAAATAACTTTGCTAGTTTGAATATCTTCAACGCTTGCATTTGTAGAAGCTTTATAAACTACTTTATATAAATCTTTTTCTAATTTTATCGCAGTATACTCTTGTTCATTGATATAAATCTTAGAAATATCATGAGATCCATTCGTAGTTATGTTATAAGTAAGTGTTACATTTTCCCCTTTTTCATAATAGTGTTTATCACTAGTAACAGAAACAATATTAGCCTTAAATGCTGCGATAAAGTCTTTCTGATATAAAACAACATCCTCTTTAGAATCTGAATCCTCATCAGTTTGACAATAACTTGCAATAACATTTACATGATAACTAGAAACAATTCCTAAATTTTTAAATACCTTAGTAATATGCTTAGATCCTGTTAAATCCGAACTATTCAAATCAATTTTTTCAAGTAATTTACCTTGATCATCCTTAATTTCAATAAACATTTTAAATAATGCCTTATCTTCATCATTAACATCAAAATTAACGGTCACTTCACCATTTTCAGAATTTTCTTCTAGCATAAACTCAGAAACAGTAGGGGCTCTCTTAATCACATTAATATCTAAGTCAAAGTCATCTTCAATTTTAAATGTCTTACCATTACTTAAAGTAATCATCTCAGGTTTAATATTCTTTTTACCAAAATCCTTAAATTCAGGTAAAACTACAACAAATCTACCATTTTCACTATGAACATCATAGTCCTTACCATTTATTCTAATAAGGTTAGGTACATATTTACTAGTATTAGAACTATCAAAATATATCTTAACTTTTTCGTTGGCAAAGTAAGTATCCTTTTCAGTTGCAAAAGTAGATATTTCAAATTGATAATCACTGATTAATTGTAATTCTTTCAATTCTTCAATTTTACCAACTAAATTACTATCGATTAAATCTTTATCGTTTGTTAAGTTATAATCTACACTAAACTTAGCAGTATAAATTTTACCTTCTATAACAGATAACATAATACTATTAGAACCTTTTTTAACATCTTGTTCTTTTACAATGTTACCAGCATCATCAGTAATTTCAACTTTGCCAGAAGTAACTGCCGAATCAGAATCTACTAAATCAAAAGTGATATTAAGTGTGGAATCATCAAGATTATCTTTAACTACATAATTAGCAACACTTGGCTTATCTTTTAACACTTCTATTGATTCTGTAAAATCAACATTTACTTTTTGTTCATTATTTAGCATTACTTCACTGAAGTGATAGTTAATAGATCCAGCTTTATTAGAAGAGTTTAAAACAACATGATAGATATCATTCTCATTATCTTCTACAACATCATAATAAACATCATTAATTTTAACTTTTTCTATTTTTGCTCCATAAAGCACGGTAGCTTTAAAGCTTAATGTAAAATCACTATTTTTTGGTATATATTGATTTTGTTGATCGATTTCAATAAATTCAACCTCATAATCTAATGTCTTTTCTAACTTTCGTACTAAAAGAGTTAAGTCAGTTACCGTGATTTTATCATCACTATTCATATCTGCATTTTCTAATAGATAAGAAGGAATCGTTTTCTTATTAATTAGATGAAGTTCCAATAATTTCAAATCATCATAATTGATTTGACCATCTTCATTCAATTCACCTTTAAATAAGTTATAAGCTGCATATACAGAACCTGCAAATAATAAATAACATACACCCATAAGGGCAAACATAAACAACATATTAGCCTGTTTCTTTTTTTACGATATAAAATAATAAGAATAATAAGGAATAGTAGCATGATTATAATAAATACAATAAAAGAATCACGTCTAATATTATCTACTTTACGTTCTTCCACTTTCTCTTCTTTTTTATCATCCACTGAATCAGAAGCTTCTTCCTGATCCTCTTTAGATGTTTCAATGGTATTATGATCATCCTTATCTATCTCAGTAGTATTCTGATCATTAACTTTATTAGAACTTTCTGAAGAAGAGTTGTTAGAATAAATCGTATTAAAACTATTGTTAGAACTATTATCATAATTATTATTAACTTCATTATTATTAGAAGAATTTCCTATATTGGTATCATCAGGATTACTTACTTGATCTCTAATAACATGAACATCTACACTCTTATCATCCACAACAATATCTTTACGTCCTTCAGAAGTAACAATATCATCAATTTTTATAATAGTAGTTCCAGCATCCGCTGTTGTTTTTACTCGTAATCTAACTTGAACAACGTTTTCTAAAGTCTTACTTCCTACTTTCTTAATAGCTACAAACTCAAAAGTATCTGGATTATATTCTAACTCTTCCCAATCATTTAATGAGATAAAGTCATCTTGTAAAACTTGCTCAAATATATTCTGATCATATATTAGCTTAGCTTTATAAGCATTATAACCACTAGTAACATCACTATAATTACCTAAATCTAATGTTACTATTACCTCTTGTCCTACCTTTAAGCTAGTCATATTAGCATTAAGTGTCGTCTCAGTATTAGCAACAAAAGAAGGCTTATTATCAAAAGACAACATTAATCCTAAAGAAATAAACATTACTCCTACAAGTGATAAAAACACACTTATTTTACGATCATATTTCATAACCGAAAACCATCCCTTCTACGTAGTGACATATTATAACACAAAAAAAAAATTTTTCAAGTCTTTTCTGCTAATTACTATAATTTCAGTTACTTAAGCATACATCTGCCTCTATAATAAATGCAAAACTTTTAGAAAAATTTGTCTTTTTTTATACTTCTAGAGCACTTTTCATAATTTATAATTTTATTATTTTCTTATTTTATAATAGTTTCTTCACAGTTACTTAAGCGATTATCTCCATCAATATGAAGAATCTTGCCTGGTAAATAAAAATATTCACTTCGATCCAAACTTAAATAATTACGATTCTTTTCAATAATAGCTTGATCTGCTTCTTCTATATTATCATCCAGTGTTTCTATTTTTAAATCGTCCAAAAGGCTATCGGCATAAAGACGTAAATCAACTCCCTTTAATATTGCAACATTCCCCTTGATTTCCATCACTTTAAAATAAATATCATTATTATGAGAATTCCTACTAACAATATCACCAATTTTTAAATTCATCTCATCATCTCCACCTAAATATATGTAAAAAACAAGATATTTAGAAGGAAAAATATGATTCTGTTAAAGCATTACTAAGGTCTACAAATACTTCTACTGGCAAATTTTCTGCTCTCACACTCAAATCATAACCATATTTTTGTAAGACAGATAAAATAATATCTAAATTATACTTTTTTAAATTATTGCGTAACGTCTTTCTTTTAAATTGAAAAGAATCACGAACAATGACAAAAAAGAAATCTAAATCTCTAACTTTAAGCTTTTCTTTTTTAGGCGTCAAAGAAACAACTACACTATCCACATTTGGTGCAGGAACAAAATTTGTCCTATCTACATTAAAAAGTTTTTTAACATCATAAAAATAGTTCAAATAAACAGAAATAGAACCATAACTTTTAGAACCAGGAACACTACTAAATCTTTCTCCCACTTCTTTTTGTACCATCATAACAATATTAGAAAAAACAAGAGAAGAAGATATAATCTTCATAAGAATAGGCGTTGTAATATAATAAGGAACATTACTAACAAAATACAAATAATCATAAGAAAAGTTTTCTAAATCTTTTACAATATCTGCTTGTAAAAAATCACCATACTTGATTAAAATATTAGAATAACCAGAAAGATTCTGTTCAAGAAAGTCTTTTAATTCTAAATCAATCTCATAACAAAGCACCTGTTTAGCAGTTTCTGCCAAATATTTCGTTAATACACCTTTACCAGGACCTACTTCAATCACACAAGAATTAGCTTGAATAGAGGCACTATCAGCAATTCGTTTTAATACATTCTCATTCTTTAAAAAATTCTGACCATATTTCTTTTTAAAATTAAAATTATCCATACTATTCACCACCTCCACTATAACACAGAAAAAAAAGCAGAACAATCATTATTAAAAACATAGTAAAAGAAACAAAAAAAACAAGTTAAATCACTTGTTCTACAATTTCTTTTTTCTTCTTTCTAGATTTTCCAGTAAACATAAAGAAAATATTAGAAATAGATAATCCATATAACATAATTTTCATAAACGGAATAAAATAGTCAAAATAATTAAAATTAATATTACGTCCTAATTGCTCTCTTAAAACCATATTAGAATCATACATAGCTCTTAATCCTACAAGAATAATAGTAGTAAAAACTAAAGTACAGGTAAGATTATAAAAAATATTTTTAGTTACAGACTCTTGTTTAGCAAAAAGATTAACAACAAACAATAAAATAATGATTAAATAAGGAAGAAAAACTTTAACTGATTCCATTATATTTTTTCCAAGTCTTCGATACATTTGAACTATAATAAATAAAGTAAGAGCAAAAGATGCTATAAAAAGTAAAAACTTTAAAAAATAGAACAACCCATTAAAAATCTGTTTCATGCTACCCCTCCAGTCACATTCATATACCATTTAGATAACTCTAACAAAAACTTAGAAGCTTCTTCATAAGAATTTAATATTTCATAATAACTTTCACTAGTAACATCAAAAATATTATCTCGAGAATCTTGATTACCAAAATAATAATTACTGTTATTTTTCATATTAGAAGAGATAAAACGTGTACTTTTTGCTAAAGAATCAGACTCAAGTTTGATAAAAGGAGCAATCATTCTAATAGAATTAGACTTAAACTTAAACTCATTTCCTTCCTTAAAAGTAAGTGGATAAAGCTGTTTTAATACACATTCATTAATAATATTTTGTTGAAATAAAGCTTCCAGATGATAAATATCAGAAATAGAAATTTCTTGTTTATTAAGTATACTCTTTAGTCTATCATCCTCAAAAGCATCAGCACATAAATTTAATCTAGATTGAACAGATAATAGCTCATAACCATTTTCGCTTCCAGTATAATGATTGATATCATAAGCCATTATATTTTTTCTCACTTCTGTAACATTAGAACTAAGTCTAGTGCTAACCTCATCTACATAAGGAGTCTTGGCAACTTTAATACTCACTTCTTTATAATGATAAAAATTAACAAAAAGCAAAAAGAAAGAAAGACCAAAAACCAATCCTGCAAAAGTATATCCAATAATTTGACTATATTCTCCTAATATTTTTTTCATAATTACTCTCCTTTATTAACTGGATGAATCGCAATTTTATAATGATATGTTTTATTTTGCCAATTATTAGCATTAAATGGAATCCAAATACGTAAACTATAATTATTTGTTTTATGAGCATCAATAACTCTAGTGTCTAATACATTATTCTTAACTTTAGAAAGTAAATCACTAGCAACCACTTTTCCATTCAAAATAAGTTCATATTTCAATTGATCTCTTGGCAGTAAATCAACAGATTCATAACCATCACTATCTTTTTTAACACTGTCTTCAATTAAAACCTCATAGCGACCATCTACATCACTATTATTACTAATATCAAAAGAATAAGCTGGAACTTTCTTAGCCTCTTGATCAGTTTGAGGAACTAAATTTTGAATATCTACTCCCTTACCACGATCTTTCATAGAAATGGTTAAATTGGTAACAACTACTTTATCTGTTTTAAAAATCTGATACCAAAAAAAGGAAGTGGCAACACAGAAAACAAACAAAACAATACCAGCAATAACTAATTTTAACTCAAACTTATTTTTTTTCATGCTTCTTCTTCCCCTTTCTAAAGAAATTGGTATTTTGATTATCATCACCATCATTGGATTCAAAATCAATATAATCGACATTCTGTTCTTCTTCATCTTGAATATCAGAGAAAGTAGAATGACCATCATCATCTATCTCTGTAATAATTTCAATCTCAGCATCTGTTTCAGGCTCTTTGCTATCTTCTTTTTCTACATCCGCAATGATTTCTACCTTGCTAGCCTTACGCTGCTTCTTCGTCATAAAATGTTCTTCTTTACGCTTTATCTTTTTTACAACAGACCTTCTAGCAGTCTTAAATATTTTTACAATCTCAAAAGCAATAATAGCTAAACACGGAACAACGATACAAATAATCCAACCATAAGATTGAGATAGAAAATACTGTAAATAACCAATCTTAGGAATCTTTAAGAAAACGCGACCATCCACATTATCTTCATTAACTAAAGCATCATCTGGCGTATTATTGTTATCCCCTTTAGTACGGAACAAAAGCTTTCCATCATCCGCTTTTACTACATCAATAATCCTATGAGTAACAGTAAGACCTGCATATCTAGAATCAGTAGAAACAAAGGTTATAATATCTCCTTTACGAAGTTTTTCAGCAGGAACATTTTTAATAACAACTGCATCCTGTACCTTTATTGTTGGAACCATACTGGGACTAATAATAACATAAGCACCATAAAGTGGTTTATAATTACCTTTTGATATATTTTTTACATAATCCAGTGCATAAGTAGAAAACAATACACCAAGAAATACCATAATCAAAATAATAGAATACAAAAATACTTTTGCTATAAAATTATAAATTCGCTTTAGAATTTCGAATACAGTGGGCCTTTTACTCTGATCTATAACAGCATCTTCATATACGCTATCACTCACTATGCCACCCTCTTTCTATTATTCTCTATACTAAAGCTATAATACCACATTTAGCAATAAAAATAAAGAAAAAAAATATCACAACTGACATTATACAATGAATAAATATAACAAAAAAAGAACATCTTTCGATGCTCCATTCATTATTATTAAGCTGCTTTACCATAAACATTAACTTTTACAGTATAAGTTTGAACTAAATTCTCATTTACAGTAGCAGTACTTGATAACCACATTCTTAAACGGAAATTATCAACAGTTGTACTTGAATGAGTTCCAGAATATAAAATCATAGAACCAGCAGGAGTACCTAGATCACTATCATAACTTATCGCAGTATAAGCTTTAGGCTCCATTACTGAAGTATGAGTAGAACCAGTCTTCTTCTCTAAATATAATCTTACATCTGAATCAGCAATAGTAGAACCACGATCCTTTACAGCTGCAATTTCATACTGAATAGTTGCAGAACCAGAAATGGTAGATGATACAGTGAAATCGAATTTTTGATTATCTGCACTTAATACCTTTCCAGCTTCATCCTCAGTAGGTAATGCATTAGTAATATAAATACCATTGGTATCCTCTGAATATGTCATAGAAATAGTACCTGTACTAATCGTATTCTCTTTTGTACCTGTTCCTGTAAATGTAAATGCTGCAAATGAAACTCCAACTACAGCAACTACAAGAATAGCAACTCCTAATACTGACAATAAAATCTGTTTTGAAGAATTATCTCTTCCATTATCATTACTCATTGTTTATCCTCCTTACTATTATCATTATACCATACAATAAAATTCATGCAAGCATTTTTTATTTTTTTTTACACTTAAGCACTTGCCTTGACATGGACTTTCATCTGGAAACTTTTTGTAACATCATGAACAGTATAATCCTCTGACACCCAAATTCGTAAACGATACCGATGAATACCTGCACCATAGTCAAATTTTCCATAATGAAGTCTTCTACCATTTTGATCATGATCTGCAACTGGTAAACTTTTAAACGTTGGAACTACCCCCGTATAACCACTCATAGCTTCTTCTGTATCCGCATTGGTTAAATAAACTTTAACATATTGTGAGTCCATCTCATCTTCCCCTAGAGAATCAGAAACGGCATATATCTCATAATTAACAGCAGTTCCTGTAACAGAACTAGAAATAGAAAAATCAAAATAACCATTATTAATACCTTTTTCTAAATCAGACTTTGCTAATACCTTTCCGACAGAATCAGAAATAGGCTCTGCATTCACTAAAGAAATACCATTTGATTCTTCATAATAACTAAATTCAACTGTACCAGTTGAGAGTTTATTTTCTGTGGTTCCTTGACCCGTAAAATTAAAAGCAGCATATGTCACTCCTATAACAGTTATGACTAAAAGGATCACTGTTACAATGGAAACAATAATCTCTCTTGTATAAGGCCCTTTTTCTGCTACATCTTCCATTCTATCTAGCCTCCTATATTCTTCATATTAGCACAACAGAAGAAAAAAAACAAGAAAGATTTCTACTCCAAAAATAGCCAAACAAAAAGAATACAGTTCTCATGTACCCTTTTTTTTACTTTAAAAACCCATTCTAAGAATATCATATTGAATATTATTCTGAGTATGCATTCCTTGCATATTTTTTTCTGTTTCAAACAATAAATCAAGATGTTTTCCTTTAACACCGCCACCACGATCCATAACAATCGCAATAATAGGCTCATTATATATACTAATATTGTGAATCCGCACCACACTACCACAAGGTAAACTGCGATCTGCTGCTACAACACGAATTTTTCCATAAGAAGCATCATTAAAATAAATATTTCCATTTTGAAAGTTCTGTCGTGGACGACAAGCACTATTGCCACCACAACCTTTACAATCAGGACCATAACCAGTAATTTTGCCAACAAAAGAGGCTTCCTGACCAGTTTGAAAGACTGCAATTGCTTCTTCCAATGTATCGTATATAAGAGGAACTAATGGTTTTTTAGATTCTAACAAAGAGTGATATTGATCAGCCATACGAACTGCCTGAATAGATTTCGTATTATTAGCATTATAAGTCGTAATAGACATTTTTTTATTACCAGAAGCAACAATCATTAACAAGACAAAACAACAACAAACACCAAATATATAAGAGCAATACCGATAGATTCTCTTCTTCCTTTTTCGCTTTTCCATAGCCCACCTCTATTATAGGTAAATGGTAGCACAACGTCTAAGAAAAGTCAAATAATGAAGTAGCATTATGCGTAGTTATCTTCATTACTTCTTCTAAAGAAACCTGCTTAATTTCTGCAATCTTAGAAGCAATAACAGGAATATATTTCGAACTATTCTTCTCTCCTCGATAAGGAGTTGGCGCAAGATAAGGACTATCGGTTTCTAATACAATATGAGAAAGATCAATACTAAAAAGTACTTGAGGCAAATGACTATTTTTAAAAGTAAGAACACCACCAATTCCAAGAAGAAAGCCCATCTCAATATACTCACGAGCAGTCTCCAAACTTCCTGAAAAACAATGAATAATTCCTTTCACATGATGCATTTTTAAAATATCAATCGTATCTTTAGTCGCATCTCTAGAATGGATAATAACAGGTAAATGAAATTTTTCTGCTAACAACAATTGTTGTTCAAAAAGATTTTTCTGCTCGATGATATTTTCTTTACCATAATGATAATCAAGACCAATCTCACCAATTGCCACTACTTTTTCATTATCTAGCTGTCTCTCAAGAGTTTCCAAGTGAGAATTAGAAACAAGAGATGCTTCTGATGGATGAAAACCCAAAGACAAATAAACATCCTCATACTGCTTAGCAATTAAAACCGCTTCCTGAAAAGAATCAATCTCACAACCAGAAATAACAATTTTTCCAATATTACTATCTCTATTTTCTTTCACTACTAAATCAATATCATCATAATATTCTCTAGATAAATGACAATGTGTATCAATAAACATAAAAGTCACCTTCCCATCAAAATGTAATATACATACTATTATACATTATATATTCTCTTTTCTCTATATTCTGCTTAATACTGGATAGTAGAATCACAACTGTTTTCGAAAAAAAAATATCATTAATTAATGATATTAATTACTTCTTTAATTTCCACCTATGGATTTTAATTCTAAGATAACAATAAGTAACTACACCTAAATAAAGAATATCTAAAATATTCCACTTTTGAGAAATCAATAAAACTAAAAATCCAGCTACCACAAGATAAAAAGTATTGATATTAGCAAGCTTAATTAAAAACTGTGGTATATATTGTTGTGGTGTATCTTCCATCATTCGCCATTCCTTTCCTAAAGTTTTTACTACAACCACACTACCATTTCATAGTAACAAAAAACAAAGAAAAAAGAAACACTAAATATTTCCTTTTTCTGTAAAATTGACAACTTTATATAAAATTTAATCTTTATCAATTCGCTCAAAGATTGGACTGGGACTACCAACTTGATAACATAATGTATCTTGATAAGAAAGACTTTTATCATCGATTTGTAACTGTCTTAATATTTCTTTACTAGTATCAGGCATAAATGCTTCCAGTAAAACCGCAGAAACTCGGATAGACTCTAACAAATGATAAAGAACTGTCTCCAATCGATCTTTTTTAGTCTCATCTTTTGCCAAAACCCAAGGCATTGTTTCATCTATATATTTATTCGCTCTTCGAAGCACTTCAAATATAGCTTCAATAGCCTCATTAACATGTAAAGACTCCATTTTATCATCCACAATAGATGATAAATTACAAATCATAGAAGTAAGTTCAACATCAATCTCTTCTGATGCATTTGGATTAGTAATCTTTCCATCAAAATATTTATGAACCATAGATAAAGTACGATTAACTAAATTTCCTAAATTATTAGCCAAATCGGCATTCGTCCGAGTAATCAAAGCTTCCTCTGAAAAAGCCCCATCACTTCCAAAAGAAACCTCCCTTAAAACATAATAACGAACAGCATCTACTCCATATTTCTCAATATATTCCCTAGGATCTTTATAATTTCCTAAAGACTTAGATATTTTCTCACCATTAATAACTAACCAACCATGTCCAAACACTTGCTTAGGAAGTTCTAAACCTAAAGCCATTAATATAATAGGCCAAATGATAGTATGAAACCTTACAATTTCTTTACCAACTAACTGTAAATCTGCTGGCCAATATTTTTGAAATGAAGAATCATCTTCTCCCATATATCCAAGAGACGTAATATAATTAGTCAAAGCATCAACCCAAACATAAACAACATGTTTCTCATCAAAAGGAACAGGAATTCCCCAACGAAAACTAGTTCTAGAAACACATAAATCTTGTAATCCTGGTTGAATAAAATTATGAATCATTTCATTTTTTCTAGACTCTGGTTGAATAAAATTTGGATGACTCTCAATATATTCTACCAATCGATCCTGATATTTTGAAAGTTTCAAAAAATAAGCCTCTTCACTAACTTCATGAACTTCTCTATTACAATCAGGACATTTACCGTCTACTAATTGTATTGGAGTCCAAAAAGATTCACAAGGAGTACAATAAAGTCCCTTATATTCTCCTTTATAAATATCTCCTTGTTCATATAATTTCGTAAATATTTTTTGAACTGCTTCAACATGAATCTTATCCGTAGTTCTAAAAAATTTATCATAACTAATATGAAGAGTATCCCATAAATGAATCGTATCAGACACAATATGATCTACATATTCTTTTGGTGTAATACCTGCTTCTTTTGCTTTATTTTCGATTTTCTGACCATGTTCATCAGTACCAGTCTGAAAATAAACATCATACCCCTTTAGTCTCTTATATCTCGCAATTGCATCAGCGATAATCGTCGTATAACAATGACCAATATGAAAATTACCACTAGGATAATAAATTGGCGTTGTAATATAAAAACTTTTACTCATTCAAATTCCTCCCATCAAAACAAAAGTTATTATAAATATAAGGACGAGTTTCCCCGCGGTTCCACCTTATTTTATAATAACTTCATTATACCCTTAAATAGTTAACGCCTATATACGATTAAGCCTACCTATCGACTCAATAGCTCAGAAGCCATATTTTATAACCAGTTAGGTTCTATTTCCATCAACAAGAACTCTCTATACTAACCATCAATTATAAAACTCTTCATCAACACAATAAATGATATAGAGGATTATAACATGTATTTTATTATTCTTCAATATGTTTACTTAAAAAATCTGACATTACTACAGCAATTTTTTCATCTGTATCGCTCATTGCTTCTTCTTGAGATAAAATGATGACTAAACCAACTACATCACCTTTAACATTAATTGGATTGATAATATATGAGTATTCTTCTTTTTTACCATCTAGTAGTTCAACAAAATGAAGGTTCTTCTCTATTAGCATTTCTCGTTCATTCATATGTTGCTCTAAGATCCTAGAAATAGTTTTACCCAAATACTTTTTCTTCTCTTCCCCAGTAGTCACAATGAACTTATCACGATCTGTAATAAATATATTTTTTTTAATTGTAGAACTAATTGTATCTGCTAAAGTTTTAGCGATTTCTGTCATATCATCCATGGAAGAATATTTTTTTAAAGCAATCATTTCTCTATCTACGAATATTTCTAAAGATTCACCATCTCTTATTCGCAAGGTTCTTCTAATTTCTTTAGGAATAACTATTCTTCCTAAATCATCTATCCTTCTTACTACACCAGTTGTTTTCATTATGATTCCTCTCTTTCTACAATTATCATTTGCTATTTTCATAACTTTATACCTTAATAATTTCTTCTATATATATTATAGATTTTATCTATATAAATTTACTTGGTAAATATTTCCATTTAGTAAACTTTTCAAAAAAAAAGACTCATTTCGAGTCTTTAGCAGATATATTATCAAATAAATGAGAGTTTTCTTTCGTAAACAAATAGCGTTCTCCTTGCTCTAATAAACTGTTAATCAAGGTTGTATCTTTAATCACAATTTTTAATTCCATACTTTCAAGTAAATCTTTACTATAAAAACTAGTTAAATACTTCTCCATAGCAACGATAACACTACTTTTTTCATTTTCATTAGTATCTTCTTTAAATAAAGTTGGTAATCCCAAGAGTAACACTTGATTAGAATCCATAATCTTTTTCTTAGCTTCTTTTTTTATTTTTTTATTGATAATGCCAAATTCCTTTTTAGGAAATTTAATAATATCAGATGATTTAACAGGTGAAAAATTCTTTACTAAGTCAGTTAGTTTAGAAATACGATCTTCTAATATATCAGAAAAAGAATCAACTAAATGATGACGGTATTTCTGCAACAATCCATTAACTGCCTCTGTATCCAAAATTACCTGAGATCTTTTGGATAAACTTACTAATTTAGAACGTATTAAGTCCATAGAATCAAGCGGTGGCTGTTTTAAAAGAGAAGCAATATCTTCTGAAAGAAGAGTTTCTGTATTATTAGAAATCAACTCCAATACTGCATTTTTATATGATTCCAAATGTTGCTTTTCTAACTCTTCTACTTCTATCAAAACAAACACCTCCATCTATTATTACAATTAAAAGAATAACAGGCATTATTTTTTTAGTCAATATCTTTAGACAAAAAATTTACAATACAAAAAAAGTTACTAATAAAATTTTCCAATAAGAAAATCATACGCAACTATTTTTGATTCAAATAACAATCTATTTTTTCCAATAATTGACACAAATAATAAAGTGGATGTTCTTCTAATTTAATCGTATCTAATATAATTACCAATACTTCACCTAAAGTTTTAAACCGAAACATCATAGAAATCTGACAAGCATCCACAAATAATTGTTCCATATCAAGTCTTTCTATAACTTCTTTAGAAAAAGAAAGTTCCATAGAGTTCTTAGTCTGTCTAAAATTTTTAACAGGAATACTACGTGCAAGTTTCTCAAACCATTCTTCGTGCATATAAATAAGCATATCTTCGTTAATTCTTCCAAATCGGTCTTCTAATTCAATTCTAACTTGATCTAATCTCTTTTTACTATCGATTGTATTAATTAACTTATGAATTTCGATTTTCAAATCTTCTTCACTTACATAGTCATCTTCAATATGTGTAGCAACATTAATAAGGGGTTTGGTATCTTCCTCTTCTTCTGAAATATCCTTTCCCTGACGTCTTGCTACTTCATTGTTTAAAAGTCTTAAATATAAATCAATCCCTATACTATCAATAAAACCAGCTTGTTCACGTCCAAGTATATCCCCTGCACCACGAATAGATAAATCTCGCGTTGCAATAGAAAAACCACTACCTAGTTCTGTAAATTCTTTAATAACATTAAGTCGTTTAATGGCAGTTTCTGTCAATGATTTAAAAGGTTTATACATCAAATAGGCATAAGCGAACTTATTGCTTCGACCAACACGTCCTCGAATTTGATAAAGTTGACTCAATCCAAAACGATCAGCATCTAAAATAATTAAAGTATTAACATTAGGAATATCAATACCAGTCTCAATAATCGTTGTACAAACTAAAATATCATATTCATGATTAATAAAATCAATCATTTTATTTTCAAGCTGCAACTTTGTCATCTGACCATGAGCAACCGTAATTTTAGCATCAGGAATAAGACGAGCAATCTCTTCAGCTTTCCTCTCAATTAATTCTACTCTGTTATAAAGCAAAAACACTTGGCCTCCACGAGAAAGTTCTTTATAAATAGCGTCTTTTATAATTTGATTATTCTCTTCTATCACATAAGTTTGAATAGGATAACGATCAACAGGTGGAGTTTCAATTAAAGAAAGACTTCGAATTCCTGTCATTGACATTTGCAATGTTCTAGGAATAGGTGTAGCAGTTAAAGTCAACACATCAACATTGGATTTATATCGTTTAATTTTTTCTTTATGTGCCACTCCAAAACGTTGTTCCTCATCAATAATTAATAATCCCAAATCATTTGGTTTAATATCTTCACTTAAAAGACGATGTGTACCAAAAACCATATCAATCGTTCCATCTTTTAAGCCTGACATAATTCGTTTCGCTTCACGTGCAGACGTAAAACGATTTAATAATGCAATTTGAACAGGAAAATGTTGAAATCTCTTTAAAGCATTTTCATAATGTTGATTAGATAAAATAGTAGTAGGACACAAGAAAAGTACTTGTTTAGAATCTAAAATAGCCTTAAAGGCCGAAACAAAAGCAACCTCAGTTTTTCCAAACCCAACGTCACCACAAAGAAGACGATCCATAGGCTGTATAGATTCCATATCTACTTTTATCTGACGAATAGCAAGTTTTTGATCCGCAGTAAGATCAAAAGGAATATCACCTTCAAAATCTGCCATCATAGCCGTATCTTTAGAAAAAGCAAAGCCTTTCTTACTCTCTCGCTCTGCGTAAAGTTTTAAAAGTTGATCCGCCATATCAGCAATTTTCTGAGAAACACGTCGTTTTGTTTTCTCCCATTCATTACCACTAAGCGAATGAACAGCAGGTGCACTTCCTTCTTTTCCATTATACTTATTTAAGTAATCAATCTTCTCAACTGGAATATACAATTTATCATTATTTTTATAAAGTAATTCCAAATAATCCTTATTTACCCCATTTTGAGTAAGAACACGAATTCCATTATAAATACCAATACCATGTACATCATGAACAATATAATCTCCAACTTGTAACTTATTGATATCTTCTATTTTAGAAGTATATTTAAAATTAGATTGACTCTTCTTCATTTGTTTTTTTTCATGATAAAGCTCATTTTGTGAAATAAATATATAATCACCAAAAATAAATCCCTGATTGATTGGTTTTTCAATAATATTTAATTGATGTGTCTTAATATGATTTTCATCTGTCTCAATATATGGAACAGAAAGCTTAGGAATCAAATGAGATATTTGTGTTTTATTTAAACAAATAACTATTGTTTTCTCTTCTTTCAAACTATTTTTTAAATATCGATTAATTGCATCAATATCTTCTTGAAAAGAAGAAACCGTTTTAATCTTATAATCTAAAAGGAAAATATCATCATGCGTAATTAAATTATCTAGGTTCATATAATAAGTTTCTTTTTTAGCAGACAACTCTTTTAAATAAAACATATAAGAACCTTGATATTCTAAATCTTTTGTTTGTTGATAGGTAAGAATTTCTTCACGAAGTGTTCTTTCACTAACTTCTAATTGTGAATAATCTTTATAAATAACAACAGGATCCGTCAAATAATCTTTAATAGAAAAAACTTGTTCTAAAAAATCAGGCAAATATTTCTGCTTTTGTTTTTCAATTGAAACTTCTTCATCAACAATAAATTCCCAGCAAGGATAGATACTAATGCTTTCTAATTTTTCTAAGGAACGTTGACTGCCAACTTGAAAAGTACGGATTTCATCAATTTCATCCCCAAAAAATTCAAGACGAATGGGATGTTCAAAATTAACAGGAAAAATATCAATTACAAATCCACGAACAGCAAACTCGCCTGTTTGTGTAACCATCGCTTCGCGGTGATATCCTAACTTTAAAAGATTAGAAATTAAATCTTTCGAACTTACTTCATTACCTATTTTATAAGATAAAAAGGCATGGTAGAAATCATCAGGATTAGGTAAAAATCGTAAAAATCCCATTAAATTAGTAATAATAATTTGTTTCTTTTTTAAAGAAAGATCAATCAATGTTTGCATTCGTAACATTTGCAAATCAGGACTAATAGCAATGGCTTCACTAGTTAAAAAATCATCCATTGGAAAAAGAGAAACAGAATCTGTATACACTAATAAATCTTTATAAAGCTTATTGGCTTCAAATAAAGAATTGACTACTACTAAAACGTTTTCTTGATTCACTTCAGCCAAAGTCTTTAAATAAACACAAAAAAACTCATCGGTAAGATTGACTATACCTATGTTTTCTTTCTTTGGAATCTGAATTAAATTCGTAAAAATACTCATATTATCACCTAATCCTTCGATTATACTTATTCATTAAGCTATCAAAATCCATTTTAAAAAAGTCATCTAAGAGATTGCCAACAATAATACTTAATTTTTCCATAATTTCCTGTTCGTGCTTAGTAAACTTGCCTAACACATAATCAATAGTATCTTCTCTATCAACGTGAGAAATACCAACTTTTAATCTTTTATATTTCTGCGTCTTAAGGTGTGCCTCGATATTTTTTAATCCATTATGACCACCACTGCTTCCTGAATTTCTCAATTTGAAACTACCAATTGGAATATCCAAATCATCGTGAATCACAAATACATCCTCTATAGGAATCTTATAAAAGTCCACAAATTTTCTAATGACTTCTCCTGATAGATTCATAAAAGATTGAGGTTTTAAAAAGATTACCTTTTCACCATCTATAGATGCCATAATATAAAGACCATTGAATTTACTTTTATAATTAGTAAGTTCTTTGGATTCTAAATATAAATCAAGCATATAAAAACCAGTATTATGTCTTGTATTATCATAATCATCTCCTGGATTTCCAAGTCCTACTACTAATTTCATCTTTTTTCCTCCTTACTATTATGATATTCGCGATAAACAATACTTTTGGCAATATTACGCTCTTTCGCCACAATTTTAATCGCTTCTTTTTCACTGATATCATCGTCCAAATACATAGAGACATGTTCTAAAATAGTCAAGTTAGTATAATCTTCTTGAGCATGGTTCCCTTCGACAACAATTACCATTTCCCCTTTTAATATAATTCCCTCTTCTAATACTTCTGAAATAGTTCCACGATAAATTTCTTCATATATTTTAGAAATTTCACGATTTAAACTAATATTTCTATTTCCTAAAACATCTTGCATATTTTTTAACGTTTTTTCTATTCGATGAGGAGCCTCATAAAAAATCATAGTCATAGTATTATTCTTTAACATCTGTAACTCTTTCATTTGTTTAGAATCTTTCGCATTTAAAAATCCATAAAATATAAATGGAGAAGGAAAAAGACCAGACGTAATAAGGGCTGGAACAAAAGCTGTAGCACCAGGTAATCCAACCACACTAAGATTATTTTTTACGACTTCCTGAACAATTTTATAACCTGGATCACTAATAATAGGAGTCCCCTGATCTGTTACAAGTCCAATAGTTAGTCCAGAACGTAAATCCTCAACTATTCGTCCCTTAATAGCATCTTCATTAAATTCATGGCAACTAACCAAACGATTCTTAATATCATATTTTTTTAATAAGCTTCCTGTAGTCCTTGTATCTTCACATAAAATATAATCAACTTCTTTGAGCATCCTCAATGCACGAATCGTAATATCCTCTAAATTGCCAATCGGAGTTGGTATTAAATAAAGACCAGACTGCTTTTCATAACTTTTTTGACTCATAAATCTTTCTCCTTTCACTTAAGAATAAGCGGAGCACATACTTTGGCACCTGATTTTCCATTTTTAGATCCTTCAATTAAAAATGATTTAGCACATTTATCTGTTCCACCATGAATAAACTGCATTCTCTTAATTGAAAAATGGTACTGCTGATACAAATCAATCACTTCAAATAATCGATCTGTAGTAAAAACTAAGACAAGACGCCCACGGTCTTTCAAAAGCTTCTTTGCAATCTTAAATATATCTTCTAACTGCAAAGTTGTATTATGTCTAGCATTTCGCAGCACATCATTAGAGTTTAAATGACCATCACTTACAGAAAAATATGGTGGATTTGAAACAATGATATCAAAAATATTAGGATCACAAAACTTAGAGTAATCCCTAATATCCTGATTACAAATACTAATTTGATTCTCTAGTTTGTTATATGCTACAGACATTTGAGCAACTTCTGAAATATTTTCGTCTATTTCAACACCAGTAATATGAAAATCACCTCGTAAACTTAATACCAAGGGTATCACCCCTAACCCAGTGCCAATATCTAAAATATTTCGGTCTGTATACTTTAATTCAACAAAATTAGCAAGTGCTAAAGAATCACTTGTCATTCTGAAAGAATTAGATGGCTGATAAATTTTAATATCATGAAAACCAACAATATCACAAAGTGGTATAACTTTATCATTTTTCATTACTATATTCTTGAACTCCTTTAGAACCAAAATCTACTTGATAGGTCCTCTTAAAAATATTAACAGCAACAACCTTTCCTGTTCCTTCTTTCTTTTGAACAACAGTCCCAATACTAGGCAAATCTTTCTTTAAATACTTGTACGTATCATCTTCATAATTTAAACAACATAAAAGACGTCCACAAACACCATTAATCTTCGAAGGATTTAATGCTAGCATCTGATTTTTTGCCATATTAATAGATACACTATTAAAGTCTGTTAAAAAAGAATGACAACATAAAAATAATCCACATGGTCCTAATCCACCTATTTTTTTTGCTTTATCTCTAACACCAATTTGCCTAAGTTCTATACGTGTCTTATACTTCTGTGCTAATCGTTTCGCAAGTTCTCTAAAATCAACTCGACTATCTGCAACAAATGAAAAAAAGAGCTGACTTTTCTCAAAAGTATAATTAGCATCTACAAAAACCATATTTAGCTTAAGATCTTTAGCATATTCCTTAGCAGTTCTTAACGCCTTTTCTGCTTCTTTTTTCAAATAATCACGCTTTTTTAAATCCTCTTTTGTTGCCAAACGAAGAACTTTTTTTAATGGTAAAACTACATTTTCTTCCTTTTCTAAAGAAACATCAGTAACTGTATCACCAATCTGTAAACCATTATCTGTTTCTACAATAACAGCCTGTCCCTTAAATAACTCTAAATTATCTGGAGAAACATAACATTTGCTTTGTAATGAATCTAAATACACACCAACTACTTTTATCAATCTAACACCTCCAAAAAACGAACTAATAAATGATCTAACCATAATTTATAATTTATATTATAAATAAGCTTTGACTTTTCCTCTTCAATAATAGAAATATATTTTATTATACTCTCTTTTTTTATATTTTCAAAAGCAGATGTAATCTCTAAGCTAGTATCCTGACCATTTTTTGAAAGTAAAACTTGATGAAAGAAAAATTCTATATCGTTGAGTAATGACTGAGCTACATTTTTATCAGGCATATCCTCTTCTAAAATGCTTTTAAAATCCAAATAGAAATTGACATTAGCAGTAATTTTTTCTACAAATCTTGCAGTATCAGAAAACTGTTCCATAGAGTAATGACTATGAAGACTTAAAATTTGACACCTAGAAACAAGTGTATCAATCACTTGATAACGATTCTTTGTTACTAAAAATGCTATAATTCCTTGCTCAGGTTCTTCTAAAAATTTCAAAATAGTATTGGCAGATGAAGAATTTAGCTTGTCCGCTTCAAAAATAACATAAATACGATAAAAACTAGAAGAAGTCGTCTTTAACATTTTTTTTACATGAAGCAATTGCTCTTTTTTAATATTATTTCCATCAGGAACAATAGTTTTAAAATCAACACATTGATTAGAATCAATCAAACTACAAATAGAACAGCTTTCCCCATCCATATGACTAGCATGAGATGAACATAAAATTTTCTTACCTAGTGTATTAATAAATAATTCTATATTATCATAATCGCCTGTTTCGATTAAATATGCATGAGATAACATATTTTTTTCTATTTGATTATCAATAATATCATATATTTTTTTTTCTACAACAATTTCTTCCATCTCTACCTCACATCTACAATATCATAAGTTTCAATAAAATAAGTGCCACTAAAGCAGGGGCTCCTAAAAAACCAATTAAACCAACTGTAATAATATTAATGGGAACAACCATGTTAAAATTAACAGCAATAACATTATAACCATAAAGAATAAAGGCACCTAACACAATCCGCTTACAATATTTAATTATTTCTTTCACTATAATCACCTAATACAGAATATGAAAACAGATAAAAATTATGTTACTTCTTTTCTATCATCCAATGCTCGCTCTAATGTTAGAGCATCAATGTATTCCATATCAGCACCCATTGGCACGCCACTAGCAAGTTTGGTAATCTTAATATTTAATCCACTTAGAATTTGCTTAATATAAAGAGAAGTAGTCTCTCCCTCTATACTAGGACGAAAGGCGAAAATAACTTCTTGAAATTGTCCTGCAGTCAAACGCTCCAACAATTGATTAATACCTATATCCTCTGGATTAATCCCATCTAAAGGAGAAATCAATCCATTTAAAACATGATACAATCCTTTATATATACCTAATTTTTCAAATAAAATAATGCTTTTAGGATCTTCCACAATACATAAAGTAGTAGTAACACGATCTTTACTAGAACAAATAGTACAAAGCTCTTCTTCAGTCAAAGCATTACAAACCTTACAAGAATGTATCTTCTCCTTCACATCCTTAAGTCCTTCAACAAGTAAGTCGACTTTTTCTTCATCCAACTCTAAAACAGCAAAAGCAAAACGCTCTGCTGTTTTTTCACCTATCCCCGGTAAATATCTAAACCCTTGAATTAATTCTTGAAGACTATCTGGATACATATTTAAAACAACCCTGACATATTACCAAATTTTCCCATTTTTTGTTCCGTTAAATCATCAACCTGCTTCATCGCACTATTTAGCGCAACTAACAACATATCCTCTAACATTTCAATATCATCTGAATCTAATTTCATACTCTTATCAAGATCGATTTTTAAAACTTCTTTCTTACCATTGACAGTCACTTTAACACCAGAACTTTCTCCTACAAATTCAGTTCCATCAATCTCTTCTTTTGCCTTCATCATCTCTTTCTGTAATGATTGCGCCTGTTTCATCATTGCTTGTATATTCATATTTATTCCTCCTCTACAATATCACCAAATAATTTTTCTGCATGATCTAATAATGGATCACGCTTTTTAAAACTTTTCATAACAGGTAAAGCTGGTTCATCCAGATATTCGTACCCTTCACCATTTTGTAATTTAGCTATATACTCTTGTTTCTTAGAATTCCATACAGTATCTGTGATAAAAGCTAATTTCTGCTCAACTCCTGTAATTTTATGAAAAATATTAGACAATTTTTCCATATTCTTAAGATTAGTATCAATCATAGAATCATATTCAAGACTAATAACCACAATCTCGTCACTAGCTACACGAAGTGTCCCATCGAGCAATGCACAAACTAAATACCCAATTTCTTGATCAAAAACATACTCATTTAATAAAGGCATTTTCTCTTTTATTTGAATCAAAATCTCTTTATTTGCCTTACTCAAAGCATTATTAACTCGAATATTCATTATCTCATGGTATTTTTCTAAGAAATCACTTTCTATTTTATCATAAGAATCATCATTATCAAAGCTCTCTTTTTTATCTATAGACACCTTTTCCTCTTCTATTACAACTGGATTATGATTGCTTGTATCCACAACAGGTTTCTTCTCAACATTAACGTCTTTTGCATCGTTTTGTAGTTTATCGAATTTTTGTTCTATTTTTATTTCCCGGGAAATAATTTGAGGAGACAAAATATTCTCATTAATAAATTTTAACACTAAGACTTCTATAAATATTTTGGAATTGGAAGCTCTCCGAACCTCAAAAAGTTTTTCATTTAATAAAAACAAAAATTTTTCCAATAAAGTATAATCAAAACTCAATTTATTGTTATTTTTGTAAAAATCTATTATTAAGTTATGTCCATATTGCAATAACATTTCACAAACTTGAATAATGTTTTTTCCACAATTATTAAGTGTCTCAATATGATTCAAAAATACATCAATATTACCACTTAGTATTTCTTCTAAAAGCAAACTGATTTCTTCATCGTCCACTAAATCATTAATTTCTATATAATCTTGCATAGTAATCTTTTTTCCACAAGATGAATAAAGCATATCTAAAGAACTTAGTGAATCTCTCATACCACCATTAGAAGCTATAGCAATATGTTTCAAAATTTTATCATCCACTTCTATTTCTTCTTGATCACAAATAAAGCGTAATCTATCAACAATATATAAATCGCTAATTCGTTTAAAATTAAAGCATTGACAACGAGACTTAATAGTATCAGGAACTTTTTGAGGATCAGTAGTAGCTAATACAAATATCGCATGTTCTGGTGGTTCCTCTAAAGTTTTCAACAAAGCATTAAATGCTCCAATTGAAAGCATATGAACCTCATCGATAATATAGATTTTGTATTTTAATTGATTGGGAACCAAATTAATTTTACTTTTTAACTCTCGAATTTCATCTACTCCATTATTAGAAGCTGCATCAATTTCAATAATATCGATACTATCACTCTTCAGCATCAAGTTACAACTGTTACAATTTTGACAAATCTCTCCAGTCGTATTCTGCTCACAATTAATAGTACGAGCAAAAATTTTTGCAAGAGATGTTTTACCAGTTCCACGAGGACCAAAAAACATATAAGCATGTGCCACATGATTACTAATAATAGAATTTTTCAATACTCTAACAATTGACTTTTGTCCGACAACATCCTCAAATAATAAAGGTCTATATTTTCTATACAACGCTTGATACATTATATCACTCCCACTATGCAATTTAACAAAAAAAGTATAACACAAAACGTTACTAATCAAAAGAAATATTAATATTTAATTATGTTTCACGTGGAACATATAAATTATCAATTAAAAAGTGCTCAAATTATTTCCCGGGAAATAATTTTCGAACAAATAAAGTTTCCACATTTA